>DAINCW010000054.1:0-12817 GCA_036732205.1 Solirubrobacteraceae bacterium | reverse complement strand
GCGAGCTCGGCCTGCGCGACCTGCTTGCGCTCGAGGGCCATGCGCGCGAGGTCCTCGCGGTTGGCGGCCAGCGCCTGGCGGGCCTGGGTGTCGAGCTTGACGATCGACTCCTGGAGCTTTGACTGCTGCATCTGCAGGCGCTTCTTCGAGGTGACGACCTCGGCGATGCCCTTCTTCACGTTCTGCAGCAGCTCGAGCTGCTTCTGATAGCTGTAGTCGAGCGTCTCGGCTGGATCCTCGGCGCGGTCCAGCAGCTTGCTGACCTTCGCCTTCACGATCGTCGAGAAGCGTCCGGACATGCCGGGCATGCGGGTGCCTCCTGTCGGGCCTCGGGGTGCTGTCGCGCAGCCTACTGAGCGGCGGCCTGCGCCCGGCGCGCCTGCTTCAGCCCGCGCCGGGCCATGAAGCCGTTGACCAGCAGCAGGATGGTCTTGTTCGGCGGCGCGGCGAAGCCCTGCTCGGTGTGGGGCGCGTAGGTCGCCCGCCCCGACCCAGGGCTTTCGCCCTGTGTGCCCGCGGCTACCTCCAGCCAGCCGGTGTGCAGGCGCCCCCGGCGGGCGTGACGTATGCGAGGGCGGTGGTCAGGTCGCCGTCGAGGATGGCGTCGACGCGATCGCTCCACATGCCCGGACCCTAATCCAGGAGGACCCGGCGAAGCCGGGCCCGGTCCCGCGAGCGGCCTACAGCCCGGTGGGGTGGCGGGCGTGGAACCTGCTGGTGGGGCGCAGGACGGGGCGCCAGCGCGGCCCGCTGAGTCCGCCGGGATCGCCCGCGGCGCTGGTGTCCAGGCGCAGGCCGGCGATGATCACGAACGCGTGGCCGTGGTTCGTCCAGATGGTGATCCACTGGCCCGGGCCGGCGTCGCCCCACCTCATGAAGCTCGAGGAGTCCAGCGGCGAGGCCAGCAGGCCGCCGCCGTGGAGGGCGTACGACACGGTGCCGGAGCAGTCGTAGCCGTTGGAGCGGAAGGAGCGATGGCCACCGCCGTAGACGTACGGGCGGCCGATGATCTGGTTGGCGGCCCAGATGGCCTTCTGCACTGCCTCCGGGGCGCCGGCCGGCGCGTAGGCGAGGCCGTCGACGATCTTGGCCACGGCGCCGGGAGTGGTGGGCGTGGCCGCCGGGTTCGGCTGGCCGTAGGCCTGGCCGCCGGTGTCGCCCGCGGGGTTGCCCTGCGCGGGCGTGGCACCGCCCGCACCGGGAGCCGGAGTCGCGCCGCCGTCGTTGCCGCGCGTGGCCGCGCCGGCCGGAACTGCGGCCAGGCTGAGAGCCAGTACGACGATGACCGGCGTTGTCAGGGCGCGAACCCGCACAGCTACCTCTTTCGTGGGCCTCCGGGGTTAGCTGACGGGTTGGCGCGGAAAGAGCCGCGCTTCTCGTGGCATCACCACGAGATTCACCCCAACAACCTGGGTCCCCCGGTCCTCGGCGTCTTGCCAAGGATTCGGCGTATCGATGCGCAGACTAGCGGTCTGAACGGATCGCTACAGCGCAGTTATGAGTACCACCCCTTCGACGCGCGGTTACGCATCCCTACGGGTAGATCTGCTCGCCACCCTCGTCGGTGACGATGATCGCGTCCACCGGGCAGTTCTGGGCGGCCTCCACGACCTCGTCGACCGAGGCGGTTGCGGGTGGAGATCTCCGGCGGCACGGGACGGGCAGGGTAGATCAACCTGATCCGCGATCGACCGTCGGCCGCTACGCTCGCGCCCGATGACGACCGCCCAACCTCTATGCGTGCTCGCCGTCGCCGCCGCGCTCGCGGTGGCGGGCTGCGGGCGCGGCCACGACAGCGGCAACGGCGGCCCGACGATCGGCCTCAAGGGCAGCTCGAGCCACGCCGCCCAGGACCTCGGCTTCCCCACCTTCGCGACGAAGAACACGACGCGTGTGGGCGGCGGCGACGCCACCGCGGACGCGGCCGCCATCGCGCGAGCCGTCTACCCCGCCGGCGCGACGGGCGCGCACCCGGACGCGGTGACGCTGGTCGACTCCAAGGACTGGCGCGTGGCGGTGGCCGCATCCGTGCTCATGGCGCCCCCCGTCCGGGCGCCGGTGCTCTACGCGCAGGGCGGCTCGCTGCCGGGCGCCACCCAGGATGCGCTCTCCTCGCTGCACCCCACCGGCTCGACGGCGGCCGGCGGCGCCCAGGTCATCCGCGTCGGCTCGGTGCCCAAGCCCGGCAAGCTGCGCACGACCGACGTGACCGGCAAGGCGCCGTTCGAGCTCGCCGGCGCCATCGACCGGCTGGCGACCGCGGCGAACGCCAGCCCGGCGGCCGCGGTCGTGGTCGCCAGCGCGGACGCGCCGGACTACGGCATGCCCGCAGCCGCCTGGGCGGCCAAGTCCGGCGATCCCGTCCTGTTCGTCACCCGCAACGAGGTTCCCGCGCCGACGATCGCCGCGCTCCAGCGCCACGACAAGCCGAACATCTACGTCCTGGGGCCCCGCTCGGCGGTGGGCGGCCACGCCGTCGGGATCATGCGCCGCTACGGCACCGTCCTGCGCATCGGGGGCAACGACCCGGTCACGAGCGCGATCGCGTTCGCGCGCTTCCAGGACGGCTCGTTCGGCTGGGGCGTGACGGACCCGGGCCACGGCCTCGTCTTCGCCAACGCCTCCCAGCCGCTGGTCGCCGCCGCGGCCGCGCCGCTGTCGGCGAGCGGCACCTACGGGCCGCTGCTGCTGGTCGGGCCCAAGGGCGACCTGCCGCCGGCACTCGTCCAGTTCCTGCTCGACATCCAGCCGGGATACCAATCAGATCCGGCGCACGACGCGGTCTACAATCACGGCTGGCTCGTGGGAGACGCGCAGCAGGTCTCGCCCGCGACGCAGTCCCGCATCGACGCCCTCCTCGAGGTGTCGCGCGTGACGGCCCCAAGGTCACCGTGAGCGAAGCCGAGCACCCTGCCCGCACGAAGCCCGACCACAACGTCACGGTCGACGACGTCCGCCAGCTCATGGGCGCATCGACCCCGCACTTCGCGCTTCAGCTGCGCAACCGCATCGCGAAGCTGATCGAGGGCCTGCCGGCCGACCATCCGGCCCGCATCGAGGGCGAGCGCGAGGTCGCGCGCCTGACGCGGCTGGGGTTCACGGGCGAGACGCGCGGCACGCCGAACCAGCCGGGCCAGCCGTCGCTGCCGTCACTGGACGACGGCGCCGCAATCTAGTCAGGGCACGCGCTTCGTCGGGTGGCAGCTCCGCCCGCCCTGGCGCGAGCAGATCGTCTGCTCGGCCAGCTTGCCCTCCACGCTGAACGAGCCGTTCTTCGGGCCGCCGCGGCCGGACGCGGGCCACTCCCACCACCAGATGCCCTGGAACCAGTGCTCCGTGCGGGCGATGTTCGACCAGACGTCGAACGCGGCGCGGATCGGGCGCTCCTGGGCCCGCTGGCTGACCCTCCCGCCGGCCGAGGCCAGCGCGAGCTCCGACTTCTCCGGGTACGCCGCCGTGCCCTGGCGCGACAGGTAGCCGAGGCCCGTGAAGACGACGGGCTTGTCGTACTCGGCGTGGAGCTTGCGAACGAGGTCGAGCGGCGAGTCGGGCAGCCCGCCCTGGAAGTCAGTCGACCATCCGGCGCGCAGGATGTCCGGGCTCGGATTGCCCTGCTCGCCTTTGGGCACGAGCGGGAAGTAGGCGTCGATCCCGATGACGTCCAGCGCGTCCCAGAAGAACAGCTGGGTCGCTGGGTCCCCGGCGTCCTGGACGACCGAGTCCCACTCCGCGGCGTAGCCGAGCTTGCCCGTGTAGCCCCGGCCGTCGCCGGTGAGGGCGCCGCTGCGCACGTCGGCGATGAGCTGGCGCCACACGGCGCGGTCGTCATCCGTGTTCGTCAGCGCGCTGAAGCCGGCGCCGATGAGCAGGCCGTCGACGTGCTCGTCGCGCGCAACCCGCACGTACTGGCTCAGGAAGAACTTGTAGGACCGAAACCACTTCGCGCGCTCGGCCGGGCTCTTGTCGATGTACTTGCGCGACGTCGAGGTCCGATCGCCGCGGCCGACGTCGACCTGCGGGCGCAGCCAGACCTTGAGCCCCATCGCCTTGGCCCGCCTGATCGCCTTGCGCAGCGAGCCGATGCTGGGGGTCTTGCATGACGTGTAGTCCTTGCCGTTCTTGCCCTTGCAGCGCCGCGCCGTGCCCGGGGAGTCGTGGATCTCGTTGGCGTTGAGCTCGTCGGTGCGGCTCTTGCTCGAGAAGTACTGGTACCAGGAGACGACGAACGTGACCTGGTTGGCGTGCGCGCTCGTCTTCGCCAGCGAGAGCCAGCGCTTGAAGCTGGGGCCCTGGAAGTCCGACCACCAGAATCCCGTCACGTTGAGGCCCTTCTGCCAGCCGGCGGGCAGCTGGCCGGCGTGGGCGCTCGGGGCCGCCGCGAGGGCGCTCAGGAGCAGGGCGAGGGCAGCGATCCGGCGCACGCGTTCAGCGTAGCCCGGGCGAATCCGTCCGGGACCGAACCTATCCTTCATCGGCCGTGGCCGATCAGTCCACCACCCGACCCGACGGCATCCCCGGCAGCCTGCTCGCCGGGCCGTTCGCCGTGGGCGCCTACGCGGAGATGCTGCGCGACGAGCTGCGCAAGCGCGTGCGGGTCCAGCTCTTCGGCGAGGTCTGGGGCTTCCGCGCCGCGCGGGCACGCGTGTACTTCGAGCTGCGTGACGCCCGGGGCGCCCTCCCCTGCTCCATGTGGCGCAACGAGTTCGAGGCGCTCGGCGTCGCCGCGCTCGCCGACGGAGCGCAGGTCGTCGTCGCCGGCGGGCCGGACTACTACCCGGGCTCGCGCACGTCCTCGCCGTCGTTCTCCATCGCCGTCACCGGGCTGCGCCTCGCGGGCGAGGGCGACCTGCTCGCCCAGCTCGACGCGCTGCGCAAGCGCCTGGACGCCGAGGGCCTGTTCGCGCCGCAGAAGGCGCTGCCCCGCCCCGCGCTGCCGCGCACGATCGGCGTCGTGACCGGCGAGGGCGGCAAGGCCCGCGACGACGTGCTCGCCGGGCTTGCGCGCCGGGGCTGGGAGGGGCGCCTGGTCTGGGCGTTTGCCCCGGTGCAGGATCGCCAGGCCGCGCCCCGCATCACCCAGGCGCTCCAGGACCTGGCCGCCTGCGGCGAGGTCGACGTCATCGTCGTCGCCCGCGGCGGCGGGTCGCTCGCCGACCTCTTCTGCTTCTGCGACGAGACGCTGTGCCGGACGGTGGCGATGCTGCCCGTGCCGGTGATCGCGTCGGTCGGCCATCACACCGACCGTACGCTGATCGACGACGTCGCCGCCGTGAGCTGCTCGACGCCCACGCACGCGGCCGAGACCGCCGTGCCGTGCCATTGCGCGGACGCCCGCCTGACGCTGGCGCGCTCCGCGGCCCGCCTGGCCGCCCAGGGCCGGCGCTCGGTCCTCGAGCGCGCCCGGGCGCTCGCCCGCCTCGCTCGCGCCCCGGCCCACCATCTCCAGCGCCACCGCGCGGCACTGCACCAGTCCCTGCGCGAGCTGCGCGCCGCCGGGCGCCGCCGCACGGAGGCCGAGCGGCGCGCCACGCTCACCGCCGGCGTCGTGCTCGAGCGCAAGACGCGCGCGACCGCGACCCAGGTCGCGCGCGGCGCCGACCTGGAGCGCCTCGCGCTCGCCCTGGCCGCGCACGACCCCGAGCGCACGCTGGAGCGCGGCTTTGCGCTCGTCACCGGGCGCGACGGCGAGCCGGTCACCAGCGCCGCCGCCGCCCGCGACGAGGGCGCCGTGCGCCTGCGGTTCGCCGACGACGCCGTGGATGCGAGGATCACGCAGGACACCGCGCCGTGACCGACCCCGCCGCCGCCCCCACCTACGAGTCCGCCACCGCGCGGATCGAGGAGATCATCCGTCGCCTGGACTCCGGCGAGGCCGGCCTGCGCGAGACCCTGGACCTCGTCAAGGAGGGCCGGACGCTCGTGGAGTTCTGCGCAGCCGAGCTGGACGCCGTCGGCCAGGGCCTGGAGGAGCTGCGGCTCGATGAGCTGGTCGCGCGCCTGGAGGCAGGCGCCAGCGCCGCGCAGAGAGCCGAGTGAGCACCTTCGAGCGAGTCGCCGGCCTGCCGCTGCGGGTCGACGAGTACGCGCTGGAGGGCCTGCGCCACCAGGTCAACCCGGAGTTCGAGCGCCACACGACGCACGTCCGCCTGCGGGGAGCCGGCGAGGAGGGCATCGGCGAGGACGTCATCTACGAGCCCTCCGACCAGCTCGCCCACCAGGAGCGCGGCGCCGTCCTGCCCCTGGCCGGCGACTGGACCCTGCGGACGTTCTCCGAGCACCTCGCGACGCTCGAGCTGTTCGATGCCCCGCACGCCTCGTGGCGCTATCGCGTCTGGGCGTACGAGTCCGCGGCCCTCGACCTTGCCCTGCGCCAGGCCGGCGAGCCGCTGCACACCGTGCTCGCCCGCGAGCCCAGGCCGGTCACCTTCGTGAGCTCGATGCGTCTCGGCGACCCGCCGTCGATGGACCGCGTCCGCAGCCGCACCGAGCGCTACCCGGGCGTGCGCCTCAAGCTCGACGCGCAGTCCTCCTGGGACGAGGACCTCTTTGTAGCGCTGCGCGACAGCGGCGCCGTCGACTCGATCGACCTCAAGGGCTTCTACCGGGGCACGAGCGTCGACCAGCCCGCCGACCCCGTGCTCTACCGGCGTGTCGTCGAGTACTTCCCGGACGCGTGGATCGAGGACCCGGCGCTGACCGACGAGACCGACCCGATCCTCGAGCCTCACCGCGACCGCATCACCTGGGACGCGCCCATCCACACCGTCGCCGACGTCGAGGCGCTGCCCTTCCCACCCCGGATGGTGAACATCAAGCCCTCGCGCTCGGGGCCGCTGCACGACCTCTTCGCGCTCTACGACTTCTGCGAGGCCAACGGCATCGGCGCGTACGGCGGTGGCCAGACGGAGCTGGGCGTCGGCCGCGGCCACATCCAGCTGCTCGCGGCGATCTTCCACCCCGACGGGCCCAACGACGTCGCCCCCGGGGGCTTCAACGAGCCGGACCCACCGCCCGGGCTCGAGACGAGCCCGCTGGACCCGCGCCCGGACCGCGTGGGCTTTCGCCGCGACGTCCCCTGATGATCCGGGTGGCGACCGCCGTCGCGCAGGCGTAGGCTCGCGGCAACCAACAGGGGGGTTTGCATGGCCCGCAAGTTCATCGACTGCCGCGAGGTCCCGAGCGAGAGCAACTGCACGATCGCGATCTCGGCCGACAGCGACGACGAGCTGATCAACGCGGCCGCGCAGCACGCGGCGGCGATCCACGGTCACGAGGACAACGCGGAGCTGCGCGAGATGATCCGCGGCGGCATTCGCGAGGGCGCGCCGGAGGGATCGGCGGTCTGAGCCTGCGGCGGCGCGGCGCGCGGGGACCCACCCCGTGCGCCGCGCACCGCTACCGGACGTGCGTCAGACGCGCTGGATGAGCGTCCCGGTACCGAGACCGCCGCCACAGCACATCGTCACGAAGCCGATCTCCTTGTCGGAGCGCTCGAGCTCGTGCAGCAGCGTCGTGATCAGGCGGGCGCCGGTGGAGCCCAGCGGGTGGCCCAGCGCCATCGCGCCGCCGTTGACGTTGACGCGGTCCATGTCGGGGCTGTGCTCGCGCTGCCACGCGGCCACGACCGGCGCGAACGCCTCGTTGATCTCGATCAGGTCGATGTCGTCGATCGACATCTTGTTGCGCTCGAGGATCTTCGTGGTGGCCGGGATCGGCCCCTCGAGCATCTTCACCGGATCGCAGCCCACGGTCGTCTGATCGACGATCCGCGCGCGCGCTGTCAGGCCGAGCGCCTTGGCCTTGTCGGCCGACATGAGCAGGACCGCGGCGGCGCCGTCGGAGATCTGCGACGAGTTGGCCGCCGTGACCTTGCCGTCCTCCTTGAAGGCCGGCTTGAGCTGGGCGAGCGTCTCGAGGTTCGTGTCGGGGCGGATGCCCTGGTCGGTGACGAACGTGTCGCCGTTGACCTGCATCGGGATCATCTCGCGCTCGAAGCGGCCCTCCTCCGTCGCGCGCGCCGCGCGCTGGTGCGAGCGGACGGCGAGCTCGTCGAGCTCGGAGCGGGGGATCTCCCACTGGTCGGCGATCATCTCGGCGCCCAGGCCCTGGCCGACGATGTTGTGCTTGGCCAGCAGCTCCGGCGTGAACGCCATGCCGAAGTCCTGCTGGGTCTTCATACCGGCCGAGAACGGCAGCATCCCCATGTGCTCCACGCCCGAGCCGATGACGACGTCGTGCACGCCCGACGCGATCTGCGAGGCGGCGAAGTTGACGGCCTGCTGGGCCGACCCGCACTGGAGGTCAATGGTCGTCGCGGACGTCTCGATCGGAAAGCCCTGCTCCAGCCACGCGTTGCGCCCGACGTGCAGGCCCTGCGGGCCGAACTGCTGCACGCAGCCAGCGATGACGTTCTCGACCTCGGCGGGGTCGATCGCGGCGCGCTCGATGACCGCGCGGTAGGCGGACCCGAGGAGCTCGTTCGGGTGCGTGTCCTTGTAGTAGCCCTTCTCTCGGTGGCCTCGCCCGATGGGGATTCGGGCGGCCTCGACGATGACGACCTCGCGGCCCTCTGGCTCTCTCATGCGGAAGTTGACCCTCCAGTCAGGTTTCGGCGGCGGTGCGTACTGTACCCGCCTCGGTTGGCCGGTCGGCCAGCCCACTGAGGGTCGTGAACGAACGTCTTGGCATAGCCGGGTCGGGCGCAATCGCCTGCGGGCTCGCGGTCACCGCCGCGCGCCACGGCGACGTGCTGCTATGGGCCCGCTCGGCGGATTCGGCCGATCGCGCGCGCGAAACCGTCAGCAAGGTCGCCGGGCGGCTGAGCGGCGAGGTCAACGCGGCGCACATCCACGTCGAGACCGACGTCGCCGCCTTAGCGGAGACGACCTACCTGGTCGAGGCGGTCATCGAGCACCACGAGACGAAGACCTCGGTGCTGCGCGACCTCGTCGAGCACGCGGCCCCAGACGCGATCCTCGCCACCACGACCTCGTCGCTGTCCATCGAGGCGCTCGCGACCGACAGCGGCCACGCCGAGCGCTTCGCCGGCCTGCACGTCTTCAACCCCGTGCCGCGGATGAAGCTCGTGGAGGTCGCCTTCCCGGCGGCCGCCACCGACGACACCCGCCGCCGCACGCGCGAGCTGTGCGACGCGCTGGGCAAGGTGCCCGTCGAGGTGCCCGACATCCCCGGGTTCGTGGTCAACCGCCTGCTCTTCCCCTACCTCTTCAGCGCCGTGGCCTTCATGGACGAGACCGGCATGACGGCCGCCGACGTCGACACGTGCATGACGCTGGGCGCCGGCCACCCGATGGGCCCGCTGGCGCTGCTGGACTACGTGGGCCTCGACGTGGCCCAGGCGATCGGCGAGGAGATCGGCGCCGACGTGCCGGCGCGCGTGCGGTCGCTCGTGGCCGAGGGCGCGCTCGGCAAGAAGACCGGGCGCGGCCTCTACGACTACTCGGGCTGAGCCGGCTCGAAAAGAAGAACGGCCAGCTCGCACCCCGCGAGCCGGCCGTTCTTGCAGTGCGACGGATCCACCCCTGAGTCCGCCGCTCTCCTCCCCAAACCGCCGTCCTAAAGGCGGATTGTCCTGAGAGCACCTCCGTGCGCGCTGTCCCAGCGCTGCCGCGGAAGTGCAATCTCAAACGTGCCCTGCGATCAGAACTTGCGCTTCTGACAAACGCCTGTGGTCGGCTAGGAAGCGTGGGGGGCGGCGGCGCCGTGGCGCTCGCGGATGCGGACCGCCTCGATGCGGTTCTCGCGAACGGACTCGACGCGGATCGAGTAGCCGTTGGCCTGGATGGTGTCGCCCCGGCGCGGCAGCCGGCCGAGCGCCGCGAAGACGAAGCCACCGATCGAGTTGTAGGCGTCGCTGTCGATGGGAAGCTCAAGCCCGTAGTCGACGAGGTCGGTCACCGCGACGTGTCCCCGCACGAACCAGTCGCCGTTGGCCAGGCGGCGGACGTCGCCACCGGCCGGGTCGGTCTCGTCGGCGATCTCCCCCACGACCTCCTCGACGATGTCCTCCACGGTGACGATGCCCGCGACGCGGCCGTACTCGTCGACCACGACCGCCATCGTCGAGCGCTGGCGCTGGAGGTCCGCGAGCAGGTCGTCCAGCGGCTTGGTCTCGGGCACGATCGGCGCGTCGTGGATGATCGGCTCGATCGAGGCGTTGGGGCCCTCGGCCATCAGGACGCGGGCGAGCGAGTTGCTGTGCACGATCCCCTTGACGCGATCCTGGTTGTGGTCCTCGGTGACGACCAGGCGGGTGTGGCCGGACGATATGCAGCGCCGCAGGGCCGTCTCGACGTCCTCCGACGTGTCCACGGTGACGACGGCGGGGATCGGGGTCATCACCTGGCGCGCCTCCTGCTCGTGCAGGTGGAAGACGCCGGAGAGCATGCCCGCCTCCCCAGGGTCCAGCTGGCCTCCGGCGCGCGCCTGCGCGATCAGCACCTTGAGCTCCTCGGGGCTCGTGTCCTCCTCGCTGATCTCCTCGGGGTCGGTGCCCAGCAGCCGCAGCACGGCGTGCGAGATCGCGGTCAGCACGTGCGTGAACGGGGCGAACGCCACGCGGAACCACCGCAGCGGCCGCGCGACGCGCCGCAGGATGCCCTCGGCGTGCCCGAGCGCGTAGATCTTCGGGACGAGCTCGCCGGCCGTCACGTGCGCGGAGGTGATCAGGACGTAGGCGATGATCACCGCGACCACGACGGCGACGCCGTGGGAGACCGCGCCGCCGAGCGCCGGCTCGAGCAGGTCGGAGACGGCCGGCTCGCCGAGCGCGCCGATGCCGATTGACGCCATCGTGATCCCCAGCTGGCAGGCGGAGATGTAGTCGCCGATGTTGTCGAGCAGCTCCAGCGCGAGCTTCGAGCCGCGCAGGCCCTCCTCGGCATCGGCCTCCATCCGGGGCCGCCGCGAGCGGACGATGGAGTACTCCGCGATCACGAAGAACGCGTTGACCCCCACGAGCACGGCCGTGAGAACGAGCGCGAGGGCCGTCACGCGCGGTGGGCGGCGGCCTGTACGCCGCTACTTCGAGATAGGTCGTCGTTCATCGGAGCGACGCCGGCAGTCTACCCGTAGGCCCCGGTGCTCAACGCACGGATCGCGCGGAGGCGCTCGCGGCGTAGACCTGGGACGGCCCGTCGCGCCCGTCCTCCCAGGCCGCCAGCACGCGCCCGCCGCCCGTCAGGGCGACGGCCGGGCGGTCGTGCTCCTCGGGCCGCGCGCCTCCGTCGTCGACGCGCACCGGCCGTCGCCCGGCGGAGCCCCGGCGCACGCGGCTGATGCGGATCGCGCCGAAGCCCGTGGCGTCGTCCTGCCACGCGACGAGCGCGTCGCCGTTGGGCAGGACGGCCAGCGATGGCCAGAACGTGTCGACCTGCGCCGCGCCGTGGTCGTCGACCCGGCGGTTGAGGCCATCGGGCGCGGCGATGTCGATGTCGTAGAGCGGGTGCGGGCTCAGGTCGGTCGCGTCGTCGGCGCGCTTGCGGTAGTCCGTCCACGCGATCAGGGGACCGTCTGGGCCGACCGCTGCCCGCGGCGTGTCGTTGAGGGCCTCCTGCTTGACCGGCGTGTCGTTGACCGGCGCCACCGAGCCGAAGGACGCGCCGCCGTCGTGCGAGCGCCGGGCGACGACGTCCCAGTCGTACGCACCGAAGTCCAGCCACGTGACGACCAGCTCGGTCCCCCGCGCAGCGACGCTGGGCGCCCAGTCGTTGTCCATCTGCTTGGCGTTGTCGTCCACCGTCGGCGCGGTGTCGACGCGCCGGGCCGGCGACGGCTGGTCGCGACGCACGGTGGACCCGTAGACGTTCGCCCGAGGCAGGTCGTCGACGGTGAACCGGTCGCGCTCGTCGACCCACGCCACGAACGCGCGATTGGTTCCGGTCGCGGCGATCGAGGGCTTCCACTGGTTGGCCGGAGACGAGTCGTCGGCACCGATCGACTTCGGGAACGTCCGGCCGCCGTCGGCGGAACGCGCGACGCGGATTCGGCGGTCCTGTTGGTAGGCCAGCCAGACGACCCCGTCGGGCCCGACGGAGATCGACGGCCACTGCTGGTCGCCCTTGCCCGCAAGGGCCACCGGTCGCCGCCAGTGCGCGCCGGCGTCGGTCGACCGCGCGACCAGGACGCGGTCGTGGCCGCCGCGGCGCTCCTCGAAGGCCGCCCAGGCAAGGCGGCCGCGCGCGGCGAGCACGACGTTGCGCTGCGCCGCGGAGGACGGGTCGATGGGACGCGCCGGGCCGAACGGGCCGGAGCCATGCGGGCGTGGCCGTGTGCGGTGGAGGGCCGGTGCGTCGCCGACCGAGACGTCCGCCCACGTGACGTCCTCCTGCTGGCCGCCCCGGCACGCGCCCTTGAAGTCAGCCGCCGGGCACGCCGGGTTCGCGGCGTCGGGCAGCATCTTCGCGCCGGCCGCCGCGAGCGCGCGGCGGCGGTCGAGGATCGGTGCGGTGGCGGGATCGGTCACCGCCCACGGCTCGACGGCCAGGTAACCCGGCGCCGGCTCCTGGCCGACGAGGTTGCCCTGCGGTGGGTGCCTTCCCCGCGGGCGGACCGCGATCGCCGACTGGTTGTCGGCGGAGAGGTCAAAGATGTTGCCCGTCATCGACGGCAGCGCCATGGCGTCGAAGGACGGCTGGCGCAGGAGGTCCGAGTAGCCGGCCGCCTTGCTGTTGTCCGGAGACCACATGCCGGTGGCGCGCACGGTGTCGCCGATGAAGAACTCCGGCTGGACGAGCAGGTTCGCGTGCGCCTCGTCGAGCTTGGCCACGACGTCGGGCATCCAGGCGTCCTTGCTCGT
>DAINCW010000053.1:11740-12949 GCA_036732205.1 Solirubrobacteraceae bacterium | reverse complement strand
ACCCTCGAAGTCGAAGCCCAGCAGGTCGCCGCCCGCGAACACGGGCGTGATGACCGTGATGTCGGGCAGGTGCGTGCCGCCGCGATAGGGGTCGTTGAGCACCCACGAGCGCTCGGGCGCGTGGTCGGCGCCCAGCACGGCCTCGACGGCGGCGGGCATCGCGCCGAGGTGCACCGGGATGTGCTCGGCCTGCATCACCATCTCGCCGCTGGGGTCGAACAGGGCGGTGGAGGCGTCGCGGCGCTCCTTGATGTTCGACGAGTGCGCGGCTCGGATGAGCACCGCGCCCATCTCCTCGCACGTTGCGCGCAGCCCGCCAGTGACCACCTGGAGCGCGATGGCGTCGAGGCTCACGACGGACGCCGTCCAGGGCACGTGAGGTGTGTGAGTGAGGACCCGCGGGGTCTCATCTGGTGCGCTCCAGTACGAGGGTTGCGGTCTCGTCGACCGCGCCGGCCCACCCCTCGGGGACCAGAAGCGTCGACTCCGGGCCCTGCCAGACGGCGGGCCCGCGGACCTTCGCGCCGGCCGCGAGCTCGCCGTGCCAGATCGTCGCCGCGACGGCGGCGCCGCCGATGACGACCTCGCGCCGGCCGTCGGGCTCGCAAGCGCCCTGCTCGGCGTCGAGGCGCACCTCGGGGCCGGTGGTGAACGCCGAGACACGAGCCGTGACCACCTCGATGTCGCCACCCGGCTCGCGGTAGCCGTAGCGCTCCTCGTGGCGCGCCTCGAACGCCTCCCGGACGGCCGCCGGGTCGGGGCGCTCGGTGGCCTCGACGGTCAGCTCGAAGGACTGGCCGCGGTAGCGGACGTCGAGCGCGACGCGCAGCCCGTCGCCGTCGGCGCCCAGGGCCGCCCGGGCCTCCCCGGCAAGCTCAGCGGTGTCGGCCGCGAGCGCCTCCCGGGTGAGCGCGCTGCCGGCAAGCAGGACCGAGCGCCGCGCGTCGCCGCGGCGCTCCGCGACCGCGAGGCCCAGCGCGCTGAGGACGCCCGACGCGCGCGGCGCGAGGATGCGGTCGATGCCCAGCTCGTCGGCGATCGCGGCGGCGTGCAGGCCGCCCGCGCCGCCGAAGGCCAGCAGGGCGTAGCCCCGCGGGTCCACGCCGCGCTCGATGGTCATCACGCGCAGCGCGCGGACCATCTCGGCGTCGGCCACCCGCACGATGCCCTCCGCGCTGCCGAGATCGAGCGGGGAGCGCACAGCCTCGT
>DAINCW010000053.1:9671-11730 GCA_036732205.1 Solirubrobacteraceae bacterium | reverse complement strand
CGCCGACGGCGCGGCGCGCGGCACCGGCGTCCAGCGACACGCCGCCCGCCAGCTCGGCCTCGGGATCGAGGCGGCCTAGCAGCAGGTTGGCGTCGGTGACCGTCGGATCGGTGCCGCCGCGCCCGTACGCCGCGGGCCCCGGGTCGGCGCCCGCGGAGCGCGGCCCGACACGCAACGCTCCGCCGGCGTCGCGCCACGCGATCGAGCCGCCGCCCGCCCCGACGGTGTGGATGTCGACCATCGGGAGCGCGAGCGGCCGGCCACCGACCTCGCGGCCCGCCGTCTCGCGGACGCGGCCGCCGTCGACGACGCAGACGTCGCACGACGTGCCGCCCATGTCGAAGCACAACAGGTCGGCGTGGCCGGTCTCCGCCGCCAGCAGCGCCGCGGCCGCGGCGCCGCCCGCCGGGCCCGACAGCACGGTGAGGGCGGCGTGCGCGGCGGCGAGCTCCAGCGGCGCGAGGCCGCCGCTGGACTGCATGATCGCGGGAGCGGGCAGGCCCTCGTCGCGGGCGCGGGCCAGCAGCTCGCGCAGGTAGCGGCGCAGCAGGGGCGACAGCGCGGCGTCGACCTCGGTGGTCGCGGCGCGCTCGTACTCGCGGAACGTGCCGACGACCTCGTGCGAGAGCGAGACGTGGACGTTCGGCAGGCGCTCGGACAACGCGTCCGCGATGGCACGCTCGTGCTCGGGGTGCGCGTAGCTGTGCAGCAGCGTCACGGCGACGGCCTCGGGGTCGAGGGTGGCGACGGCGTCGGCGACGGCGCGGGCGGCGCCGTCGTCCAGCCCGCGCAGCGGCCCGTCCGGGCCCATGCGCTCGGGCGCCGCGACGCGCAGCCGGTCGGGCACCAGCGGCGCCGGGTGCGCCGCGCACAGGCGGTAGAGGTCGGCGCGGGCCTGGCGCCCGAGCGCGACGAGGTCCGTGAAGCCCTCCGTGGCGACAAGCGCGGTGCGCGCGCCGCGGCCCTCCAGCAGCGCGTTGGTCGCCACGGTCATGCCGTGGGCGAAGACCTCGACATCGCCCGGCGCGGACCCGGCGCGCTCGAGCGCCACTCGCACCGCCTCCATGACGCCGCGCGACTGGTCGTCGGGCGTGCTCGGTGCCTTCGCGGTGACCAGCCGCCCGCCGGAGGCGAGCACGGCGTCGGTGAAGGTGCCGCCGACGTCGACGCCAAGGAGGTGCATGCCAGGGACGGTAACCGGCCGCTTCGCGGCCTCCCGGCCTCACACCTCCGCTTCAGGTGTGCGGGAGGCCGCTCCGGCGTTCGACCACGTCACTCGCGGCCTCCCGGCCTCACACCTCCGCTTCAGGTGAGCCGGGTAGCGAGCGGTCGTGTTGTCATACTCGTGCCTTGCGTGGACCGATAAGGCCGTTATGGTGAGTCGCGCGTACGGGCAGTTCGATGCCGCAACCGGGGAGTCTGAGATGGGCATGTGGGCCGGATCGTCGACGGGACTGGTCGCGGTGCTTTGACCAGTTCGGCTCGCCGAATCCACGACCCCGGTGCCCGACGTGTCCTCCTGCTCATCGTAGGGGCGGCGCCAAGGCTCAGAAGACACGCCCGGGCACTGACGGCTGCGACACATGCGACCCCGGGGGTCAAGCCGAAACTTGGCGGCCCCAAGGCTGACGCCAAGCGCCTGTTACAGGCGATCGCCGGGCTTCATAGCGACCTTCATGCTCTGCGAAGCAACATCAAGCACGTGGACTGCAGGACGACCGCCGGGCGACGGGGGAAGGCCGACATCCTCAAGAGCCTGAAAACGCTTGACGAAGAGCTGACGACATTTTCCACAGCGGTCACCTCTCAGGACAGCCACGTCAAGGGCACCGCCACGCAGCGGGCCATGCGGCTCAATAAGCAGGCGCAGGCGGCCGCGCAGGCCGGCCTCGCCCTGCTCCAGCGATGAGAGGGCGTGGGTTGACCGGCGATTGGCTTGACAGGGCCGCGAGACGTGCGGCCGGTGGCGCGTCCGATTCCCGCCGCGAGCTCTTCGCTGAGGCAACGGCACAGCTCGTTTCGGGCGCTCGCGAGCGCAGCGGACTCGACGAGCTGGCGG
>DAINCW010000053.1:0-9661 GCA_036732205.1 Solirubrobacteraceae bacterium | reverse complement strand
GCGGCGCAAGCCGTCACGCCGGTCTCACGCAGACAGAGCCTGAAGTGGGCATTTGCTGCCGCCCTCGGCCTGGCCGCTGCCCCTGCTCTCACCGGCGCGTCGGTTGAGCTCGCCTACGCCAGCCTGACCGATGAGGCCATCATCTCCTTTACCGACGAGCTTTTGGGAACCGAGGTCGCGGGACAGGAGGTTCCGATCTTCGGCCTGGTCAGCGCCGCGATCACCTTTTATGAGGCGGCCGACGTGCTCGGCGCCGGCGAGCCGCCGACCACGAACCCCGACGGCTCTCAGACCTTCACTTGTTCGTGCGAGCCGGACCAAATATGTTGCTCGTGCAACGGTGCCTGCTTGATAACCGATGACCCCTCGGCTTGCAACTCTTACTGCTGAGGGCGACCTCCAGCAAGCCGCCGCGCGATACCGGAGAACGCCACGCGCCGGACCACCGTCCACCTGATGCGGCGCCGGTGGCTGCGGTGGACTCAAGCGGCCCCGACCACCGGGGCTCCTAGGCCGCCGCCAGGCGGCCGCCAACGTCCGTGTCCTCGGTCTCCGCGAGGTGCTGGTGGGAGGGGCAGTAGCCGTTGCGCGGCAGCGGGAGGCGCTGACAGGGCGTGCCCCTGCGTGTGGTCGCGCGGCACTGGAGTGGCACGCCGTTGATGTCGACGCCGTGGCGCGGCTGCTGGGCGAGCCACTCCTGTGCGAGCTCCAGGCAGCGCGTCACCGTGTTGCATACGCGGCGCTGCTGGGACATCGGGAAGTACATGCGGATGTCGTTGAAGAGCGTCCGCGCCGGCTTGGCGAAGTAGTGGCGATCGCTGGCGAGTCGCTGCACCGTCGCCTCGCAGGCGTGCAGCACCGCAGCGTGAGGATCCTCCTCCATCGCCGGCGACTCCGTCGTGGCGATGAATGGGGCCAGGTCCCGGTAGATGGCGCGGCTGAACTGGTACATGCCGACTTCCGACGCTTCCTCTCGCTCTGTCCTTCCGCGGTGTGCGCAAGCGAACACCGCTTTTGTGAAGAACAACCCTCGGTTTGTTGAGTTCGCGTTAAGCGGAGGTCTGGGGGTTCAGCCCCAGATCTCGTAGACGGGCTCGTCGCCGGGCGCGACGACGGCGTGGTGATGGTCGAGTGCGGGGTCTCGCTCGGGGCGGTCGGCGCGCCAGTGCGCGCCGCGGCTCTCCTCGCGCAGCAGGGCGAACTGGCCGACGAGGCGAGCGAGCGGGTACGGGTCGTCGAGCAGCCGCTCCAGGCCCTCGCGCACGCGCACGAGGCCGGCGTCGCGCCACATCGCCTCGCGCGTCTGTGCCGAGGGCGCGGGCAGCGGCTCGGCGGCGGGCGGCGTCGCGCCCTCGGGGGCGGAGGGGTCGTCGAGGGCCGCCAGCGCGGCCCGGCGGCCGAAGACGAAGCACTCACTCAACGAATTGGACGCCAGGCGGTTTGCGCCGTGCAGGCCGGTGCAGGCCGACTCCCCGACCGCATACAGCCCGGAGATCGTCGAACGCCCCCGAAGGTCGGTGACGATGCCACCCATCCCGTAGTGCGCCGCGGGCGCAACCGGGACGAGCTCGCGCGTCGGGTCGAGGCCGAACTCCTGGAGCGCGCTGACCACGTTGGGGAACCGCGTCGGGTCGATCGCGCGCATGTCGAGCCCGACCGACGCGGCGCCCGTGCGCGCGAGCTCGCTCGCGATGGCGCGGGCGACCTCGTCGCGGGGCTGGAGCTCCTCGACGAAGCGCTCGCCGTCGGCGCCGTGCAGCGTCGCTCCCTCCCCGCGGATCGCCTCGGTGATGAGAAAGCCCTCGCGGCCGGGGATGCCGGTGACCGCGGTCGGGTGGAACTGCATGAACTCGAGGTCGGCGAGGTGCGCGCCCGCGCGGTGGGCGAGGAGGAGGCCGAAGCCGAGCGAGCCCGGCGGGTTCGTCGTCCGCCGCCACAGCGCCGCCGATCCGCCCGTGCAGAGCACCACGGCGCGCGCCGCGATCGCTCGCCCGTCCTCGAGCACAAGGCCGACGCAGCGGCCGTCGACGATCCACAGCGCCGCTCCGCGCTTCCCCTCGAGCACGTCCACGCGCGGGTCCTCGGCGACGACCGCTGAGAGCTCGCGCACGACGCGCCGTCCGGTGGCGCTGCCGCCGGCGTGGACGACGCGGCGCACCGAATGGCCGCCCTCCAGGCCCAGCGCCAGGCGACCGAAGCGGTCGGCGTCGAAGCGCACCCCGAGATCCTCGAGCTCGCGCACGCGGTCCGGGGCCTCGGCGCACAGCGTCTCGGCTGCCCCGCGGCGGACCAGGTCCCGACCAGCGCGCTCGGTGTCCTCCAGATGCAGCTTGGCGGAGTCGTCCGCGGCGAGCGCGGCCGCAAGCCCGCCCTGGGCCCAGTAGCTCGCCGTCTGGGCCAGGTCGGTGGCCGAGACGAGCGCGACGCGCCCGCCGGCGCGCGCCGCTGTGAGCGCGGTGAACAGCCCGGCGCCGCCGGCGCCGACCACCGCAACGTCGGTCTGGATGGCGGGCCGGTCCCCCATTGCGCGGGTACGGTATCCGCGTGGGGTCGCCCCTCCTGCTGAGTCACCCCTCCTCGCTCGACCACGACACCGGCCCGCATCCCGAGCGCGCCGATCGCCTGAGGGCGATCGAGGCTGCCCTCGACGCGCGCGAGTGGCTGCACTGGGAGCGGCGCGACTCCCCGGAGGCGACGCTCGAGCAGCTGCACGCCCTGCACCCGCCTGCCTACGTCGACGCGATCCGCGAGTTCTGCGCGCGCGGCGGCGGCGCCCTGGACCTGGACACCGTCGCCAGCTCGGGGTCGTGGGTGGCCGCGCTGCACGCCGCGGGCGGTGGCGCCGCGGCGGTCGACGCCGTGCTCGGAGGCGAGGCGCCGGCGGCGTTCAGCGTGCACCGCCCACCGGGCCATCACGCCGAGGCGGCGCGGGCCATGGGGTTCTGCCTGTTCAACAACGTGGCGGTCGCCGCGCGGCACGCGATCGACGCGCACGGGCTGGAGCGTGTGCTCGTCCTCGACTGGGACGTCCATCACGGCAACGGGACCAACGACCTCTTCCACGAGTCGCCGCAGGTGCTGTTCGTCTCCATCCACGAGTCGCCCCTCTATCCCGGGAGCGGGCCGGCGGCGGACACCGGGTCGGGCGCGGGAGAGGGGTTCACCGTCAACCTGCCGGTGCCGCACGGCTCGGGCGACGAGACGTTCGTGTCCCTCGTCGCCCACGTCGTCGCGCCTCTCGCACGGGCGTTCGAGGCCCAGCTCGTGCTGGTCAGCGCGGGCTACGACGCGCACACCGACGATCCGCT
This sequence comes from Solirubrobacteraceae bacterium, assembly GCA_036732205.1. GTDB lineage: Bacteria > Actinomycetota > Thermoleophilia > Solirubrobacterales > Solirubrobacteraceae > VAWY01. The sequence continues at coordinate 6,353 of DAINCW010000053.1, read as the reverse complement.
GGCCGGGTGCGACGTGACCGACGCGGGCTACGCCGCGATGGCCGCGATCGTGCGGGCGATGGGCGTGCCGGTGGTCGTGACACTGGAGGGCGGCTACGACCTCGGCGCGGTGTCGCGCGGCGTGGTCGTGACGATGGACGCGCTCGGCTCGGGCGACCCGCCGACGCTCGCCGACGTGCCCGAGCACGAGCTGGCGGCCAGGGCCCGGGAGCGCCTCGGCGCCGGCGCATGGCCCGCGCTCGCGGGCTGAGCGGGCTACTTCTTCGGCTTCGTTGGCTTCGCGGCGGTCGTGGGCGTCGTTGCCGCCGTCGTGGGCGCGGCGGCCGGTGTGGTGGTAGCCGGCGTCGTGGCGACGGGCGCCGCGGGTGTGGCCGCGGGCGGCGTGGTCGTCGCGGGCACGGCCGGTGCCGCTGCGGTCGCGACGGCCGTGGCCGCCGTCGTCGTCGCCGAGTTGTCGTCGGACAGCGCGACGAACGCGATCGCCAGCGCGACGCCGGAGAGCGCGACGACGATCGCGACGAGGGCGATCGGCATGCGCCAGTTCGGCGTGGGCGCGATGACCGTGCGCGCGGCGGTCCCGCACTGAAGGCACCAGTCCTGGTCGCCGGCCAGGGCCGCGCCGCAGCGCGGGCAGCGCGCGGCGCCCGGGTCGGTCGCCTCGGGCGTGCTCACGGCGCGGGGGGCTCGGCGTCGCCTTCGCCCGCGCTCGCGCCCGGGACGACGGTCAGCGTCTGACCGGTGCCGGCGGGGACGGGGGCCGCGGTCGGGCCCGCGGGGAGGCCGGCGCCCTTGCCGACCGGCAGCCCGCAGCTCGAGCAGAAGTTCGCGTCGCTGGAGTGCAGCGCGCCGCAGCGCGGGCAGGTCGCCAGGCCGGGCTCGCGCAGGACCGTGATCTCACGGCGATCGCTCAGCGCGACCTCGAGCGTGCGCGTCTCGCCGTCGAGCGCTGTCAGCGCGGCCAGCTTGGCGTCGACGAGGTCGCGGCGCTCACGACCGAAGCGGTGCAGGTCGAAGATGAGGCCGCCGAGGTCGCGCAGCGCGATCTCACGGGCCCGGCGCACGTAGCGCAGGCGCCGTCGCATGCGGCCGCGATCCTGGAATCCGGGACCGGTCTCGACGGTCCCCGGCTCGGTGTCCGCGGGCAGGGGCGCGGCCTCGCCGCCCGAGACGGCGGCGGGCAGCTGCGTGGTCGGCGCCTCGGACTCCGGCGCCGCACGCCGGAAGCGGTCGAGCGGTCCTGCCATGGATGACAGGGTAGAACGGTCCCGCCGAGCATCCGTTGCTGAGTTTGGGTTGATATGCCACCCCAACTCAGCAATCACCCCGCCAGCAGGCGGCCCCAGGCCGCGACGACCCGCTCCGCCATCGCATCCGAGTTCCACCGCGCAGCCCGCGAACGACCGGCGATCCGGACCTCGTCGTCGCCCAAGACGGGCTCCAGTGCGGCCCGCCAGACAACCGCATCGAACTCCGCGCACAGCGTCCCCTCGACGCCCTCCAGCGCCTCGCGGTGCACCCCGACCGGCGTCGCCAGCACTGGCACGTCGCACGCGAGCGCCTCGAGCACCGCGAGCCCGAACCCCTCGCTCTCGGACGGCACGAGCACGGCGTTGGCGGCGTTGACCCAGAGCGGCACCTCCTCCGGCGCCACGGCGCCCAGCGTGAGCAGCCGTACGTCCCCGGCGACCTCTGAAGCCCGGTCGAACCGCTTGACGGCCCGCGCCGGATCGGCACCGAACAGCAGCAGCGGCCCGTCCGGCGGCAGCCCGAGCCGCTCCCGCGCCTCCCCGCGAGGCATCGGGCAAAAGCGATCCAGCGCCACGCCACACGGGAGCACGGCCACGGACGACAGCCCCATCTCCCTCGTCGCCTCCTCAGCCAGCTCGGCCGAGGCCGCGGCCACCAGATCGAAGCGCGAGGCGGCCACGCGCGTCAGCCGCCGAGACCGCGGATGTCGCACGTCGGTCCCGTGCAGCGTGAGCACGCGCGGCACGCCGCGCACGGCGAGCGCCGGCCACGCCGTGAGCCCGAAGTGCGCGTGCACGAGGTCATAGCCCGAGGTGCCGCGCAGCCGCCGGGCCAGGGCCAGGTACCCAGCCGCCCCGTGGCGCTCCTCGACGAGGTCGACGTCGACCGCACCGACCCGCCGCAGCGCCGCGACCTGGTCGCGCACGTACACGCCCCGGCCCGGGTCCGCGGGCGACGGGAGCATGTTGGAGACGACGAGGGCGCGCATCCCGCGGCGAGCCTACGCACAGTCGTGACGGATGCGTGTGGCGCCGTCACGTGCGCGGGCGCAGCCTGGGTCCCACTGGGAAACACGCACGCTCGGGAGGGCAACATGGGCTATCGGATCATGGGACGGCTGCACGCGCTGGCTCTGGCGGCGCGCGACGGCGAGGCGGGGCAGGGGACGGTCGAGTACGTAGGGCTGATCCTGCTGATCGCCGGCGTCATCGCGGCGGTCGTCACCGTCGGCAAGGGCTGGGACGGGGGCAAGCTCGCCCACGGCATCGTCGACAAGCTCCAGGAGGCCGTCGACGGCGTCGGCAAGAAGGGCTGACAGGGAGAAAGGCTGACAGGGGTCTGGGAACATGGCGGGCGTGAACGCGCCCGCCCCCCCGGACCCGCGCGATCGCCCGATTGGCGTGTTCGACTCGGGCGTCGGTGGGCTGACCGTCCTGCACGAGCTGCTCGTCGCGCTTCCGGCCGAGGACTTCATCTACCTGGGCGACACCGCGCGGTTCCCGTACGGCGAGCGCAGCAGGGAGGAGCTCGAGCGCTTCTCCGTCGAGCTCGCCGAGGAGCTGCTGCGAGCGCGGACGAAGCTGATCGTCGTCGCGTGCAACGCCGCCACGGCCGCCGGCCTGCCCGCGCTTCAGCGGCGCATGATGGAGACGACGCTGGGCGTCGAGGTCATCGGGGTGGTCACCCCGGAGGCGCAGCACGCCGTCGAGCTGACGCGCAACGGGCGCATCGGGCTGCTCGCGACGCCGGCGACGGTCGCCGCCGAGGCGTACGACCGCGCGGTCCGCGCGGCGGACGAGCGCGTGGAGCTGTTCAGCGTCGCGTGCCCCGACCTGGCGCCGATCATCCAGGGCGGCTTCCCGTTCGACGAGCGCGTGGTCGCGACCGTCCGCGGCTACGTCGAGCCGCTGCGCGAGGCTCGCGTCGACACCGTGATCCTGGGCTGCACGCACTACCCGCTGGTCAGTCCGATGCTCCAGCGCATGCTCGGCCGCGACGTGCGCATCGCCACCTCCGGCGCCGCCGTCGCGCGCCGCGTGGAGCAGACGCTCAGCCTGCGCGAGCTCGCGACCCGTCGCACCGGCGAGGGCGACTACCGCTTTTTGAGCACGGGCGACCCGGCGAGCTTCCGCGACCTGGGCACCCACTTCCTCCAGATGCCCCTCGGCGACGTGCGGCAGGTCGCCGTCGGCAGGCGGGTGGCCGCCTAGCCATGCGCTCCCACGACCGCGAGCCGGGCGGCCTGCGCCCGACGACCATCCAGCCTCACTTCGTCGCTCCGGCCGCGGGCTCGGCACTGATCAGCCAGGGCGAGACGCGTGTCATCTGCACGGCGTCGGTCCAGGAGTCGGTGCCCAGGTGGATGAGCGGCAAGGGCCGAGGGTGGGTCACCGCCGAGTACGGGATGCTCCCCGCGTCCACCGGCGACCGCAAGCAGCGCGACGTCACGAAGGGCCGGCCCGACGGGCGCACGGTCGAGATCCAGCGGCTCATCGGCCGCTCGATGCGCGGCGTCGTCGACTTCTCCGCGCTGGGCGAGCGGACCATCTACCTCGACTGCGACGTCCTCACCGCCGACGGCGGCACCCGCTGCGCGTCGATCACCGGCGCCTACGTCGCGCTGGAGCTCGCGTGTCACAGGCTGATCGCCGACGGCAAGCTCGAGCGCAGCCCGCTCACCGCGTCGGTCGCCGCCATCTCCTGCGGGATCGTCGGCGGCGTCCCGCTGCTCGACCTCGACTACTCGGAGGACTCGACGGCCGAGGTCGATGCCAACGTCGTCATGACCGGCGACGGCGGCCTGGTGGAGGTGCAGGCGACGGCCGAGCGCACGCCGCTGTCGCGGGCGCACCTCGACGACCTGCTCGCCCTGGCCGCCGCCGGCATCGACGAGCTGCGCGCCGTGCAGGCCGCGGCGGTCGCCGACGGAGCGCGCTGACGAGCGGCGGTGCGCTTGCTCCTGGCCACCCGCAGCGACCACAAGGTCCGGGAGTTCGCCTCGCTGCTCGCGCCGCACGGCGTCGACCCGCTCCCCGCCGCCGTGACGCTCCCGCCCGAGGCCGGCGAGACGTTCGCCGACAACGCGCTCGGCAAGGCCCGCGCCGCGGCCGCGGTCACCGGGCGCGCCGCGATCGCCGACGACTCCGGCATCGAGGCCCAGGCGCTGGGGGGCGCGCCCGGTGTGCGCTCCGCCCGCTTCGCCGGCGAGGCCGCGAGCGACGCGGACAACCTCGACCGGCTGCTGCGCGAAGCGCCGGCGGGCAGCGCGCTCGCCTACGTCTGCGCGCTCGCCCACGTCGACCCCGAGACGGGCGCCGAGCACGTCTTCGAGGGCCGCTGCACCGGGACCCTCGCGGCCGAGCCCCGGGGGGACGGTGGCTTCGGCTACGACCCCGCCTTCCTGCCCGACGACGGCCCGGACGGCCGGACGATGGCCGAGCTCAGCCCTGAGGCGAAGAACGCCATCAGTCACCGTGGCCACGCCGCCCGCGAGCTCTTGGCATGGCTGGCGAGCTGAGCGGCACCAAGCGCGCCGCCGCCGCGCTGTCGATCGCCAGCAACTCGCTGCTGATCCTGGTGAAGGTGGCCGCGGGCACCGTCACCGGGTCCGTGGCGATCCTCACCGAGGCGATGCACTCGGCGGTCGACCTCGTCGCGTCGATCGTCGCGTTCGTCTCGCTGCGCAAGGCCGACGAGCCCGCCGACGACATGCACCCCTACGGCCACGAGAAGATCGAGAACCTCGCGGCCGCGATCGAGGGCATGCTGATCCTCGTCGGCTCCGGCGTGATCGTCTTCGAGGCCGTCCGCCACCTGATCCGCGGGACACAGGTCCACACGCTGGGCCTCGGCATCGGCGTGGTGGCGGGGTCGATCGTGGTCAACCTCGTCGTCTCGACGGTGCTGGGCCGGCGCGCCCGGGAGACGCGCTCCCCGGCGCTCGAGGGCGACGCCGCCCACCTGCGCACCGACGCGATCACGTCGGTCGGCGTCCTGATCGCGCTGATCGTCGTCCAGGCGACGGGCGCGAACTGGCTGGACCCGGCGATCGCCCTCGCCGTGGCCGCGTTCATCGTCGTCACCGGCGTGCGCCTCATGATCCGGTCGGGCCGCGTCCTCGTCGACGAGTCGCTGCCGGCCGCCGAGCTGGCGGCCATCCGTGAGGAGATCCTGGCCTTCGGCCCCCGCGGCGTGGCCGGCTTCCACAAGCTGCGCGCGCGCCAGGCCGGCGCCCGGCGCCTCGTGGACCTGCACGTCCAGTTCCGCTCGGGCACGACCCTCGAGGCGGCTCATGCCACGGCCCACGAGCTCCAGGACGCCATCCGCGGCCGCCTCGTTGGCGCCGAGGTCCTGATTCACCTCGAGCCCGAGGACCGTGTCCGCCCGGGGACAGAGGTCCCGGTGCCCTGAACACGGCATGGCGCGCCGCCGAGCGCTCAGCGGAGGTTGATCGCCGCCGATGCGCCGACGACGAAGGCCACCATCCCGTAGCCGGTGTAGTCGTTGGCGAGCAGCAGAACTCCCGTCACGACGGCAACGGCGACGGTCATCAGCCAGGCGATGCGCGACAGTGGCACGCGCCCATTCTGGCCCGCGGCGCCGCCGGAGCGCGCCGCGGCACGCGGCCGATTCCCGCAAACACCGGGGTTTCGCGCCGCGGGCCTCCACCGCGCCGCCGCTGCCGTTAGTAGCGTCGAACGGGTCTTTTGATCCCGACAGAGGAGACCGTCCTATGACCAAGTCCGAGTTCGTGGATGCCGTCGCCGGCAAGACCGATCTGACCAAGGCCGACGCCAGCCGCGCCGTCGAGGCCTTCCTGGACACGATCCAGGAGACGCTGCGGCGCGGCGGCGACGTCAACTTCTCCGGCTTCGGCAAGTTCAGCGTGTCGCAGCGCGGCGCCCGCCAGGGCCGCAACCCCGCAACGGGCGAGACGATCCAGATCGCCGCGACCGTCGTGCCGAAGTTCTCGGCCGGCGCGGGCCTCAAGAAGGCCGTCAAGGGCCAGTAGTTCCCGAGAGCGCGCAGTCTCACGGCGACGGGCAGCCGCCTGCCCGCTTCGCCGCGCGGCTGGCGGCCCGCGTCGCCGCTCGCCGCTCGCAGAT
>DAINCW010000052.1:0-13123 GCA_036732205.1 Solirubrobacteraceae bacterium | reverse complement strand
GCTATCCCCACCGGCCGAAAGCACACCCGCAAGACCTTCCTGAGATCGTCGTCCGCCTCCGCGGCCGGCCTGGTCCTCGGCTCCCACGCCGCAGACGCCCTCGCCGCGGCGGGCGCCGCCGGTCATGTCAGCGCCCACTTCAAGGGCATGAACGTCGTCCTCTTCGTCACCGACCAGGAGCGCGCGATCCAGCATTTCCCGCGCGGGTGGGCCGCGAAGAACCTCCCGGGCCTCACGCGCCTGAAGCGCAACGGGGTCGTCTTCGAGAACGCGTTCACCAACACGTGCATGTGCTCGCCCGCGCGCTCGACGCTTGTCAGTGGGCTGCTGCCGGCCCAGCACGGCGTGCGCCACACGCTCGAGCAGGACATGCCGGCGGAGCAGTACCCGCAGGTCGCCCTCTCCACCGACCTGGCGAACATCGCGTCGGTGATGGCGGGCGCGGGCTACAACGTCGTGTGGAAGGGCAAGTTCCACTGCGTCAAGCCGGCCGATCCAAACGGCACGTATGTTCCCTCCGACATCGGCCAATTCGGCTTCTCACGATGGAACCCGAAGGACGCGGGCGCCAACCAGGACCTCGACGAGGGCGGCGGTGGCACCTACCCGGGGGCCAACAACGACGGCCGGTACATGAACGCCGCCGGCGACGCGGCCGCCGGGGACGAGGGCGCGCTCGCCTACCTGAAGTCCGTCGCCGGCAACCAGCAGCCGTTCTTCCTGGTCGTCTCGCTCGTCAATCCGCACGACGTCCTGTTCTTCCCGAAGAACTTCGACCAGTCCGGCTACCCGGCCTCGATGCTCGACGGCGACATCGAGCTGCCGGCGACGGTCGGGGAGGACCTCTCGACCAAGCCGAAGGCCCAGGAGGCGTTCCTGCGGATCTTCAACCTCTCCGGCGCGCTGCGCACCCCGCAGAAGAAGCGCCAGTACCTCAACTTCTACGGCAACCTGATGAAGGCGTCCGACGCCTACCTCGTCGACACCCTCGACACCCTGCAGTCCACCGGGCTCATCGACAAGACGGTCGTCATCCGCACCGCCGACCACGGCGAGATGGGCATGACCCATGGCGGCATGCGCCAGAAGAACTTCAACTTCTACGAGGAGGCGCTGCGGATCCCGCTCGTCTTCTCCAATCCGAAGCTCTTCCCCAAGCCGGCCCGCACCCAGGCGATGGTCAGCCACGTCGACTTCCTGCCGACGATCGCCTCGCTGTTCGGCGCGCCCGCCTCGGCCCGCGCCAAGTGGACCGGCGTCGACTACTCGCGACTGGTGGCCGACCCGAACGGGCGGCCGGTCCAGGACTACGTCGTCTTCACCTACGACGACTTCCAGGCCGGCCAGGCCAGCGGCCCCTACGTCCCGGAGCCCAACCACATCGTCTCCATCCGCGAGGAGCGATGGAAGATCGCCCAGTACTACGACCCGGGCGGCGCGGGCGTGCCCGAGTGGGAGCTGTACGATCTGCGCAGCGACCCGCTCGAGCGCACCAACCTCGCGGCGCCCGGCTACGTCCGCACGCCGCAGCAGGAGCGGGAGTTCCGCCGGCTGAAGGCGCGCCTGACCGCCGTTCGCCGTACGCGGCTGAAGCCGTGGCCCACCAAGCACGCGATCGACATCACCGCGGCGACAAAGCAGGTCGAGCGGCACGCCACCCACTTCACCGACCAAGGCACCGTCAGCGGGATCCCGACCGGAACTGGCGACATCACGATCAACTGGTCGCTGAACCCGGAGACGAAGGCCGCGACCGGCTACTTCGTGATCACGTCGGGCGCCGGCGTCATCCACGGCAACGCGCAGACGAGCTCCGTCGTCGACGGCAACCACATCACGCTCTCCGGCACCGCCGACCTGACCGGCGGCACCGGGTCGTTCCAGGGCATCGAGGGCATCGAGGGCATCGACCTCGCCTTCACCGAGACGGACACGCTCGACGGCCAGAACGGTCAGATCACTATCACGGGCAACGCCGTCTACTGACCAAATCCGGACTCGGGGTTACAGGTGTAGGGTCGGCCCCCCGCGAGTCAGGAGGCTGTCGCCGTGCATGTACGTGTCGTCCGATTCACCGACGTGAGCGCCGAACGGATCGAAGGGCTGCTCGCCCGCATCGAGGAGTCCGACGGGCCGCCTCCCGGCGTGCCCACGACGGGGCTGAAGATGCTGCTCGACGAAGCTCAGGGAACGGCGGTGGTCCTTCAGTACTTCGCGACGGAGGAGGACATGACGACGGGCGCCGCGGCGTTCAGCGCCATGGACGCTTCCGAGACACCGGGGACGCGCGCCTCGGTCGACATGTGCGAGATCAAGCTCGAGCGCCAGGCACCCTGACATGCCCGGATTCTCGAAGGACACCGCGCCCACCGTCGGCGAGTTCGGTCCCGTCACAGACCGCCACGGCGAGATCGACGGCTACACCGTGACGATCGTCTCCTTCGCCGCTGAGATCGACGGCGCGCCCCTGCTCAAGGGACTCAAGGACGACCTCTGCCAGTGCCCGCACTGGGGCTACGTCGTCAAGGGCACCGCGACGTTCACGTTCGCCGACCACGTGGAGGAGTACCAGGCCGGCGACGCGTTCTACCTTCCGCCCGGACACTCGCCGGCGCACGGCGCCGACTCCGAGTTGGTCATGTTCAGCCCGACCGACGAGCTGCGCGAGACCGAGGAGGTGATGCAGCGGAACGTGGCCGCCATGCAGGGCGGCTGAGACCGTCAGCCGTGCACGAGCGAGCAGAGCAGGACCAGCCCGGCGGCCTGCCTGGGCGTGAGGCCGAGGACAGCCGGCGGGACGTTCGCGGCCGACGCGCGGGTCGCCGCGGTCGGGGCCAGGACGAGCGGCGCGGGGCGCGCGACCCGGAGTCGCACCGCGCGCAGGTAGCTGCTCAACCGCTTGCGGCTCGCGGCGATCGATCGTGTGGCGACGGCCACGGTCTGCACGCGGCCTGAGTGGACGCGGTAGACGAACGTCGCACGACCGGCCCGGCGTAGCCAGCGGCCGCCGCCGGCCGGCCTGGCGCGGCCGCGCAGCACCGAGGCGGACGCGCCGGGCGAGATCCCCGCCGCGTCGTGGCCTGGCGCGGTCGTGGCGACAAGGCCGACCATGCCGCTCGGGCTCAGCACCGCGGTGACGGCGGGTCCACTCGTGCCCTTGCCGCGTACGCACCAGCTCCATCCCCGCGTCCGGCGCTGCGGCTGGCCGGCGGCTCGCAGGAGCGCGTCCGCTCCCAGCCGCAACCGGATCGCGCGCATGCCGCCCGCGGTGAACGTGGCGTCACCCGGCAGACAGCGCGGACCGGGGACGCCCTCGGCGCGCTCCCACATCTCCAGGTATGCCTCGGAGCTGCTCATCACGTCGCGGATCAGCTGCGGGTCGGCGTGCAGCCGCAGGTCTTCGAGCCAGTCGGCGTACAGCCCGTAGTGCGCGATGCCCTCCGTGCGGTAGTCGAAGGTGCGCTGGCCGGTGCGCTGGCGGTCGAAGGTGACCTTGCCGTCGAGCGACTTGAACGGGTAGCTCATGCGCTTGGCCGCGTCGTCGCTCGGGGCCGGCTGCGCGAACAGGCCGGCGATGTCGGTGCCGAGCATCGAGCCGATCGCGTACGGGCTGCTGAGCGGCCGGTACTGCTTCCAGGACTTCACGTAGTCCGGGACGCCACCGCCGGCGTAGCGCACCATGCCGCCGAGCTTCCAGATCCGCGGCCAGTTGCCGGGGTCCATCCAGCCGTGCGGCGAGATCACACCCGAGTAGTGGCGCGACTCGGCGATCGTGAGGGTCTGGTCGACCGCCTTCTGGCTCATGTGATCGGGGTTGACGATCATCCCCTTGTCGATCATGCGGCGCACGAGATAGCCGCCGAGGTCCGTCAGCCCGCGGGTGTTGCAGTGCGGGCCGGGCGGATAGCTGGGCAGCGTGCCGCCGCCCACGCCCAAGGTCTGCGTCAGGGTGTTGGCCAGCGCGCTGGCCTCCGGCGACCCGGTCTCGATCGTGTTGTCGTGCAGGGGCCCCTGGCAGGTCTGCGCGCTCCAGTACGACCCGGAGCTCTGCCTGTTGCCGGCGTTGATCAGCACGCCGATCGGGCCGCCGTCGAAGCGCACGCCGGTCAGCGGGTTGTCGAACTTGTTGAGGAGCAACATCGAGCGCACGCCGCGGTCGTAGACGGACTGGAGGCCGCGGTCGATGTCGGCGCGTGTGCAGTTGCTGACCTGATCGTCGTAGCCCTGGCAGTTGAACAGCTCGGAGATCTCGATCTCCTCGACCACCGCGAGCTTGCCCGCGTTGATCACGCGGCGGGCCTCGAACGGGTCGTGCACGATCTGGAAGAAGCCCTTGCCCGGACCGCCGGCCTGCGCATCAACGTAGTCCTGCAGCTGCTTCATGTCGTCCAGCGCGCGCGTGACGGTCGCCATCTCGTCGCACGGGTGGCTGTGGCCCGCGTACAGCGTGCACAGCACGCGGTTGTCATTGACCGGCATGACCATCAGCCGCATCCCGCTCATCCACACGCGCTGCATCCAGCGCCAGTAGCTGCCCTCGTGCGAGTTGCCGATCGTGGCGCGCGACCACGAGGCCAGGGTCGGCCAGCCGGTCGTGTCGTGCGGCGAGACGGGACTGCCGTAGTCCAGGAAGTTCTGGATCGGCGCGGCCGAGCCCTGCGGGCCCTCGACGCTCGAGCAGTCCGGCAGCGCGTAGGGGATCCCGTAGGGGTCCCAGGGACGCCCGCACTTGAAGTTGCCGCCGAGCAGCTCGAAGTTCATCCAGTGCAGGTGGCCGTCCATCCAGCCCTTGACCGCGCCGAAGGGCGTCTGACCCGTGAACGGTGTCCCCGTCGCGTTCAGCTCGGCCTCCGGGTAGACGGCGCAGCCGTCCGCGGGCACGAAGGTGAACTGCGCCGTAGGCCCGGCGTGGCCCAACCCGAGGCTCCCGGAGCCGCTCGCGACAAGCAGCTGGTCGGGCGCCGACTTCGGTGACAGCGTGAACGTGCCCGGGCCGCCGTCACGGACCACCCAGTCCGCGGCCGGGCTCGGCTGCGCGACCGGGCCAACGCTGCCGTCACCGGCGGCTGCGACGAAGGCACTGCCAGGCGTGTAGAGCAGGTAGCTCCCGAGGTCGGTCGCCTGGAGCCGCAGGCGCTCGGCGCCCGCAACGGCGTGTCCGGCGGAGTCCGCCAGCGACCAGCAGCCGTTGGCCAGCGAGTAGCGCGTCGGCCTGTCGGCGCCACGCGCAGCGCCCGCCGTCCCGGCGGCGAGCACGAGTGCGACCACGATGGTCCTTCGTGCACAACCCCCGACCCCGATCAACCCCAACGCAAGCTCCTCGTCCCTGCCGCGCTCTGTGGATGCACAATCATCCCGTACTGGGCGAACGCCGCCACCCGGAGGCCCGGGTAGGGTGGACCCCGATGGTGTCCGGGCCCGCATGGAGGCACACCGCGGGTACCGGGAAAACGGTCTGCCACATCGCGCCGACGAAGCAGAACCAGCCGGTAGTTCTGTCCGGATGAGTCTCGGCGCGCTGACCCGCCGGCAGGTGCTCGCCTCGGCGGCGGGAGCATCGGCGGTCGCGGCTGGTCTCGGATTCGCCTCGGGTCCACTCGATTCGGGCGATCCGGTCGCCGCCGGGGCGCGCCTCGACGCGCGCTCGGTCGCCGACCTTCTCGACCAGCTCAAGCTTGGCCCGCAGGCGCGGCTGGCCATCGAGCACGACGACATCCGCGACGACTTCACGGTTGAGGCCGCCCAGGTCTCGCTGCTCTTCCTCGCCCAGGGCGACAGCCTTCCCGGCGGGCAGGCGGAGCGCTACCGCGTGCGTGGCGGCAACGATCAGATCCCCCGGGCGCTGGCGCACACGCTGGGCACCCGCGTCGTCCTCGGCGCCCCGGTGACGGCGATCGCCTACGACGCCGGCGGCGTCACCGTGACGGCCGGCGGCAACATGATCCAAGCCGACGCCTGCGTGCTCGCCGCGCCGCTGCCGCCATTGCGCGCGGTCGCGTTCTCCCCCGCGCTCGCGGCGCCCCTCGCCGGTGCGATCGCCCACCTGCAGTACGGCACCGGGTCGAAGGTCGCGCTGCAGTACGCGGGCCGGCCCTGGCGGGCGCAGGGCTTCGACGGCGACACGTTCACCGACCTGCCGATCTCGACGACCTGGGAGGCGACCGACGCCCAGCGCGGCAGCGACGGCATCCTGCTCGCCTACACGATGGGCGCCCCGGGTGCGGCGTTCGTCGCGTTGAGCGACGAGCAACGGATCGCGGCCGCGGCGGGCGACGTCGAGCGCATCTACCCCGGCGCCGGCACCAAGCTGCTCGGCGCGCAGACGGTCGCCTGGACCGACGAGCCGTACACGGGCGGCACATACACGGCCTACGCCCCCGGCCAGGTCACCGCCTACTGGCGCGCGCTGCGTCGGCCGGTCGGTGGGCGCATCGTGCTCGCCGGCGAGCACACCGACGCGTTCACCGCCTACATGGAGGGCGCGGCGCGCTCGGGCCGCCGGGCGGCGCGCTGGCTGCAGGCACACTCCACCGCGCTGCTGACCTGACGGCTCGGCGTAGACGCGCCCGCCATTCAGAAACGTCCGCAAGTACGGATAGTCCTTCGTGGAAAACCCGGACCGGTCCGCCAGCGTGCTCGCGTAGTCTTGGCGGCGTGCAAGCGCGTGAGAGGAGCCAAGGCGACCATGGAAGGCGATGACGTCCGCGGGCCCGAGCAGGACGAGCCGGGCGACAAGAGCGATCAGCAGATCTTCGACGAGCAGGTGGCGCAAACGGGCGGTAAAGCCGTCCTGATCCTCGGTGGCCTGGGCATCCTTGCCGCCTTGGTGATGTCCACGATCGCCCTGGTGAACAGCGGTGGCACGACGACGGTCGCCGCCCCAGCTGGGCCGGCCGCTCGGCAGAGCACCACCGGCGGGCGGTCTCCCTCGCTGACCGGCGACGCGCTCGGCAGGCAGCTCTTCCTCTCCGGAAGCCCCAGCGTCAGCGTGATCGCCTGCGGATCGTGCCACACGATGAAGGCCGCGGGCACCAACGCGACCATCGGCCCCAACCTCGACAAGGAACTGGCCGCCGATCCAGCCTCGGCCGCGCTCGAATCGATTGTCGACCCCAACAAGGAGATCGTCAGCGGCTACAGCGCGAACGTCATGCCGACGAACTACGGGACCGCGCTGACCAAACAGCAGCTCGACGCGCTCACCAACTACGTCTACCACAGCACCAACACCAAGGCCAGGGCCGGGGCCAAACGAGCGTCAACGACGACATCCACCACCCCCTAGCAGCAAGCACACCAAACGCTCGGCGACCCGAGATGAGCCGCACGCTCGGGCGCGTGACGCTCGCGGCGAGCCTGGTTCTCGTCGCGCTCTCCGGCGCGGGTGCGCCGCCGGCCGGCGCGATCGCGATCGCGGTGAAGGGCAGCCACCTCGTCGAACCCGGGCACGGCCGCGTTCGGCTGATCGGCGTCAACCGCTCGGGCACCGAGTACTCGTGCAGCGGCGACGACGGCCAGGGCGGCCACGGGTACGGGATCTTCCAGGGACCGGTGGACTCCCGGGCGGTCACGGCGATGAGGACCTGGCGGATCAACGCCGTCGCGATCCCGCTCAACGAAGCGTGCTGGCTGGGCGGGTATGGCGGGCTCAACCCGCAGTTCACGGGCCAGAGCTATCGCCACGCGATCGTGGCGTACGTCAAGCGGCTCAACGCCCACGGGATCTACGCCGTGGTTCGGCTGTCCGGGACGGGCCCGGGCGACAACGTCTACGGGGTGCAGGAGGCGAACTCCGAGGCTCCGATGGCCGACGCGGACCACTCCATCGCCTTCTGGCACTCGGTCGCATCGACCTTCCGAAAGAACCGCGCCGTGCTCTTTCAGACCTACGACGAGCCCCACGACATCAGCTGGGACTGCGCGCTGAACGGTTGCACCGCGGTGTCGGACTCCGCCCATGGCGAAGCGCCCGACTACGGCTCCTACCAGACCGCAGGCCAGCAGGCGCTCGTCGACGCGATCCGCGCCCGGGGTGCGCGCAGCCAGCCCATCGTCATCTCGGGCATCGACTTCGCCGGGGACGAGAGCGAATGGGAGCGGTTCAAGCCCCGCGATCCCTCGCACGCGCTCGTGGTGAGCTTCGACGACTTCGACTACACGAACCAGCTCGCGTCCCAGAGCGGGAACCTCACCAGGCTGGCCCGCCACCATCCGGTGCTCATCGGCGGCTTCGGCGACACGGACTGCAACTCGGACTTCAGCGTCCGGCTCATGAGGTTCGCCGACCGGCACGGGATCTCGTACCTCGCATGGACGTGGAACACGACCGAGGACTACGGCGGCTGCCAAAACGCTCTGCTCGGACCCCTGTCCGCCTACTACACGGGCGAACCGAGCGGGTACGGCGCCGGCGTCCGTGCTCACTACCTCAAGGCCAAGCACTCCTGATCGGCCTGGTTGGGTGGTCATTCGCGGCCCTACGCCGTCCCGACCACCGGTACGTTTCCGTCATCCGCCGGAAATCACTTTCGATCGCCGTGGCCGCGACGGTCGGCGCATCATCGCCGTCTGCGACGCCTTCGACGCGATGGTCAGCGACCGCCCCTACCAGGCGCGCAAGACCGTCGAGGCGGCGCTCGCGGAGCTCGAGCGTTGCGCCGGCGGGCAGTTCGATCCCTCCGTCGTCGCCGCGTTCAGCGAGGCCGTCCGCTCCGGCGAGACGCTCTCGCGCGTCGCGACCGCCGCCTGACGCCGCAGCTCAGCCGAGCCGCAACCGCCGGCGCACGACCGTCGCGCCGCCCTGCCGCACGACCAGCGTGTAGCTGCCCGCGGGCAGCCGGCCGCCGCCGCGGGCGTGCAGCGCGACCGTATGGCGGCCGGTCCCGACGTGGGCCACGGCGGCCTCGGCGACCAGCCGCTTGCCCTTGCGCAGCTCCACGACGATCCCGTCAAGGGTTCCCGCGCGCGTGTATATGGCGGCAAGCGCGCCGTGGGCCGAGCGGCGGCGGCCGTAGAAGCGCACGACCAGGCCCCCGGCGTCCGTCGTCGAGGCGCGTGTGGGAGCCGTGCCGGGGTGAACGGTGAACTTCAGATCTTCGGTCGGGCAGTTCTGCTCGCTCGCCGCGGTGTCAGAGGGCGCCGCGACCTTGGGGGGCTGCGGGAAGGTCACCTTCGACGGATCGAGGAAGTCGGCGAGGGTGGTGGCGTTGGCGTCGCGGTAGGTCATCGCCGGCAGGTTCCACTTGGCCTGGATCGTCGCGAGGATCGACGTGTGGTCGTGGACCACGCTGGTCACCGCGTGGGGCCTGGCGTGGCCCGAGACCACGACGGACGGGACGCGCACCCCGTAGACGTCGTAGCCGCCCGGCGGGTCGTTCGGGCCGAGCCTGGGCTTGATGGCGTCGGGCGGGATCGCCGCCGGCGGCGGCACGTGGTCGTAGTAGCCGCCGTGCTCGTCGTAGACCCAGACGAGCAGGACGCGGGGCCACAGCGGCGAGGCCAGCACGGCGTTGACGACCCCGCTGACGAAGTTCTCGCCTAGCGAGATGTCCTGCGGGTTCTCCTCGCTCTGGCCCTGGGCGGACACCGGCTTGCCGAACGGAGCCACGACGTCACCGGCGACGCCGGCGGCGCCGATGTCGGAGTCCACGAAGCTGACCGCCGGCAGGTTGCCCGCCGCGCAGTCGACCTGGAACTGCGTGGCCGGCGCGAGGTTCGCCGGGTGGTTCTGCGGGATGGACTCGATGACGCCGGTCGCCGGAAGGTCGGTGAAGTAGTCCTTCCACGTGACGCCATGGGCGTCGAGGCGATCGACGATCGTCCCGTTGGGCGGGTTCTGGGTGAGGCTCGACGTGTCGGTGCTGATGAGCCCGAACGCCGTGCCAGCCAGGAGGAAGCGCCGGTTCGGGTACGTCTGGCACGGCGCGGACGCGAACCACCGGTCGCCGACGCAGAAGGTGGTCGCCAGCGAGTAGTAGAAGGGCAGGTCCTGCTGATCCCAGTAGAGCATCGACGCCTGGCCGATCCCGGCGAAGCCGTCCATCTTCCCGCCGTCGACCTGGAGGTGGGTCGAGCGCCAGGACTGCCCGACGCCGCCGGGCTGGCACAAGGTCGTCGAACGCTGCGCGGTGATGTAGCCCCCCTTTACGGGGTTCGCGTCCGTGGGCTTTCCGGCCGCGTCGAACGCGAAGCCGTCGGCCTTCGGCTGGCCGCGCATCGGGAGCATCCCGAGGTAGTTGTCGAAGGAGTGGTTCTCCTGCATGACGATCACGATGTGGTCGAACGGCAGGGCGGCGGTCGGCTCGCCGGCGGGCCGCGTCGGGTCCGGCAGCGTGTCCGGCGCGCGCATGCCGAGCGCCGCCGCGCGGTTGAGCAGCGGGGCGTAGGAGGACAGCGCGGCGGCCGCGGTGGCGCCCGCGCCCGCGCGCATGACGGTCCTGCGGGTGAGGCCGCGTGAGCGGGCCGCCTCGGGCATGGCGCGGATTGTGGCGGTTGCGGACCGCTCGCGCGAACGGGTACGTTCCCACGATGTCCATCCCTCGCCTGGTCCTCATCGCATCCGCGCTCGCCGTGGCCGCCGTCCCGGTCGCGTTCGCCGGCAGCGCGCAGGTCGTCCAGGACCCGCGCGGCGATGCGCACGGACCCGCCAACCAGGATCTCGTCCGGGCCACCGTGCTGCGCGTCGGGGGCCGCCAGGTCCACACCCTCCGCACGGCGGGGGCCTTCGCGCTGCCCAGCGCGCCGTGCCTCTACATCCTCCACGCGCGGCACACGATCTTCGTGTGCGGCCAGAGCCCGGGCGGGCAGTTCGCCGGCTTCGGGCCCGGGAACAACGGGCCGCATGCCACGGTATCCCGCCCCGCGCCGAACGAGATCCGCTACAGCTTCTCGGCGAGCAAGCTCGGGCTCAAGCGCAGCTACCGCTGGTACGCGACCGCGGCGATCCACACCGCCGACAAGCTGCCCAACCGCGGCACCGTCACGACGAAGCTGCCCTGACGAACGCTACCGCGGCGCGGCCGCGGCCACCGCTCCGGCGAGCACCTCGACCGCCTCGTCGGCGGCGAGCCCCTCGAAGCGGACGAGCCGCTGCCAGGCCGCGAAGCTCAGGGCCAGGCCGATCGCGGCGCGCACGCGCGCGCTCGCCGGGAGCCCCGCAGAGAGCACCGCGCGCGCGGCCTGCTCCCACGGTCGACGCGCGGCCTCGATCGCGGCGCGCATCGCGGTGTCGCCGGCGGCATCGCGCTCGAAGTGGGTGAGAGCCCGCTCGCCGACGAGGTACCACGCGTGCACCTCGCGGATGGCCCGGCGCGTCCGTCGCGCTGGGTCGACCTCCTCGACCCACGGCAGTGGGTCCGGCGGCGGGTGGTTGGCGAGGACGCGCGCCAGCGTGGCGGCGACCAGGTCGGCGTCCTCGGGGAAGTGGTTGTAGACCGTGAGGCGCTGGACGCCGGCGCGGCGCGCGATCTCGGCGACGGTCGCCCGGACCGGCCCGACCTCCTCGTGCACGGAGACCGCGGCGTCGACGATCCGCCACCGCGTCTGGGCCTGGCGGCGGGCTCGCTCCTTCTGCTCGTAGCGGCGCTTGGGAGGCATCGATGTTGGCTAAACGCCACGTTCAACGGTACTCCGCAGGCGGACGAACCGCCGGCCGGATGTTGAACATGACGTTCATCGAAAGGCGGAGTAGCATCGGACCCGCCATGCCGGCCGCACCGAAGACGCTGGGCGGCGCGTTTCGCGCCTTTCGCTCCAACCGCTCGCCCTGGCTGATCGGCGGGGCGACGATCGCCGTGGCCGGCGGGCGCGTGGCGCTCGGGGGGCTCACGTGGCGCGACGGAGCCGCGGCCGCGTTCATGGTCGTGGTCTATCCCTTCGGGGAGTGGGCGATCCACGTCCACCTGCTGCATCTGCGGCCGTTCCGGCTGCGCGGCCGGCGGGTGGAGCTCGCGACCGCTCGAGCGCATCGTGAGCACCACGAGCGCCCCAACCACCTCGGGCTCATCCTCCTGGGCCCGATCGAGGCCGCGGGCCTGCTGTTCCTGGCCGTTCCGACCGCGGTCGGGCTCCTGGCCGGGCTGGTCGCGCTGCTTGGAGGACCGCCGCCCGTGGGGCCGCTCGTGACCGCCGTGCTCACGGGCTACGCCCTTGTCTTCACCTACGAATGGACCCATTTCCTGATCCACACCGCGTACCGGCCACGGTCGCGCTACTACCGCTCGATCTGGCACACCCACCGGCTGCACCACTTCAAGAACGAGCACTACTGGCATGGGATCACCAACACGGTCGGCGACCGCGTCTTCGGCACGAATCCCGACCAGCGCGACGTCCCGCGCTCACGCACGGCACGGACGCTGCGCCCCGACTGAAGCGGCGTCGCGGCTTTAGGGGCGGTCGGTCGAGTGGACGAATAGGCGACCCACCGAAACATTGCGTCGGCCCCAAACGCTGTGCTAGAAGGACGCCGCGGAGTGGACGGGAAGTCCACTTCGGCCCGAGCATTGGAGGATCGTTGTGCCCGTCGCCGCGGACGGCGACGCTGAGTCGGGTGCCCCCGACAACGCCCCCCGCAAGTCCCCCCGGAGCCTGACCCCACCGCCGCCGCGCAACCGCGCGGCGTCGCCACGTCATGGGTCGGCGCCGAGCCTGATGGCGCTGCGCACGGGGCGCAGGGCGCGGGCCCTGGGGATCGCCGGGATCGCGTTCATGGTGAGCACCTACGCCATGCCCGTCGCCGGGGCGCTGGCGCAGTCGCGACCCGGCGGCCTGCCGGCGGTCGCCATCCCCCGGGTCGACTTCCCGCGGCTCAACGCCCCGCACCACGCCCCCCCGCAGGTCTGGCCCGGCTCCCCCGCCGCCCGGCAGCCGGCGACCGCGCGTCGCGCCGCCGCGGCCGGTGCCGCGACCCACGGGCTCGGCGGCCGCTCGACGGTCCACCGTGGCCGGTCTCACAGCGTCCGCCACATCACCCGCAAGCGCATCCACATCCCGGCGGTCTCGAGCACCTGGTCGCAGCTCCCGTCGGCGAAGCGCTCCACCGGTGCCAACGACCCGCTGGCCAACGTCACGCCGGTCGAGAGCACGATCGAGGCCGGCCTCCCCACGATGACCGACCCGGCCA
>DAINCW010000051.1:9763-13501 GCA_036732205.1 Solirubrobacteraceae bacterium | reverse complement strand
CGCCCGGACGATCGAGCGCATCCCGGCGATGCCGACGCGCGCCTCCGGCTCGTCGGCGCGCTTGAGCACCATCAGCGCGAGCTCGCGCTCGCCGACCTCTGCGGCCGGGACGAGCGGAAGGCCGTACCCGGCAGGACCGAGCACGAGATCGAAGGGCGCATAGGCGCGGAGCGTGTCGATGAGGGGCGTGGGGTCGGCTCCGAGCTCCAGGGAGGGGAAGCTCTCCTCCATCAGCGGCAGCCCGCCGTTGAGCGCGCAGACCTCGAAGGAGACGGTGCCGGGATCGACGCCGGCGACGCGCGGACCGCGTACCTGCGTCCGGGTCAGGTGAGCAGCCCCTTCGCGATGTCGTGGACGCCGTCGACGTCCAGGATCACATCGTTGGACTCGAACAGGCGCCGCACGCACGCCTTGTGAACCTTCATCTTGGGACCCCCGATCGCCAGGGCTCCGAGTACGCGCTTGCCGTCGCGCTCGGCGAAGTCGTCCTGGGCCTCGGTGCCCTCGATCCCGAGCGGTTCGGCCGCGTTGAAGTCGGCGAGCACCTCGATCGAGTCGATCTTGCGCCACACCGCGGCGGGCAGCAACTCGACGCCCGCGGGACCGGCAGCCAGGACGAGCGAGGCGCCGTCGAGGAGCTTGGCGAGCTCCTCGTCGTCGGCGGGCTCGACCATGTCCATGCCGCGCTCCTCCGCGACGTCCAGGCCGCGCGCGCGGCGATAGGGCTTGTCGCCGAAGCGCGCGGCCGGGATCCCCGACACCGTGACTTCGCAGCCCTCCGCGATCAGGAGCGCGGCCGCACGCAGGCCGACGGCGCCCGCGCCCACGATCACGACGCGGCGTCCCTTCAGGTCGATCTCGCGAGCGAGTCGCGCGACCGTGGTCGCCGCGGTCGTGTTGCAGCCGTTGGAGTCGAGCATCGCCGACACGCGGAACGGGCCGAAGAACGCCTTCTCGACCGCGGCCAGCACCTCCTCGCCGGCGCCCACGCTCGAGCCGCCAACCCACACCGCCAGCGTGGCAAGGTCCTTGGGGCCACGCGTGAAGAACGCCGACTGCACGAGGCTCCGCACCGCGTCGGGCTCGATGCTCCCGTACCGGAGCAGTTCGTCGACGTCGGCGTCATAGGCGACGATCGCGTCGAATGTGCTCGGGTGCTCGTCGGTGTCGAGCTGGATCAGGATCTTCTTCACGTTTCCTCCCCGGCGGCGCGTCTCGTGCGCTGCCCTGTGAGCCGCACGCGCTCGCGGCGCGGCTCGACGAACGTCATGTATCCCCAGTCGAGCGGGGACTCCTGGCGGTAGTTCTTGCGCAGGGCGCGTGCGATCGTGGCCTTCATCAGCTCCTTGCCGAGGTAGAAGGCGTGCGTTGCCTCGTCGACCCCGAGCTGGTCGAAGATCTCGTTGAAGTCCGTGCCCTTGACGAAGCGCTCGGCGTTGAAGACGTAGATCCAGTCGGCGTCGACGAAGATCCGGAAGTTCGGATCCGTGACCTGCTCATGCAGTTCCCGCAGCTCGGCCTCCGCATACGGACGGAACTCCTCGTCCTTGACGGTGAGCAGCCGGCCGTCGATGTGCTTCGGGGGCGTGCCGCGCGCGTGGGCGAAGTGCATGAGCTGCGCTGCGAGGACGGCCTCGTGCACGGCGCCGCGCGCCCACTCGATGACCTCGGTCGTGAGGACGTTGCGGATGCCGAGCTCCTGGCAGAACCCGATGAGCAGCGCGGTCACCCCCGTGGTGTCGGCCTCGGTGAGCTCGGTGAGGTTGCCGATCCCCATGAACATCTCCGCGTCCGGATGGCGCCGGCGGACCTCGAGGTAGCGGCCGAGGCTCGCCGCGAACCCGATGCCGATCGGCTCGATGATCGGGTCGACGAGGTACGGCTTGCCGAGCCGTTCGAGGGCGGCGATCGTCGCGTCGAGGCTGTCGAGGTCCTCGGGCGTGTCCGGTATCAGCACCGGGGTCGCCGACAGGCGCTCGGCGAGGTGCCGGTTCGAGCCGTTCAGGCTGAGCACGTACTGCACGCCGGCTTCGTCGGCCATCAGGATCTCGTCGGGATCGAGCGTGTCGATGCTCAGCTCGAAGTCGGCGGCGCGCAGCTCTGCGATCACGCCCGGCCCGTCGCGGAGCCAGTCGCGGCCGAGCGAGAGCCCGAGGTCGATCACGTCCGCGCCGGCGTCGCGGTAGTACTCGGCCAACTCCAGGATGCGGTCACGATCCAGGCGCGGGACGTGGTTGATCTCGGCGAACACTCGTATGTCGCGCTCTCCGTAGCCTGAGCGCGCGTCGGCCTGCCCGAACCAGCTCGGGAGCGCCTTGAGGTCCGCGGGACCCTTGTCGGCCGGGACCCCGAAGCGCTCGCTCAGGACGTCGATCTCGCCCTCGCACATCCCCGGGATCATGATGCCCGTGACCGCCTCCGGCACGTCGAGGAAGCGCGCGATCCAGTCGGTGGTCATCAGCGCGGCCACCGTGATCTTCATGACTGCGACGTCGTAGTCGAACGGGAGGTCGGCGCGGCCCAACGTGTCCCGCAGCGCGGGCGCCGCGAGCTTGCCGGTCACGAACAGCAGCCGCTCGGACAACGCCCCGCGTCTAGCGCGTGCCCTTGCTGAAGACGAACTTGTTCGGCGTGCCCTCCAGCGGGCTGTCGGCGGCCGGACGCCACAGCACGGCGTCCTCGATCTGACGCGCGAGGGCGAAGTCCTTGTCGGTGATGCCGCCGCTCGAGTGCGTGTTCAGCTTCACCCAGAGCTTGCCCCACGTGACCGCCAGGTCGGCGTGGTGCCACGCCGCCTCGCAGAGGTAGCCGACGGTGTTGACGAGCATCAGCGTGCTCGGCCACCCGTCGGTACTGTACTTCCGTCTCAGCCAGCTCCCGTCGAGATACCAGCCGTCGAGGCCGTCCTCGACGATCTTCGCCTCGACCTCCTCGTCGGAGTAGGGCTTGAGCTTTTCCTCTGTGGCCATGGGCGACCGCCTCCTTCAGGCGCACTACATCACAAGGCCGCCGTTGATGTTGATCGCCTGTCCGGTGATGAATGCCGCGGCCGGCGAAGCCAGATACAGCGCCGCCTCGGCGACGTCGGCCGGAGTCCCCCAGCGGCGCAGCGGCGTCGACTCGGCCACCGAGCGCCGGAATTCGGCGTCGGCATGCTGCGCGAACGCGGTCTCGATCCAGCCTGGGCACAGGACGTTGACCCGCACCGACGGGGCGAGAGCACGCGCCAGGCTCTTGCTGTAGGCGAGCACGCCCCCCTTGACCGCGCTGAACACCTCGGGATCGGCACCGGCCATGCCGCTCGTGACGTGGTCCCAGCTCATGTTCACGATCGCGCCGCCGCCGGTCTGCTCGCGCATCACGGCGCCGGCCGCGTACGAGCATGCGATGGTGCCCTTGACGTCGACGGCGAGCAGGAGGTCCAGCTTTCGCTCCCAGTCCCAGCCGGCCGCGTTCCCGGTGAGTACGTCGGCGCCGGCGTTGTTGACCCACACGTCGAGGCCGCCCAGTCGCTCGCGCGCCTCCGCGACGAGCGCCTCGCAGCCCGCGCGCGTACCGAGGTCGGCGCGCGCGACGAGCGCGCGCCCGCCCCGTGCCGCGATGCCGTCGGCGACCGCGAGCGCGGCCGCCTCACTGCGGCGGAACGTCACGAGCACGGTCGCGCCGGCGCCGGCGAACGCCTTGGCGATCCCGGCGCCGATGCCGCTGCTCCCGCCGGTGACGACCGGGCGGGCCCCG
>DAINCW010000051.1:8157-9753 GCA_036732205.1 Solirubrobacteraceae bacterium | reverse complement strand
GTAGCGCTCCACGAATGCGTCAACCCGGCGATCGGCTTTCCCGGTGACGACCGTGCGGGCCCCGTCGAGGCGGGGCTCGCACGGCTGCGGCGTCCGGTCGGGCGTGGCTACCCCTCGGTTCCCCCGGCGAACGGGTGCCGCGCCTCGGCTTCCCCGTCGAGAATCTCCTGAATGGTGGGTTCGCCGCTCAGGGCGCGGGCGATGGACTCCTTCGTGGCCTGGTAGTTCCAGTCGAAGATCTTCTTGTCGTCGGTCGCCTCCCAGTGGATGAAGACGCCCACGATCACGCAGAGGTCCTCCACCTGGTCTTCCGAGATGACGCCCTCGCGCACGGAGTCGACGACCGCGCGTGCGACCGCCGCCTGCGCCGGCCCGAACATCTGCCCCACCTGTTTTTCGCCCTTGAGCGTCACCTTGTTGGCCATGAGCGTCTCGGGCTTGGCCGGCAGGTTGGGCGCGACCACCGCCAGGAGGTTCGTGTGCCCCTCCTTCTGGTTGAGCAGGGCGGCCGCGAACGCCTGGCCGACCGGCCCGCCCTTCGACCCGATCAGGAGATCGATGTGAGCGACCTCGTTGCCCTCCCCTACCAGGGACTCGCCCACCATAAAGGGACTCGCCATACGCGCCTCTCCTCCGTGATCATCGGCAGGCCGCCGCGACAGCGTACGGCAGCCCTGATGCCGGTCTTGTGCCGGGCAGCAAGCTATACGATTGCGCGAATGGAGGTCAAGCAGGCTCGGCGAGGCAGTTCGGCTGCCGGGGCGGGAGCCTGCCGGAGCGCGGAGGCGGTCGCCGGTGCCGCGCAGTTGGCGTGCGTGCTCGAGGCGACCGCCGAGAAGCCGGGCAACATCACGCCCCGCCACGACTTCGCGGACACCTCCTATGTGGACATGCTGCGCAGCGCGATCGCGCTGGGGCCGGAGCTCGGACGGGCAGCGGAGCGGGGCGTCGGCGACACCGTGCTCGCAGCGGTGCGCGCGACGCGCCGCGTCGCCGGCGCCAACACGAATCTGGGCATCGCGTTGCTGACGGCGCCGCTCGCGCGTGCGGCGCTGCTCGGAGGGACGCTGCGCGAGCGCGCGGAGGAGGTGCTGGGCGCCCTCACGCTGGACGACGCGCGAGCCGCCTATGCGGCCATCCGCACGGCCGGGGCGGGTGGCCTCGACCAGCCCGTCGAGCACGACGTGCGCGCCGCGCCCACCATCGCCCTGCGCGAGGCGATGGCGGCTGCGGCCGACCGCGACTCGGTCGCCGCCGAGTACGCGACCGGCTATGCCGTGACCTTCGAGCTCGGGCTCCCGGCGCTCGCGGGCGCGCTCGACGACGGGCTGGGGCCGCGCCCCGCGACCGTCGAGCTGTACCTGGCCCTGCTCGCGGCGGTCCCGGACACCCTCGTCGCACGCAAGCGCGGTCGTCGCGCCGCCGAGCGCGTGTCGGCCGGCGCGGCCCGGGTCCTGGCCGCCGGCGGCGTCCGTGGCGACGCGGGGCAGGCGGCCCTTCAGGCGTTCGACGCCTCGCTGCGGCGGGACGGCAACGCGCTCAACCCCGGCACGACGGCGAGGCGCAGCGACGTGCGGGCCAGGCTGCCGCGGAAGG
>DAINCW010000051.1:961-8147 GCA_036732205.1 Solirubrobacteraceae bacterium | reverse complement strand
CAACCCCGGCACGACCGCCGACCTGGTGACGGCGGTCCTGTTCGTCGCGTTGCTGGAGGGGCTCCTGTGATCCTGCTCGTCTCGGTGAGCGCGCGCATGCTGGCCGAGCTCGCCACGCGGGCGGGGCATGACGTCGTCGCAGTGGACCGCTTCGGAGACCTCGACCTCCAGCGGCTGTGTCCGAGCGTGTCGATCATGCGCGACCTCGGCGGGCGCGGAGGGATGGCGGAGCTGGTCGATGCGGCTGAACGGATCCGAGCCGAAAGCGTGGTCTACGGCGCGGGGCTCGAGAACCGCCCCGATCTCGTCGCCCGGCTTGCCGCGGGACGCACGCTGCTCGGCTGCACCCCGCAGACGCTCCGGCGTGTGCGCGATCCGGCGGTGCTCGGCGCCTCCCTGGGCACCGCGGGGCTCGCGTACCCGCGCACGTTCTCCGCCCGGGAGGCGCCGCTGCGGGCGGATCGCGCACGCCGCTGGCTGCGCAAGCCGATCCGCGGCGGCGGCGGCCGCGGGGTGCGTGAGTGGCGCGGCGGCCGGCCGGCCGGCGACGTCATCGTGCAGGAACGCATCTCCGGGCTCCCGTGCTCCGTGGCGGCGGTTGCCGACGGACGCTCCGCGGCTCTGCTCGGCGTGAGCGAGCAGCTGATCGGGCGCCGCGCGCTCGGCGCCCGCGGCTGGATGTGGTGCGGGAACGTCGTACCACCGCGGTTGTCGGCGCGCGAACAGCACGCGCTGACCGATGCCGCCCAGGCGATCTGCGCACACCTGGCCTCCGCGTTCGACCTGCGCGGCGTGTTCGGCGTGGACGTCGTCTGGGACGGCGCGCGGCCGTGGGTGGTGGAGGTCAACCCGCGCCCGGTCGCGTCGCTCGAGACGATCGACGCCGTGCACGGCGTCCGCTCGTTCGCGGCGCACCTGGAGGCGTGCGCCGGACGCCTGCCGGCTGCCGGCACGGGCCGGTCCCCGGCGGATCCGCCCGCGGCGGCCGGCAAGGCGGTGCTCTTCGCGACCGAGGACCTGCGGGTGCCGGACACGAGCGAGTGGGCGGCCCGCGGGATCCGCGACGTGCCCCACCCTGGGGAGCCGATCGCAGCCGGCCGTCCGATCTGCACGCTCGTCGCGACGGGACGCTCCCCGGAGACCGTGCTCGCCGATCTGGAGGCGCGCGCCGCCGCGCTTCGCCGCGAGCTCCACGAAGTGGGCGTCGATGCCGTCGCATGACCTCGCCGGCGATCCGCGCGCCCGATCCGCTACCTGCGGTGGCTGTGGCCTGGTGTGCGACGACATCACGGCGGTCGTCGGCGACGACGGCGGACTCGAGCGCCTGATCCGCACGTGTCCGCTCGGCGACGCGTGGTTCACCGAGCGCGTCGCTCCCGCGCCGCCCCTCGCACGCGTCGACGGTCGCGAGGCCGGGCTGGACACTGCCCTCGACGAGGCGGCGGCGATCCTGGCGCGAGCACGCGTGCCGCTCGTGTACGGGCTGGGCCAGACGACCTGCGAGGCGCAGCGCACCGCAGTGGCGCTGGCCGAGGCGATCGGCGCGGTGATCGATCCCGCCGGCCCGCTGCTCGACGGCGCGTCCGGGCTCGCGTATCAGGCGCTGGGAGCGAGCACGGCCACGCTGGGCGACGTCCGGGACCGCGCCGAGGTCGTCGTGGTGTGGCGTGCCGACCCGGTCGCGACGCACCCGCGGCTGTTGGAGCGCCTGAGACTTCCCGACGCGAGCCGCGAGCTCGTCGTCGTCGACGAGCGGCGGACGGCGACCGCGGCGGAGGCCGACACGTTCCTGGAGCTTCCGGCGAACCGCGACGTCGAGGCGCTGTGGACGCTGCGAGCGCTCGTCCGCGAGGCGCCGGTCGCGCCCGAACCGCCGCTCGCCGACCTCGCTGCACGTCTGCGCGGCTGCCGCTACGCAGCGATCCTGCACCACGTGCGCGGGCACGTCGAGGCGCTCGGGCTCCACGCGCTCGTCCGGGACCTCTGCCGGGTCACGCACGCCGTCGCCGTGACGCTCCGCTGCGAGGGGAACGCCGCCGGCGCCGAGGACGTGCTCGCATGGCAGACCGGCTACCCGTCGGCCGTGAGCTTCGCGGGCGGGCATCCGCGCTCGAGCCCGGGCGAGCTGAGCGCGGCGGCGGTGCTCGAGCGCGGTGAGGCCGACGCGGCGCTCGTCGTCGGCTCCGACCCGCTCGAGCATCTGCCCCAGCAGGCCGCCGAGCGCCTGCGCGCGATCCCCGTCGTGTCGGTCGACGCTCGCGACACGACGACGGCCCGCGCGGCGCGCGTCGCGTTCACGACCGCCGCGGCCGGGGTGCACCGGCCCGGCGTCGTGCACCGGCTCGACGGCGTGCCGGTCCCGCTCCGCGCGCTGCTTGCGTCCTCGCGTCCGAGCGACGACGAGGTGCTCGGGGCGATCGCCGGGCGGCTTGCCCGGTCACAGGAGGCTCCGGCGTGACGCTCCGCATAGCCGGTGGGCGCGTCTACGACCCGGCCAACGGCGTGGCCGGCGAGGTCCGCGACGTCTGCCTCAGCGACGGCAAGGTGGTCGAGGACGTGCCCGCACACGCTGCGCGGATCGACGCGCGCGGCATGGTGGTGATGCCGGGCGGGGTCGACATCCACGCTCACATCGCGGGGCCGAAGGTCAACACCGCGCGCCGGCTGGCACCCGAGGAGCACCGAGGGGACGTCGTCGAGCGGTCCGCGGTCATGCGCTCGGGCACCGGCGGCACCGTGCCGTCGACCTTCGTCACCGGTTATCGCTACGCGCTGCTCGGCTACACGACGGTGGTCGAGGCGGCGACGCCGCCGCTCGCCGCGCGACACGTCCTCGCCGAGCTTCGCGACACGCCGATGATCGACGCCGCCTTCCTCCTGCTGATGGGCAACAACGTGGCGCTGTTCGACCTGATCCGCCGCGACCCGGCGCGCGTGCGCGACGCGATCGCCTGGTGGCTGGAGGCGACGGGCGGCTACGGGGTCAAGCTCGTCAATCCGGGCGGCGTCGAACGCTGGAAGCGCGGCAACGGCAACGTCACCTCACTCGACGACGAGGTCGCCGGCGTCACGCCCAGGCAAGTGATCGAAGCGATCGCCGGCGCGGCGCACGAGCTGGGGCTCCCGCATCCCGTCCATATCCACTGCAACAACCTCGGCGTCGCGGGCAACTGGCGCACCACGCTCGACACGCTGCACACGCTGGAGGGCCGG
This sequence comes from Solirubrobacteraceae bacterium, assembly GCA_036732205.1. Taxonomy (GTDB): domain Bacteria; phylum Actinomycetota; class Thermoleophilia; order Solirubrobacterales; family Solirubrobacteraceae; genus VAWY01. Next base: position 4,934 of record DAINCW010000051.1, on the reverse strand, counting down.
CGCGCGCATCTCGCGCACCTCCAGTTCCACGCCTACGGTGGCTCGCCCGGCGGGCGCCCGCGCTCACGCGCGCCGGACCTCGCCGAGTACCTGGGCGCTCATCCTGAGTTCAGCGCCGACGTCGGGCAGGTGATGTTCGGGCCCGCCATGACGATGACCGCTGACGCGCCCGTGTCCGAGCGGCTGCGGGACATCACGGGTGGCAAGTGGGTGAACGCCGACACAGAGGTCGAGACCGGCTGTGGGATCGTGCCGTTCACGTATCGCGAGAAGAACTACGTGCACGCGCTGCAGTGGGGGATCGGGCTCGAGCTGTTCCTCCTCAGCCGCGACCCGTGGCGGCTGGTCCTATCGACCGATCACCCGAACGGCGGCTCGTTCCTCAGCTACCCGAGGCTGATTCGCCTGCTCATGGACCGCGACTTCCGCAACGAGCAGCTGCGCCGGGCGAACAAGCGCGCCATCCAGCGCACCGTGCTGCTCGACGACCTCGAGCGTGAGTACACGCTCGAGGAGATCGCGATCGTCACACGCGCCGGGCCCGCGCGACTGCTGGGCCTGCGCGACAAGGGCCACCTGGGTGCCGGCGCCGATGCGGACGTGACGATCTACGACGAGCGCGCCGACCGCGAGGAGATGTTCGCCACGCCGCGCTACGTGATCAAGGGCGGCCGCGTGGTGGTGCGCGAGGGCGAGCTGGTCGAGGCGCTCGCGGGCGACCTGCTGCGCGTCACGGTGCCGCACGACCCCGCCGTCGAGGACGTCCTCCGGGATCGGTTCGAGGAGCGCTACACCGTGCAGTTCGACAGCTATCCCGTGAGCGAGCCGTGGCTGCTCGAGCCCGCACGGCGGGTCCCTGCGGGGCCGCCGGCATGATGCGGCTCCACGCCGCGGAGGTCGAGGACACGTTCGCCGAGGCGTTCACGATGTGGGGCGCGCGGATCGTGGTCACCGCCGACACGCCCGGCTGGGCGGGACACGCGGCGCGCTCGCTCACGGGCTTTGCCACGTCGGTGATCGGGTGCAAGTGCGAGGCGGGGATCGAGCGCGAGCTCGACGCGTCGGAGACCCCCGACGGGCGCCCCGGCGTCTCCGCGCTGCTGTTCGCACCCGACTCGGACGGATTGGCCAAGCGGCTCGTCGAGCGCGTCGGCATGACCGTGCTCACCTGCCCGACCACCGCGTGCTTCAACGGCCTGGCCGCTGAGGACGAGGTGGATGTCGGGGGCCGGCTGCGCTACTTCGGCGACGGCTGGCAGGCGAGCAAGGTGCTCGACGGGAGGCGGTACTGGCGGATCCCCGTGATGGAGGGCGAGTTCCTCGTCGAGGAGCGCTTCGGGATCGTGCAGGGCGTCGGCGGCGGGAACCTGATCATCCTGTCCGAGGACGCGGCGACGGCCCTGCGCGCGGCGGAGGCGGCGGCCGCCGCGATGCGCGCGGTGGAGGGCGCGATCCTGCCGTTCCCGGGCGGAATCGCGCGCAGCGGCAGCAAGGTCGGGTCGCGGTACTCGGGGCAGATGGCGTCGACGAACCATGTGCTGTGCCCGACGCTGCGCGCCCAGGTCGACGACAGCCAGGTCCCGAGCGGCGTCGGGTCGGTGCTCGAGATCGTGATCGACGGGCTCTCGCCCGAGCCGGTGCGCGAGGCGATGCGGCTCGGGCTCGAGGCGGCGGCGCGATCGGGCGCGCTGCGGATCACGGCCGGCAACTACGGGGGCAGCCTCGGCGAGCATCACTTCCACCTGCGGGAGCTCGTTCCGTGACGCTTACGCTGACCCTGCGCGAGGCGCCGGCGGCGCCGCTGAACGCCGAAGCGGTGTGCCCCGACCGGCTCGCCGACCTGAGCCGGCCGGAGATCGAGCGGCTCGAGCTCTGGCACGGCAACCGCCGCGCGACGCTGGGGGAGCTGTTCGCCGTCTCCGGTGCGGGCGCGCAGGACGTCCGCGTCGTCGGCGACCTGGTTCGCGTCGCGGGCCTCGGGGCGAGCATGACCGGCGGCCGTCTGACGCTCGCGGGCAGCGCGGGACCGCACGTGGGGGCGGGGATGCGGGGCGGCGAGCTCATGGTCGAGGGTGACGTGGGCGACTGGGCCGGCGCCGAGATGCGAGGCGGGCGACTGATCGTGTGGGGCTCCGCCGGCCACCGGCTCGGCGGCGCCTACGCGGGGACGAGCGCCGGCATGCGCGGCGGCGAGATCCTCGTCCACGGAGACGCCGGCGAGGAGGCGGGCGCCGCCCTGCGGCGCGGGCTCATCGCCGTCGCCGGGCGAGTCGGCGCGGCAACGGGTTTGAGCGCGCTCGCCGGCACGATCGTCGCCTTCGGGGCGGTTGGAGCCCACCCGGGGGCGGGTATGCGTCGCGCCAGCATCGTCGCCATGACCACCACCACGCTCCTGCCCACCTACGGGCGGGCATGCACGTACCGCCCGCCGTTCCTGCGCCTGTGCCTGCGCCGGTTGCGCGCGCTCGGCCTGCCGGTCACCGACGAACAGATCGAGGGCCGGTACACGCGCTGGTCGGGTGACGGCGTCGAGCTCAGGCGTGGTGAGATCCTGATCCTGGAGCCGCCTGGATGACCCTCTCTCTCAACCAGCGCGCACGCGAGCTCGCGGATCGCCTCGCCGCCGACGGCGACGCGTTGCGCGTCGCAGTGCGCACGCTGCCCGACGAGACACGGGTGATCGACTGCGGCAGCGCCGTCCGTGGCGGGCTCGAGGCGGGGCGCCGGTTCGCCGAGATCACCATGGGCGGCCTCGGCTCGGTCAGCTTCGCGCCGCTCGTCCTCGAAGGCCGTTGGATGCCCGCGCTCACGGTCGTCACCGACCATCCCGCGCTCGCCTGCCTGGCATCCCAGTACGCAGGCTGGAAGATCGACCGCAACGGCTACTTCGCCATGGCCAGCGGGCCGGGCCGCGCGCTGATCCGCGCCGAGGAGCTGTTCGACGACCTCGACGTCGACGAGCGCGCGAGCGCCGCGGTCCTCTGCCTCGAGACCGGCGACGAGCCGCCGGAGGAGCTTGCGGCGTACGTCGCCGACCGCGCCGGCGTGGCGCCGGGCGACCTCACGCTGCTGTTCGCGCCGACGGCAAGCCTCGCCGGCGGGGTCCAGATCGCCGCGCGCATCGTCGAGACCGCCCTGCACAAGCTGCACGAGCTCGAGTTCGACGTCGGGCGGGTGGTCAGCGGGTTCGGGACCTGTCCGCTGCCGCCGGTGGCGCGCACCGATCCGGAGGCGATCGGGCGCACGAACGACGCGATCCTCTACGGCGGCCAGGTCGAGCTCACCGTCGACGCGCCCGGCGACGAGCTCGAAGCGCTCGTCGATCGCCTCCCCTCCTCAGCCTCGGAGGACCATGGCCAGCCGTTCGGCAAGATCCTCAAGGAGGCGGACGGGGACTTCTACGCGATCGATCCCCTGCTGTTCAGCCCCGCCGAGGTCCGCCTCGTGAGCGTCGAGAGCGGGCAGTCCTTCCACGCCGGAGGAGTGCGGCTCGACGTGCTCGAGCAGTCGTTCCGGGGATGATCGTCGAGACGGTCACGACGACGATCAACCCGGACGGCACCGTCAACTGCGCCGCGATGGGCGTGGAATGGGGCGAAGAGGAGATCGTCATCAAGCCCTATCGCGCGACGCGCACGCTGCGCAACCTCGAGGAGCGCGGCGCGGCCGTCGTCAACCTCACCGACGACATCCTGCTGTTCACGCAGGCCGCGCTCGAGGATCCGCACCCGCCGACCCGGCCGGCGGCCGTCGTCGACGGTGCCGTGCTCGCCGACGCCTGCTCGTGGCGCGAGGTCAGGGTGGACGAGATCGACGCGACCGGACCGCGGGCGCGCGTGACGACCCGCGTCGTCGGCCGGGGCACGGGCCGCGAGTTCATCGGCTTCAACCGCGCGTGCCACGCGGTCCTCGAGGCCTCGATCCTCGCCTCGCGCGCCCGTTGTGTCGTGCTTGCAAGTGCATGTTGCTCCCG
>DAINCW010000051.1:671-951 GCA_036732205.1 Solirubrobacteraceae bacterium | reverse complement strand
CCTCGCGCGCCCGCCGGCTGCCGGCGGACGAGATCCGCGCCGAGCTGGCGCGCCTGACGGTCGTGGTGGACAAGACGGCCGGCCCGCGCGAGCGGGCGGCGATGGACTGCGTCGTCGCGCGGGTGCGCACCGCGATCGGCGACGGATGACGACGGTCCGCGTCGAAGCGCCCGCGCGGCTGCACATGGGCATGCTCGACGCCTCCGGCGACGGGCGCCGCCGCTTCGGCGGGCTGGGGGTGGCGGTGAGCCGGCCGGCGGTGGTCGTGGAGGCGAGCGCG
>DAINCW010000051.1:0-661 GCA_036732205.1 Solirubrobacteraceae bacterium | reverse complement strand
CCCGGACGCCGAACGCGCGCTCGCCGTGGCGCAGCGCTGCCGCGACGCGCTCGGCTTGGCGACGGGGGCGCGGGTGCGCGTGCTCGAGGCGATCCCCGCGCATGCCGGCCTCGGCTCCGGCACGAAGCTGGCGCTCGCCGTGACGGCGGCGCTGTCCGCGCTGGCGGGGCAGTCGCCGGATCCGGCGGCGATGGCGCGCACGGCCGGGCGCGGCGCCCGCTCGGCGGTCGGCCTGTGGACGTTCGCCCTCGGAGGCTTCGTCGTCGAGGGCGGCCGGCGTCCCGGGGCGAACGAGCCCGCACCGTTGCTGATGCGCCACGCGATGCCGGACGAGTGGCGGTGCGTGCTCGTGATCCCCGCGGCCGAGCCGGGGCTCTCGGGCGGCCCCGAGGAGGCGGCGTTCTCCGACCTGCGTTCCGATCCCGAGCGGTCGGCGGAGATCTCCCAGCTCGTGCTGACCGCCCTGCTGCCTGCGCTCGTCGAGCGCGACCTCGCCGAGTTCGGTGCGGCGCTCAGCCGCGTCCAGCGGCTGGTGGGCGACTCGTTCGCGCCCGTCCAGGGCGGGACGTTCCATCCGCAGTCCGGCGCGCTCGTGGATGCGCTGCTGCGACTCGGGGCGGCGGGCGCCGGCCAGAGCTCGTGGGGGCCCGCCGTCTACGGG
>DAINCW010000050.1:0-13694 GCA_036732205.1 Solirubrobacteraceae bacterium | reverse complement strand
AGCGCGGGCGCTACCAGGGGCTGTTCGGCGCGGTGTACGGGGTGGCCGCCGTCGTCGGCCCGCTGCTCGGCGGCGTCATCGTCGAGCACGTCTCGTGGCGCTGGATCTTCTACGTCAACCTGCCGTTCGGGCTGATCGCGCTGATCGTCATCGGGCGCACGCTGCCGGCCATCGCCGCCCGCGCACGGCCCGTCATCGACTACCTGGGCGCCGGGCTGCTGGCGAGCGGGCTGAGCGCGATCGTCCTCGTCACGAGCCTCGGCGGCAACGCGTGGCCGTGGGGTTCGGCGCAGACGATCCTCACCGCTGCCGGCGGGATGGTGCTGCTCGCCCTGTTCGTCTTCGTCGAGCGCCGGGCGACCGAGCCGGTGCTCCCACTGGGGCTGCTGCGCAACCCGATCTTCCTGGTGGCGGGCGGGCTGTCGCTGATGGTCGGCTTCGCGATGTTCGGCTCGATCACGTTCCTGCCGCTGTTCTTCCAGACCGTCCACGCGCAGAGCCCCACGGGCTCGGGGCTGCGGCTCATCCCGATGATGGGCGGCCTGCTGGTGACCGCGGTCGCCTCGGGCCGCCTGATCGTCCGCATCGGGCGCTACCGGCCGTTCCCGATCGCCGGCACCGCGCTGATGGCGGCGGGCCTGTTTCTGCTGTCGGGGCTCGACGAGCACACGAGCGGTGAGAGTGCGACCCTGCGCCTGCTCGTCCTCGGCCTGGGCCTCGGCCTGGTGATGCCGGTCCTGATGCTCGCCGTCCAGAACGCCGTCGACTACGCGGTGCTCGGCTCGGCCACGTCGGCGGTGACGCTCGGGCGCGGCATGGGCGGCGCGGTCGGCACCGCGCTGTTCGGCGCGATCTTCTCGAGCCGCCTGGCCGACTCGCTGCACGGCCACGCCGCTCGCCTCACGGGCGGGCAGGTCGCGGGGCTGCCGGCGGTGGCAAGACACGCCTACCAGCACGCCTACGTGTACGCGCTCAGTCCGGTCTTCGGAGTGGCCGCGGTCGTGGCGGTGGCGGGCTTCGTGCTGGCGTGGTTCCTGCGGGAGATCCCGCTGCGCGCCCGTGCGACGACGAGCCGCGGCCTGGAGGACAGCCTCGCGGCCCCGCGCGGTGCCGACTCGCTGGCGGAGATCGACCGCGCGCTCGGCGTCCTGGTCAGCCGCGAGGACCGCCGCGCGTTCCAGGAGCGCGTGGCCAAGCGTGCGGGCGTCGACCTCAGCCCGCCCGCGACGTGGCTGATCGCGCGCATGGACCGCTATGGCCTGCCGCGGACGCTGGCGCTGGCCAGGGAGGCCGGGCTGCGCGACGAGCGCGTCGCGCTGGGCCTGGAGGACCTGCGGGCGCACGGCTACGTCATCGAAGATGGCCCGGTGGCGGGCCTCACGCCCACCGGTCAGGCGATCGGCGACCAGGTGATCGCGGCTCGCCGCGAGGAGCTCGACGCCAGCCTGGCCGACGAGAGCGCCGACCGCCGCCCGGAGGTCCAGGAGCTGCTGTCGCGCCTGGCCGTGGAGCTGTCGGGTACAAGGGGCTCGTGACCCGGCGAGGTCACCCTCCTGCGGCCGACGACGTCATGGCAGGCCCGGCGCGCGAGCCGGCGCTTCTCCCTGGACGACTACCGCTACGCGTAGGCGGCCGCGTCGGCGGTCTGCCGCGTGGCGCTCCCAACCCCCCCGCGGCAGCCCTACGGCCTCGTCGCCTCCTCCAACAGCGCGATCACCGACGTCCACGGGACGCCCGTCGCCTGCTCCATTCCCATCTCGCACGTGCGGTTGGACGAGACGTGTGCGGCGAAGGACCGGTCTCCGAGCTCCGCGGCCTCGTCGCGCGTCGCGGAAGCGGTCAGCTCGGGGTGCAGCAGGCCGCGGTCGCCCGCGAAGCCGCAGCACGTCGCCGCCATCGGCATGACGACCTCGTCTGCCAGCGCCTCGGCCAGCGCCTGGAGCGAGCCCGTGAGTCCCTCGTGGCGCGTCGAGCAGGTCGGGTGCACCGCCACCGAGGCGACACGGTGGCGCACCTCCAACTCGGGCAGCAGGCGCTCGCGCGCCCACGCCACGGCGTCGATCACCGCCACCGCGCCGAGGCGCTCCCGCGTCGCCTCGTCCAGCACGTCGGGCACCTCCTCGGTGATCCCGTGGGCGCACGAGGAGGCGTCGATGACCACTTCAAGCGCGCCGCCGTCGGTCCAGCGCACGAGCGCCTCGGCGAGGTGAGCGGACATCCAGGCGTGGCCCTCGCGCAGGCCCTTGGAGCTCCACGGCGTCGCGCAGCAGTGGCCCGCGGCGTCGGGCGGGATCCACAGCGGCGCGCCCGCGCGCGCCGAGACCTCGACGAGCGCGGCGACGGTCCACGGCGCGTTGCCGTCCTTTCGCGACGTCCCGAACATCCGGTTGATGCAGGCCGGCAGATAGACCGCGGCGGCGCCCTCGCGCTGGGTCGCCGGCAGCTTCCCCGGCGCCGCCCGCGGCACCGCAGACGTCCAGCGCGGCACGCGCTCCGCGCCGGCGACCTTGCGGACGAGCCCGGTCACCGCCGCGACCGATCCGTCCCCGGTCACGCGCGCCGCCGCGCCGCCGGCTCGCAGCCCGACGCGCGCGGCGCGCTCCACCGTCGCCCAGCGCTTGGCCATCCGCAGCCCGCCGCGCTCGCTGCGCTTCGGCTGCGCCTCGGCGCGCAGGTGCTTGACCAGCTTGCCGGTGTCGATCCCGACCGGGCACGCGAGCTTGCACGAGCCGTCGGCGGCGCACGTCTCGATCCCGTCGTAGGCGTACTGCTCCACCAGCGCGGCGCGGACCGGCGAGCCCTCGGGCTGGCGCGCCATCTCGCGGCGCAGCACGATGCGCTGGCGCGGCGTGGTCGTGAGGTGGCGGCTGGGGCACACCGGCTCGCAGAACCCGCATTCGATGCAGCGGTTCGCAAAGCCGGCGTCCTCGATGGCGGGCGTCGACTTGAGCGCGCGCAGGTGGACGCCCGGGTCTCGACTCAACAGGACGTCGGGGTTCATCACGCCGTCGGGGTCGGCCAGGCGCTTGATGCGCCACATCAGCTCGGTGGCCTTCTCACCCCACTCGTGCTCCACGTACGGCGCCATGTTGCGGCCGGTGCCGTGCTCGGCCTTCAGCGAGCCGTCGTAGCGATCGACGATCAGGTCGACCAGCTCGCCCATGAACGCCTCGTAGCGCTCGCGTTCGGCGGGCTCGGAGAGCGCCGCGGTCAGGATGAAGTGCAGGTTGCCGGCGGACGCGTGGCCGGCGACCCCCTGCAGGAAGCCGTGCTTGCCCAGCAGCGCCTGGATGTCGCGCGCCGACTCCGCGATCCGTGCCGGCGGCACGCAGACGTCCTCGATGAGCATCTGCGAGCCCTGCGGGCGTGCCTGGCCCACGAAGCCCTGCATCCCCTCGCGGACGAACCAGTAGAGCTCGGTCTCGTCGTGATCGCGCGTGAAGCGCGCGGGCTCGTGCAGCTCGCAGCCCTCGACCGCGCTCATCGCGCGGCGCTCCAGGTCGTCGATCTCGGAGGCGTCGTCGGTGCGCATCTCGACGAGCAGGGCGGCACCCTCCGGCGGGAGCTGCTGCCAGCGCTCGGGAACCCCGGGGAGGACGTGCGAGGCGGCGATCAGCGTCAGGTTCACCATCAGCTCGACCGCGGTCGCGCCCGCCTCGACGAGCCGGGCCACCGGCTCCGCCGCCGCATCGATGTCGTTGAAGAACAGCAGTCCCGTGCTGGTCAGCCGGCCGTGCGGGACGGTGTCCATCTCGGCCTCGGCGACGAACCCGAGCGTGCCCTCCGACCCCACCAGCAGCCGCTGGAAGATCTCGACGGGCTCGTCGGCGTCGAGGAAGGCGCACAACCGGTACCCGGTCGTGTTCTTGATCTCGAACTTCCTGGCGATGCGCTCGCTCAGCTCGGCGTCGGCGCGGATCTCGTCGCGAATCTGGGCAAGCCCCTGCGCGAGCTCCGGCTCGGCCTCGGCGAAGCGCTGGGCCGCATCGGGATCGGAGGTGTCGATCGTCGTGCCGGAAGGAAGGACGAACGTCAGCGAGCGCAGCGTGGAGTACGAGTCGTGGACGACTCCGCAGCGCATCCCGCCGGAGTTGTTCGCGATGACGCCGCCGAGCGTGGCGAAGTCCGTCGACGCGGGGTCGGGCCCGATGCGCCGCGCGTACTTCGCCACCGCGCGGTTGACGTGCGCGAGCACCGTGCCCGGCTTCACGCGCACGCGCGCGCCGTCGGAGAGCACGCGGATGCCGCGGAAGTGGCTGCGGACGTCGACGAGGATGCCGTCGCCCTGCGATTGGCCGTTGAGGCTCGTGCCGCCCGAGCGCAGCGTCACCGGGATGCCGGTGCGCCGGCCGTAGGCGAAGACCTTCGCGACGTCCTGTGCGTCGTGCGCCATGACGACGGCCTTCGGGAACAGCCGGTACGGGCTGGCGTCCGAGGCGTAGCGCACGAGGTCGAGCACGCGATGCAGCACGCGGTCGGCGCCGAGCAGCTCCTCGAGCTCACCGCGCAGCGGCTGCGGCGTCCCCGCGGCCAGCTCGTCGGGCGCGCGATCCTCCGCGGCGTCCGCGACCGGGGGCGCCACGGTCGCCGCCATCTAGAAGAGCGCCATGCCCGGCGTGACCGGCACCTCGACGAGCTCCGGCCCGTCGGAGGCCAGCGCGGCCTTCAGCGCCTCGCGCAGCTCCTCGCTGCCCGACACCTGCTTGCCAGGAACGCCGTAGCTGGAGGCCGTCGCGCACACGTCCAGGCGGGGCAGGTCAAGACCAGGCGCGTTCTCCACCTGCTCGACGTCGGCGAACCACTTGAGGATCGCGTACTCCTCGTTGCGCAGCACGAGGAAGGTCACGGGCACGCGATACGCGGCGGCGGTCCAGAACGCGGTGATCGCGTATTGCGCGGAGCCCTCGCCGAGCACGCAGACGACCGGCCGATCCGGCTGCGCGAGCGCCACGCCGATCGACGCCGAGAGCCCGAAGCCCAGGCCGCCGCCCGCGCCGAAGAAGTACGAGCCCGGGCGCGAGATGCGCAGCCGGTTGCGCAGCGCGAGCGTGCTCGACGGCGACTCCAGCACGACGATGCCGTCGTCGGGAAACACGTCATTGAGGACCGAGTGGACGAGTGACGGACTGAGAGGATCGCTCTCCTCGACCGGCGGCGGGTCGCCCATGGACTCGGGGGCGGTCCGGTCGGACTCGCCGACCTCCGCTAGCAGCGCCTCGAGCGTGAGGCGGACGTCGGCGACGAGCGCATCGCCCATCGGCGCGCGCGCCGCCTCGTCGGGGTCGTTGGTGATCGCTATGAGCTCGGTGCCCTCCGGCAGCGCCGGCCCCGGGATGTAGGGGTAGTAGGGGAAGACCGAGCTGCCGGCGACCAGCACGAGGTCGTAGCCCTCGAGCGCCTGGGCCGCGGGGCCGATCGCGGGCGGGAGCACGCCGCGCCACGCGGGATGGCTCTCGGGGAACCCGATGCGCCCGCCGCCCGGCGCGGGGGAGGCGAACACCGGCAGCCGGAGCCTGTCGACCAGCGCGACGGCGGCGTCCCACGCGCCGCTGGCGTCGATGTCGGGCCCGGCGACGAGGACCGGGTTGCTCGCGGACTCCAGCCGGCGGGCCAGCGCCTTCACGGCCTCGGGATCGGCTCCGGCGCGGCCGTTGACCGACCGCGCGATCGAGCGCGCGACGTCGCCGTCGTCGACCTCCACGCCCCAATCGTCCATCGGCAGCGACACGAACGCCGGGCCCTCGGGCGGCAGCGACGCGTGATGGATGCCGCGGGCGATCGCCATCGGCACCTCCTCGGCGCGCGGCGGCTCGTAGCTCCACTTCACGTAGGGGTGCGGCACGCGGATCGCGTCGCGGTTCGTCAAATTTGCGTTCATCGTGATGTGCGCGCGCACCTGCTGGCCCGCGGTCACGAGCACCGGCGACTTGTTCGCCTGCGCGTTGAAGATGGCGCCCATCGCGTTGCCCAGCCCGGGCGCCGTGTGGAGGTTCGCGTGCGCCGCGCGCCCGGACGCCTGCGCGAAGCCGTCGGCCATGCCGATCACCACCGCCTCCTGGAGTCCCAGGATGTACGTGAAGTCCGAGGGGAACTCGCCGAGCATCGGCAGCTCGGTCGAGCCGGGGTTGCCGAAGATCGTCGTCATCCCGCGCGCGCGGAACAGGTCGAACGTGGCGTCGCGAACGGTGGTCATGGGCGGACCCTAGCCTTCGGCGCGCGGGCGCGGGCGGGCGGATACGCTGGCTCGTCGTGAGGAGGGTCACGCTCGCCGGTCTCGCCGCGGTCGCGCTGTTGTCGACCGCTGCGTCGGCGCACGCGGCCGACCCGCTGTACGCGGGCGCGGGGCGCGCGGACATCACGCCGCCCACCGGCTTCTACTTCATGGGTTGGGTGCGCTCGGACGCGAAGGGCACCGGGGTCAACACCCGGCTCTACGTGCGCGTCATCGTCCTGCGGCGCGGGGCGAAGAAGGTCGCGCTGGTCGCCGAGGACCTCAACGGGATCCCGGGCGGGATGCTCGCCGACGCCGCGAAGCTCGACAAGGACCTGGGCTACGACCAGACCAACGTCCTGGACTCCGCGTCGCACACCCACGCGGGGCCGGCCGGCTTCTACAACTTCACCGACTACAACACGGTCTTCCCGACACCGGACTCGGTGACGGAGTTCAGCCTGACCACTGACCCGCAGCTCTACACGTTCATGGTCAAGCGGCTGGCGCTGGCGATCCGCCGCGCGGACGCCGACCAGGGACCGGCCGCGGCGGGGTGGGGAGGCACGCAGATCCTCGGGCTGACCGAGAACCGCAGCATCGAGGCGCACCTCGCCAACCATGGGATCTTCGAGCCCTACGGCACCGGCAACGCCGAGCAGGACCCGCTCGGCTACGCGGACACGATCGACCCCGACGTCAACGTGCTGCGCGTGGACAAGCTCGTGCGCGGCCGCCACGTGCCGATCGGGATGTGGTCGACGTTCGCCGACCACGGCACCGTCAACAAGGCGACGTGGCTGCTCTACAACGCCGACCACCACGGCGCCGCGACGCGCGACGTGGAGAGCTACCTGCGCGCCCGCGCGGTGAAGGCCGGCGCTCCGCGGCAGGAGATCGTCAACGCCTACGGCAACACCGACGAGGGCGACATCTCGGCCGGACTGCACCGCGGCGGGCCGGCGGCCGCGCAGTACGTCGGCGACCGCGAGGCCGCGGCGATGCTCAAGGCGTGGAAGTCCGCCGGCGCCGTGATGTCGACGACCCCGGCCCTCGACTTCCGCTGGACGCGCGTGTGCTTCTGCGGCCAGGCCGTCGGCGACGGCACGATCGCGTCGTCGGCGCAGTTCGGCCAGCCGCAGCTCACCGGCAGCGAGGAGGGCCGCGGCGGGCTCTACCAGCTCACCGGCGTCCCGCTCGAGGGCCAGCACGCGCCCATGGGCCTGCCGTACGGGCCCCAGGGCGACAAGATCAACGGCTTCGGTGACACGACCGGCAACGGGTTCCCCAAGGGCGCGCCGCTCATGGCGGTCCGCATCGCCGACCACATGATCGTCTCGATCCCCGGCGAGATGACCGAGGCCATGGGCCGGCGCGTGCGCCAGGCCGTGCTCGACGCGACGAAGGCGTCCGGCATCCGCGGAGTCGTCATCTCCGGCCTGGCCAACGAGTACATCTCGTACTTCACGACGCCCGAGGAGTACGACCAGCAGCACTACGAGGGCGGCTCGACGCTCTACGGCCGCCTGTCCTCCGTGTTCCTGCAGGAGCAGGACGTCGACCTGGCCAAGCGGCTGGTCGCCGGCCAGCCCGCGCCCGACGCCTACCCGTACGACCCCATCAACGGCATGACGATGGTCGACCAGCCCTACCCGACCGGGGTGTCGTCGGCCTCGGCGGTCGCCCAGCCGTCGACGACCGCCCGGCTCGCGCGCGCGGCGTTCTCGTGGACAGGCGCGCCGAAGGGCGCCGACATGCCGCTCGACCACGCGTTCGTCACGATCCAGGCCCAGTCCGGGCGACGGTGGCGGCACGTGACCGACGACCTCGGCCTGCAGATCATCTGGGTGGTCGACGACTCCGGCGGCTACAAGGCGCAGTGGGAGGTCCCGCTGTCGCAGCCGCCCGGCACCTATCGCTTCGTGGTCACCGCGAACCACTTCACCCTGACCTCGTCGCCGTTCTCCGTGGTCCCGTCGCGTGCGCTGATCGTGCGCGAGGCGACGCCACCGGTGTCCGGCCGCGTCGGCGTCACGCTCGGCTACCCGGCGGCGGTGCAGGACATCGACATCACGGCGCGGCCCGAGGCCGCCCTGGGCGGGTCCGTCGCCTTCCTCGTCGACGGTAAGACCGTCGTGGTCCGTCACCGCGATCACGGCGTGTTCTCGGTGGCGATCCAGCCGAACTCGACGGTCAGCATCGCCGCCGGGGGCGCCGGCGATCTCTACCGCAACGTCAACGACAAGCCCGTGAACCTGCGGCCCGGGCCCCAGCCCCAGCCCACCCCGCCCGGCCAAGCGTGACGCCGCGCACATAGCCGGAACCGTTACATGGCACCATGTAACGGTCGCATCTGAACGTCACCGTCCAAGAAAGAGCCAGGTCATGGAAGCCGCCGCCACTCCCGACTCCGTCCTCGAGAACGCGCAGCCCGACGAGGCGCCGCCGTTCACCCTCGAGCTGTCGCAGGACCAGAAGGACATCCGCGACTGGGCCCACGGCTTCGCCGAGAACGTCATGCGCCCCGCCGCCGCCGAGTGGGACGAGCGCGAGGAGACGCCCTGGCCGATCATCCAGGAGGCGGCGAAGATCGGCCTCTACGGCTACGAGGCGCTCGCGCAGTTCTTCGCCGATCCGAGCGGCCTCCTGCTCCCGATCGTCAACGAGGAGCTGTTCTGGGGCGACGCGGGCATCGGCATGTCGATCATGGGCACGGCTCTCGCGGTCGCCGCCATCTTCGGCCAGGGCACCGGCGAGCAGATCGGCCTCTGGATCCCTCAGTGCTTCGGCACGCAGGACGAGCCCCAGGTGGCCGCCTTCTGTGTCTCCGAGCCCGACGCCGGCTCGGACGTCAGCTCGCTGCGCACGACGGCGAAGTACGACGCCGCGGCCAAGGAGTTCGTCCTCAACGGTCAGAAGGCGTGGGCGACCAACGGCGGCATCGCCGGCGTCCACGTTGTCGTCGCGTCGGTCGATCGCGAGCTCGGCTCGCGCGGCCAGGCTGCGTTCGTCGTCCCGCCGGGCACCGAGGGCATCGCGCAGGGCACGAAGGTCAAGAAGCACGGCCTGCGCGCTTCGCACACCGCCGACGTCCACCTCGACGACTGCCGGATCCCCGAGGAGTGCCTGCTGGGCGGCTACGAGAAGCTCGAGGAGCGCCTCGCCCGCGCCCGCGAGGGCAAGCGGGGCAAGAGCCAGGCCGCGATGCAGACCTTCGAGGCCTCCCGGCCGACCGTCGGCGCCCAGGCCATCGGGATCGCGCGTGCGGCCTACGAGTTCGCGCTCGACTACGCCAAGGAGCGCGAGCAGTTCGGCCGGCCGATCATCGACAACCAGTCGATCGCATTCGCCCTGGCCGACATGAAGATGGAGATCGATGCCGCGCGCCTGCTCGTGTGGCGCGCGTCATGGATGGGCCGCACGGGGCAGACGTTCGAGAACGCCGAGGGCTCGATGAGCAAGCTGAAGGCGGGCGAGGTGGCCGTGTGGGCGACCGAGCGCGCGATCCAGATCCTCGGCGGCAACGGCTACACGCGGGAGTTCCCCGTGGAGCGCATGCACCGCGACTCGAAGATCTACACGATCTTCGAGGGCACGTCGGAGATCCAGCGCCTGGTGATCGCCCGCGCGATCTCGGGCATGCACATCCGTTAGCGTCGGCCTTCCACAACAAGGAGGTCCGCTATGGCGGTCGCGATCCGCATGGCGTTCGACGGAATGAACCTCGACGACTACGACGGAGTCTGCGAGGCGCTGAACTTCCCGGCCGACTGGCCCGACGGCCTGCTCGCGCACGGCTCGACCGACGTCGACGGCAACCTGCTGGTCACCGACGTGTGGGAATCCCGCGACAAGTACGACAGCTTCGTGGAGTCGCGCCTGCAGTCGGCCATCGGCGAGACGCTGGGCGACCGGGCCCGACCGCCCGAGGTCACCGAGCGCCAGCTGCACACGTTCCAGGCGCGCGCGGTCGGCTAGGACGCCCGTCCAGCGATCGGCGCCCGCGGCGAAAGTCGCGGGCGCTCCTGCCGATGAGAGGGACGTGCCTCTCCGGCGCTCACTCCTGATTGCTGCGATCGCGAGCGCGGCCGTCGCCCTTCCGGCGGCGGCCGCGGACGCGTCGAGGTCCGGCCACCTTTCGCTGACCCGCGCCAACCGCGTGGCCGACAAGACCGCGTCGGGCATCACCGATTCGTGGCAGGGCACCGACGGCACGCAGATCGACGACTACGAGCTCGCGGGCTGCGAGCGCGTGTCCACCAAGGAGGCGTCCTGCGACGTCACCTACACGATGGACGACCAGAGCACGTGCGACGACACGATCCACGTCACGGCGCTGGGCGCCGGCCGCTTCAACGTCACGTCGGACTCCGACGACGGCGATACCCAGACGTTCGGCGACTGCTACGCGCCCGAGCCCGACCCGTCGGCGACGGACTCGACCGACGGCGGCGGCGACTACGCCGACAGCAACGGCGACACGACCGACTACTCGCCGCCGTCGAGCGACTCCCGCTGAGCAGTCAGGCCGGGCCGAGACGAGGGCGGCTGAGGGCACGAAGCCATGATGTACGGTGATCTGGATGCAGCCCCTGACATGGGACTACCGTCCCGACGGCCTCCGCGCCCCGGCCCTCGTGGCCGCCTTCAAGGGCTGGAACGACGCCGGTGACGCCGCCTCCGCGGCGGCCACGTTCGTCGGCGCGTCGCTCGGCGCCACGCGGTTCGCGCACATCGACCCGGAGGAGTTCTACGACTTCCAGGCCACGCGTCCGCGGATCCGGCTTACCGAGGGCCGCACGCGCGAGATCACATGGCCGGAGATCGAGCTGTTCGAGGCCAGGGTGCCGCGGGCGCCGCGCGACCTCGTGCTCCTGAGCGCGAGCGAGCCGTCGATGCGCTGGCGCACCTTCTGCAAGCTCGTCGTCGAGCTCGCCGAGGCGCTCGGCGTCCAGATGGTGGTCACCCTCGGTGCCCTGCTGGCCGACGTCCCGCACTCGCGCCCGGTGAACATCACCGGCCTCGCGTCCGACGACGCGCTCGTCGATCGCCTCGGCCTGTCGTCGGCCTCCTACGAGGGCCCGACGGGCATCACCGGCGTCCTGCACGCCGCCTGCGCCGAGGCCGGTATCCCGTCGGCGAGCCTGTGGGCGAGCGTCCCGCACTACGTGGCCGCGGCGCCGAACCCCAAGGCCGCGCTCGCGCTCGTGCGCAAGCTCGAGGGCCTGGTCGGTGTCACGGTCGACGCCTCGGAGCTGGAGAACGCCGCATCGGACTACGAGCGCCAGGTGTCGATGGCCGTGCAGTCCGATCCCGACGTGCAGGCCTTCGTCGATCGCCTCGAGCAGGCGGCGATCGAGGAGGACGAGGACGCCGATCCGAGGGAGCTGCCGTCGGGCGACGTCATCGCGCGGGAGTTCCAGCGCTTCCTGCGCCAGCGCGGCGGGCCCGGCGGCGAGGGTCCGGCGGGCTAGGGCTAGGGCGAGGGCGCCGCGGCGAGGGCACGGCGGGTCTGCCGTGTCGCGTTCGTGAGCGCCCCTTCGGGCGCTACGAACGGCGGCCGGCGAGGGATGAGTTTTCGGGGATTGGTGCCTACGGGTTGGTATGCAACCCCCAGGTACCAATCGGTCGCGCGAGCATCGTCCGCGGCCCGGGACGAGTGGCCTCCCTCACCCCTCGATGCCAGCCGTTCGTCGCGCCCGAAGGGGCGCTCACCGACGCCGCGCGGCAGACAGCCAGGCCCTACAGGGCGACGGGCGGCGGGTTGGCCGCCCGGATGCGCCGCGCCCGCAGGGCGCCGCCGATGGCGCCGAAGGCGATCGCCAGGATCGTCGTCGCGATGGGCAGCACGACGTGCGGGTTGGGCAGGTCGACCTTCGCCTTGCCGCCCACGAGCGCGTGGCCGAGCAGGATCAGCGTGCCGAACAGCGACCCGCCGGCGATGCCGCGCAGCGCGCCCTCGCCAGGCGTGGCGTGGTCGAAGCCCGCCGCGATCCCGCCGGCGATGCCCAGCAGCGACAGGATCAGGTAGGCGCCGCCGGAGACACTGAGCAGGATCCCGCAGATCAACCCGTAGAGGGCGGGCACGACAACCGCGAGCACGATCTGGAGCTCGGGCGGCCGCTCCGAGAGAAGCGGCGGGGGCCATTGGGTCATTTCTCTGCTGCTGGGCATGCGATCCGATAGTCACAGACGGAGCAGGCAGCGTAACTGGGTTGGGGCTCGAAGCCCTGCCCGAGGATGCCGTCGGCGACCTCGAGCACGGTCTCGGTGATCCACGCCGGGTCGATGTCCTCCGTCGGGACCTCGACCTTCTGGTCGTCCAGCACGTAGAGGTAGGCCTGCCGCGCGGCGTCCAGCTGCCACGCCTCGCGCGCGCCCACGGCGTACAGCGAGAGCTGCACGTCCTCGCGCAGCGCGGCGGCGGACTTCGGCCGCCCGGTCTTGTAGTCGATGAGCTCGTAGCCGCCGTCGGGCAGGCGGTCGACGCGGTCGACGCGCCCGCGCAGCGTGTGCGGGCCGAGGTGGAAAGAGAACGGGCGCTCGAACCACGTGGGCTCGCCGTCCTCGTCGCGCACGCGGTCGAGGTACCGAGCGAGCGCGGACGCCGCCTTCTCGCGCAGCTGGCGCTCCTCTTCGGAGTCCCCGAAGCCGCCCCGGCGCCACGCGGAGTCCAGCAGCCCGTGCATGTCGGCGAGGTTGCGCCCTCCGCCCGCGTGCCAGCGCTCGAGCACCTGATGGACGACGATGCCGAAGCGCTGGTTCAGGGTCGGCTCCGAGGGGATGCGGAAGACCCGCGCGAACTTGTACTTCAGCGGGCAGGTCCTGTACGTGTCGATGTCCGACGCGCTGAGGACCAGGCCGTCGCCGCGCTTGGGCAGGAACGCCTCGAGCGACGGCTCGGAGCGGCGCGCGACGGAGACCGCCCGCTGGCGGTCGTCGCGCTCGGAGTCGAGCAGCAGGTCGTCGAGGGCGCTCGTGAGGAAGATGTCGCGCTGCTCGGGCGTGGCCGCGGACAGCAGGCGCGCGTTGACGTCGGGCAGCGCGTCGGCCACGGTCATGCCGCCGGGCCGCGCCAGCAGCGCGCTCATCTTCAGCAGCTCCATCAGGCGCACGACCGCGTGGGAGACGTCGAGGTCCGTGTCGAAGCGCAGCTCGCCGAGCCGGCCGCCGACGCGCTGCACCTGGTCTGAGAGCTCGTCGCGCATCATGCGGAACGTCGAGTGCAGCGTCTCGGCCGGGCCGAAGAGCTCCTCGTCGCGTTGAACCCACTCGCCGCCGATCGCGGCGCGCGCCTCCTCGATGAACGGCGATGCCGGCTGGACCGCGTGGCGCTCGGAGCTGGCGGCGTACGCCAGCACCACGGACTTGCGCGCGCGGGTCATCGCGAGGTGCAGCAGCCGGCGCATCTCCGCGACGTGCGTCTCGCGCGTGTCGGGGGGCAGCGCCTCGCCGAGTAGCTCGTCGGGGATCGGCTCGAGCG
>DAINCW010000049.1:0-13699 GCA_036732205.1 Solirubrobacteraceae bacterium | reverse complement strand
GCCTTCAGGCCCGTCGAGGAGATGTGCTGGGAGCGGAAGGTGTTGATCGTGATGTACGCAAGCGCGATGAACGCCAGGACCCCCACCGCCCAGCCGTAGCGGCTGCCCGGCGGGCGCGCCGGCCGGCTCTCGGGCAGCTTGTCGAGGTCGGGGTCGCGCCGGTGCGCCCAGCGGCGCTCCTGCTCCTCGATGCTCAGACCCTCGGGCGAGCGGCGCGGTTCGTCGTCGGGGAAGTCGAGGGGCCCGCGGCCGGAGTCGCTCACGCCACGGCCCGCGCCCGCCGCAGCCGGGACAGGCTCGGGAGCACGAGCTCGCCGCGCCCGGCCAGCACGAGCACCGACGGGAGCACGATCAGCACGCCCAGCAGCGACACGGCCAGGTCGATGACGGTGACGATCCCGAAGTTGCGCAGCATCGCGATGTCCGAGATCACGAGGACGGCGAAGCCCGCGATCGCCGTGGTGCCCGAGGCGATCACGGCCGCACCGGTCGAGCGGTACGTGCGCTCGAGCGCCTCACGCTCGCCGTGGCCGGCCCTGCGCTCCTGGCGATAGCGCTCGGCCAGCAGGACGGAGAACTCCGTGGAGATCGCGATGACCAGCGCCCCCAGCGTGACCGACATCGGATTCAGCGGGATCCGCACGCAGAACAGGATGAGCGCCGACCAGCCCGTCGCCAGCGCGATCGGGACGAGGGGCACGAGCGCGCGAGCGGACGACCGGAAGGCGAGCAGCAGCACGAGCGCCACGGCCAGCAGCCCCGCGAGCAGCGTGCCGAGCCGGCGCCAGCTCGACGACACCTTCGCGTTCGCGGCGGCCGCCAGCACGGGCAGCCCGGCCAGCTCGGCCTTCACGCCTGGCGGCGGGTGCAGCTGCGACGCCATCGTGTCGATCACGTCCTGCTGCTTGCTGAGCGGCATCAGACGGATGCCGAACGCCAGCGTCGCCACCGTGCGGTCGTTCGTGATGACAGCCTGGGAGAAGTACGGCGGGACGGCGTCGAGCAGGGCGTTGATCGCCGCTTTCGACGGATGGGCGCCCGTCGTACGGAAGAGGTCGGGCAGCGAGAACGCGGGGCACAGGGTCGCGTGCCCGCAGCCGCGGGTGTCGCTGTAGCCATAGTGCCGCAGCAGCCCCTGCTGGTAGTCCGACATCCACCCCACCACCCGCGGGTCGGTCAGGTCCTTGGCCTGGACCGTGACGTCGATCTCACCGCCCACCCCCGTCGACTCCTGAAGCGCCTTGAGGTTCTTCAGGCTGCCGAGACTCTGGGGCACGAGCTTCTGGATGTTGGACTCCACGCGCGTCTGCGTGTCCAGGCCCCACCCGGCGACGGCCAGGACGAGACCCACGAGCACCACCCGGCGCGGGTCGCGCACCGCCACGCCGAGCACCCGGGCGCCGGTCGCGCTGCCGGCGCGACGCAGCGCGATCGACGCGCGGTTGGAGGCCAGCAGGTCCTCGGCTCCCCGCCAGGCGGCCGAGAGCGCCGCGGGCGACCGCCGCGGGCGCGGTGACCCATCCGCGGCGACGCCCCGCGCGCGCAGCAGCACGGCCGAGCCGACCGTCAGCGCGCAGGCCAGGGCGAGCCCGATTCCGATGACGAGCAGCAGGCCGAAGCCGCGCACCATCGGCACCGGCGAGAGCACGAGGACGAGGAACCCCGCGGCGGTGGCCGCGCCGGCGGTCGCGATGGTCGGCGCGCCCACCGTCGCCGCGCGCATCACGTCACCCTCCTCGTTGCAGCGCGACTGGTACTGGATGGCGTAGTCCACGGCGAGCCCGATGAGCACCGGGAGGACGCCGATCGTCGCCATCGTCAGCGGCGCGCCGACGACGGCCAGCGCCCCGAAGGTCAGTGCGGCGGCACACAGGGCGATGCCCAGGGGCAGCAGCCGGAGGGGCGCGCGGAAGACGATCGCGAGCGTCGCGGCCATGATGAGCAGCGCCGCGATCAGCAGGACGACGAGCGAGTGGCTGATCGTGCCGCTGATGTCCGAGACCAGCACCGGCGCGCCGGTGACGAGGTAGCTCTCGCCGTTGCGCAGGTGCCAGTCGGGCATTCGCACGGCGGCGCGGATCTCCGAGATCGCGCGGTCGCGCTGCGCATCGGAGAGACCGGGCTTCAGGCGGGCCTGGACGACCGCGGAGTTGCGCGTCGGGAACAGGTAGGCGAAGCGGGACTTCGGCGTTCCGGTCGGCTTGGTCGCGTCGAAGACCAGCGTGGAGACGAACGTCGGGTCGTTGAGGCGCGGCGGGGAGCGCAGCCCGTAGCGCAGCGCGAGCTGGAGGACGTCGCGCGTGAACTGCGCGTAGACGAGCTGCTTGGCCTGCGCGGCGTACTTGCGGGCCGCAGCGACGCCGAAGCCCTTGCCGCGCGCGAGCCGGTAGGCCGCGTCGGCGACACGCTGCGCCTGCGCCGCCTTCGCCTGCGACTGGGCGGTGAACTGGTCGGAGATCTGGCGGACCGACTCGTTGATGAAGGTGCCCGGCCCGTAGACCACCTGGACCGGCTTGTCGCGCGCGAGGCGCGCGCACGGCCCGTTGAAGCCGCCACGCGGCGTAACGCCGGGCGGCGCGTTGCCCGAGAGGCAGCCCTCGAGCCCGAGCAGGCGCTCGATGTCCTGGGTGAGCACCAGGCGCGGCAGCGGCCCCCGCACGAGGACGACCACCGAGTCGTCGCCGAAGCGGTCGTGGTAGCGCTGCGTGGCCTTGTAGGTGTCGGTGCCGCGCCCGACGAGCGTGTCTGTGGCCGCCGTCGGGTGCAGCGTCAGCGCTGCGAACAGCCCGCCGGCCACCGACAGCGCCACGACGGCGCCGATGACTGCGGCCGGCCTTCGCGCCACCCAGGCGACCAGGCGGCGAAATGGTTCCCCGTCCACCCCCTCAGGCTATCCGTCGCCCTGGCAGCGGGGCGCAGATGCGGCTACTTCTTGCGTCCGGCGGCCGCGGGGGGGTCGACAAGGACGTGCGGGAAGATGGTGTCCCCCGCGTTCACGCCGGGCTGGGGGCCCTGCTTCTTGCACGGCGGCGCCGGGATGCCGCCCGTCGCCGCGTTGGCGAAGGCGAACTGGGTGATCTTCCCGAAGATCGTCGCGACGGGCTGGCCCAGCAGCGTCTGGGCATCGCCGGGCGACAGCGTGGGAGTGCCGTTCCCGCACTGGCGATCCTCGTACACGGGCAGCTTGCCGGTGTTGAGGAACGCGTCGGGCAGCTCGTACGGGTTGGGCCGGTTGGAGCCGATGCGGTGCGGATACACCGCGAGGTTCTCCGGGTTGAACGGGTTCTCGGTGCGCAGGTAGTGGACCGGGCCCTTGGCCTTGGCCGGGAGGTCGCTCGCCTGCGTCGCGGCGACGGTGTTGGCGAAGAAGGCCACCAGCTCGTCGGGATAGCGCGAGATGAAGGTGAGCGCCGGCGTGAGCTGACGCAGCGGCGAGTCCAGCTCGGCCAGCAGCGGGTGCAGCTCGTCGGTGAAGCGCTCGAGCGCCGGGAGGCTGCGCTTGGACAGCGTGATGACCGGGTTGAGGTCACGGAACAGCGCCTTGAGGTCCGGCGCCAGCGCGCTCAGCTGCTGGAGCGTCGGGCTCAGCTCGTGCGCGGCCGGCCGCAGCTGCGTGACGACCGGGTTGGCGAAGTGCGCGAAGCGGTCGAGGCGCTGCGTCGTGGTCGTCGCCTCGCGCTCGAAGGTCGGCAGGATGCGGAAGAAGTCCGCGAGGTCGCGGTTGCGCGCCGCGGTGGTCGAGAAGACGCGCTCGTTGTTGGAGATCAGCTGGCGCAGCTGGCCGTCACGGGCGGTCAGGGCGTCGAAGACCGAGCCGGTGTTGTTGACGATCCCGCGCACGTCGGTCTTCTGCGCGTTGAGGATCTGGAGCAGCACGTTCGTGTCGACCGCGAAGCCCGAGAGGTTGCCCAGCGCGTCGTTGATGTCGTAGCCCCGGCCCTGGATCGCGAGCGCCTGCTGTTGCATCCACGTGCGGAACGCGTCGCGTGTCTTGGGATCGAAGGCCCGGAAGATCTCGTCCAGCTCGACGCTGGACGAGACGTGGGAGCCCGGCAGCGCCCCGTTCTCCTTCAGCACGCCCTGCTTCGGATCCCCGGGCGTCAGCTCGACGTACGTCTCGCCGAGCAGCGTCTTCTGGCGCAGGATCGCCTTGGAGTCCTTGGGGATCGGGGCGTACTTCGCGTTGAGCTGGATGACGGCCTTCGACGTCCCGTTGGGCTGCGTCGTGATCGTCTTGACCTTGCCGACCGAGACCCCGGAGATCCGGACGTCGGCCTCCTTGGCGAGCTGCGTGCCCTCGGCGAAGGACGTCTGGAAGCGCCAGCCCTTCGGCGAGAGCGGGATCGGCCCGCCGAACGCGAGCCAGAGGAACAGCAGCAGGCCGAAGCAGGAGAGCGCGAAGCCCACCATGACGAGGAGACGGCCGAGGGTCGGGGCCTGCTTCTGCACCTAGCGCCCTCCCCCGTTCGCCGTGCCACTGGTCGCGGCGACGCTGCGACCCGGTCCGGTGCCCGGCGCGTTGCCGCTGCCCGCGCCCGCCTGGCCCGGGCACGCCTCGGCCTTGGTCGCGGTGTTGACCAGGGTCGTGAGGATGCCGAGGCTCGGGTTGGCGCCGACGATCGTGTTCAGGGTGTTGAGCGACGAGCACGACGTCAGGAACACGCCGCGACGGATCGGGCCGTGCGCGTCCCCGGTCGCGAACAGCGACATGCCGTCGTGCGACGCCCAGCTCGCGTAGAAGAGGTAGCCGGGCTGCCCGCTGGGCTTGTAGGCGAGCTCGTTGACGATCTCGTTGAGGACCTTGAAGCTCGTCGTGAGCGCGGGCGTGGCCGCGGCGAGGTCGCGCGCCGCCGGGCGCAGCAGCTTGACCGTGGGCAGGGACGCGCGGGCGAAGGGCCGCAGGTCGTTGTGGATGATCGGCAGCGTCTCGCGGAAGAACGGGCGCTGCTGCTGGAGCGTGGGCCCGAGCGCGCGAGCGGCGGGCCGCAGCGCGCCGAGCGTCGGCCCCAGCGTGCGCGCGAGGCGGTCGGCCTTGTTGAGGTTGAGCTGCGCGTTCTGGAGCGTGCCGGGTAGCAGCTGGAGGGTCTGGCGCAGGTTGGAGTCCTGGTTGGCGAACGCCTGGAAGACCGCGTTGGACGCGTCCACGAGCTCGGCGAGCTGGCGGTCCTTCGTGCCGATGGCCTGCGTGAGGAGGCTGAAGTTGTGAATCGAGCGGGCGATCTCCACGCGCCGCTTGGCCAGGCCCTTGGTCAGCAGCAGGATGTCGCGGTTCGTCGGATCGAACCGGCGGAACGCGTTCGCGAGGTCGCGCGAGCGGCCCTGCAGGCCCTGGCCCGCCCCGGCCAGGAGCAGCCGCAGGTAGTCGCGGGTGTCCCCGTCGAGCGCCGACAGAACCTCGTCGCCGTTGATGTTCGGCAGCGTCTGGTTGATCGGCACCTTCCAGTTGGCGGGGGCCTGGCCCGCCCTGGCGGTGCCCGGGTCGAGCTCGATCTCCATGTCGTTCAGGCCGGTCTTCGGACGCACCAGCGCCGACGCGTTGCGATAGAGCGTCGAGTACTTGCGCCGGATCTTCATCGTGATCACTGCCTGGCCGTTGACCAGCCGGACCTTCGCCACCTCTCCCACCTTGACGCCGGCGATCGCGATGCTCTGGCCCTGGCCCGGCGTGACGGACTGCGCCGTCTGGATCACGAGGTCGCGGTTGACGAAGTCCGACCCGACGAACGGGACCCAGTGCGGCAGGTACAGCCGCTGGTTGCCCAGGATGTAGCCGCCGACGCCGAGGGAGACGAGGAAGAGCAGCACGATGGCGATGAAGTCGCGGGAGTAGTTGCGGATCGCCTTCTTCATCGCTGGCGCCCACCCCCCACGGTGCGGAACGGGTTCAGGCGGTCCAGGAGCTGGCCGGTGACGCTGCCGCCCTGCGGCGCCGAGCGCGTCGTGGAGCGGCCGATCGGCAGCGTGATGCCGGTGCCCGGGATGGTCGTGCCGCCGCCCTCGCCGGTGGTCCCAGGCGCGGGCGCGTTGGTGTCGGCCGGGCCGGACGGCGCGGCGTTGAGGTCAGGTACAGGCTGCGTGTAGCAGGGCACGTCGGGCCGGTACGGCGGGCGGCGGTTCGTGTACACGGGCCGGTTGCCCAGCGGCGTCTCGGTGGTGTGGCCGAACAGCGCCTCGCCCGAGAGCGAGCCGGGCCCGGTCGAGATCGTCTGCGTGCCGCCGCCGGGCTGGAAGCGGACCATCATGCCGTTGGCGTCGAAGTTCTGGCCCTCGCCGGCGAGCCCGACCATCGTGTACCAGAACTCCTTGTAGTTCTCGACGCCGGTCGACAGGAAGCCGTCGTTGAGCTTGATGTCGCCCGTCGGAAGGATCACCTTCGTCAGGCACTTGGCGAACAGGTCTGTCTGCGGCAGCAGCGCGACCGTGGCGTTGATCGTCTTGGACAGGTCTCGCGTGGCCGGGCTCAGCTGCTGGACGACGCCGCGCAGCTCGTTGCGGCTCAGCAGCTTGCGGGTCTCCGCGATCCACGGGAAGGCTGCCTTGATCGTGGCCGGCGTCTCACGGACGCCCGGCAGGATCTCGCGGGCGAACGCTCGGACGTTCGGGAAGTCCGCGTTGAGGTGGTCCAGTGTCCGGTTGGCGATCACCAGCGTCGGCGCAAGCAGGCGGATCGTCGAGCGCAGGTTCGTGTTCTCGCTCGCGAACGCCGCCATCGTCGTGTTGAAGTTCGAGACGAAGTCCTGGAGCTGGCGCTCGCGGGACTCCAGGGCCGTCGTGATCTTGCTCAGGCCGCGGATGACGCCGCGCAGGTCGTGGGGCGAGGTTCCGAGGAACGCGTGGTTGACGATCGACGCGTTCTTCAGCGCCGGGCCCGCGGAGGTGATGCTCTTGTTGAGGGCCTGGGCCGCCGAGAGGCCGCGAACGGCCGGGTCGGCCTGCGCGTTGTCGGCCGCCGTGGGCCTGCCGGTCAGCGCGGCGCCGTACTCCTGCAGGAGCACCTGAAGGCTGCGGCGCGTGTCCCCCTGCAGAGCGGTGAGCACATCCCCGAACTGCACCGGGTCGGTTGTGTGCGTCATGGGCAGCGTGTCGCTGTCGTGCAGCGTCGGAGTGGCCGGCGTGCCCGGATGCAGGTCGACGAAGAAGTTGCCCTCGAGGAAGATGCGCGGCCGGATCTTCGCGGTGGCGTCGGCGTGGATCGGGAGGCCGTCCTTCTGGAGCTCCATGGTCACGATGGCCGCGGTCGACCCGGGCTGGCGCTCGATCTTCTTGACCTTGCCGACGTTGACCCCGGCGATGCGCACCGGCGAGTTCTTGCGGATCGAGTTGGCGCTGGCGAACACGGCCTTGAGCCGGAAGCCGTGGGTGAACGGGATGTGCTTGGTGAACCCGAGGTACGAGCCGGCGCCGACGAGCGCGAGCAGGACGGCCCCGACCACGACCGGGCTGTGGCCCGTGCGGTCCTTGCGCAACACGCGCTTGCCTTCACCGCTGCGGCGGAAGAGCGCCATTACTTGGTCAGGTCCCTCTTCGTCGGGTCATGGAGCGTGCCGTTGTTCGACGGCGCGTGGCCGATAAGGGTCTTGCCCGGCGCGTAGACCTCGTTGGCCGCCTCGCACGTCGTGTTGTTCACGGTCGGGTACGGGTCGGTGTGCAGGTGGTTGTCGGTCGAGGGGCCGTCGGCCGGCGCGGACGACGGGCCGCCCTCGTTGTTCGAGCCCGACGGGGCCGAGACGATGATGAACCGCTGCCACGTGCCGTTCTTGTCGCCCTCGGACAGCAGGCTGGCCACGTTGCGGAACCACAGGCCCAGGTAGTTGCAGACCGTCTGGGCCGGCACGAGGCGATGGATCGGGTTCGCCACCGTCGTGACCAGCTTGCGGACGTCGCGCAGGCCGAGCGTGACGAGCGGGTCGGCGGCGAAGCGCTCGAGCGACGCGAACAGCGGCTTGAGGCGGCGGTTGAAGGCCTCGGAGCGGATCAGCGTCGTCGTGCCGACGGTGACGGCGTCGGCCAGCGCGGGCGCGGCGGTGCGCAGCGCGCGGACACCCGGGCGCAGCTCGTGGAAGAAGCGCTGGTTGTTCAGCAGGAATACGCGCTGGAACGGCAGGTCGCGGATGGCCGTGTCGAGGCTGTTGGGCCCGAGCCGGATGCTCTCCTTGATCTGCGGCGCGACGCCGGCGAGCGCGTTGAACGTGATGTCGAGGTCGCGAAACAGGTCGGCCTGCGTCTGCGCGGCGGGCGCCGTGATCGACGACGCGCGCTCGAGCGCCTGGAAGAGCCGGGCCAGGCGGGTCCGCGGGTCCGCCAGGTTCTTCATCACCGGGATCAGGTTGGTCAGCAGCGGGTTGAGGTTCTCGATCGCCGTGTTGACGTCCTGCCCGCGGCCGGTCAGCGCGTTGCCGAACTCGAAGAGGTTGATCTGTGACGCCCGGCGCGTCTTGTCGTCGAACGTGTTGAGGACCTGGTCGATCTCGACCGGGAGCGGGCGCGCGTTGGCCAGCGGGACGACCGAGCCGTCCGCGAAGCCCTGCTTCGCATGCCCCTTGGTGATCTCGACGTACTTCAGGCCGAGGGCCGATCGCGGGCGGATCAGGACCGCGGAGTCCTTGGGCAGCGGGCGGACGCTCGTCTGCAGCTTCATCTCGAGCTGCGCGTAGTACTGCCCGTTGGGGCCACGCTCCGGCGTGATCTTGTCGACCGTGCCCACGCGCGTGCCGCCGATGCGGACCTCGTTGCCCTTCACGAGGTTCGCGGCGCTCGGGACGTTGACCTGGAGCTGGTAGGTCGGCACGAACGGCAGTCCGTTGTTGGCGTTGTAGGCGAGGAACACCGCGACGATGACAACGAGCGTCGTCGCCGCGCCGATGAGCACGGGGTTCGATGCGATCGAGCCTGCGCCGCGCCGCCTCATGCGCCGCCTCCGAGGAGGTAGTCGAGCAGGCCGGCCTGCTGGCTGCTCGGGCCGCCGCGGTCACGCCCGCCGCCGGAGGTCGCCGTGGTCGACCCGCTGCTGCTCGGCAGCACCGAGGCGGGCAGCCTCAGCTGGCTGCGCGTGCGCCGGGTGGCCGCGGTGCGGGCGGTCGCGGTCGCGGTCGTGTTGCCCGGCGCGGTGATCGTGCGCATCGCCTCCGCGGGCGACATGCCGTGCAGGATGGCGTCCTGGCGGCGCAGGGCCAGCGAGCGCCGCGGGTCGTCGTGGTAGGGCGTCTTGGCGATCGCGGAGCGCGCCACCGCGCCGGCGTTCTTCTGGAAGGTCGCCTCGCAACCCGATGTCGGCGTGATCGCGTACGTCGTACAGAAGTTGAGCAGGAGGCCGGCCCGCAGGTAGTGGCCGAGCGAGTCGAAGCCGTTGATCGCGGCCACCTGGAAGTACAGGTAGTCCATGAAGCGCTCGATGCCGCCGGACGACCGCAGGCTCGACAGGATCGCGGCGAGATCCGTGCCGACGGGCCGCAGGGCCTTCGCGGTCAGGCGCACCTCGTTGGTGACCGGGCGGATCTTGATCGCGGCGCGCGTGCCGACGCGGGCCGCGGCGCCCAGCGACGGGAAGCTCAGGCGGCCCGCCCGGCTGAACGGGCCGAGCTTGAGGATGAAGCGGCTGATCGCCGGCGCCTGCGAGCCGAGGTCCTCGAGCACGGGTGACATCTCGTCGCTCAGCGAGCCCAGGCGCGTCAGCGTCGGCTTCAGCTGGCGCAGGAAGGTCGGGAACTTCTGGATGTTGCGCTCGAGGTTGCCGCGCTCGGCCGCCGTGGCCTGCGCGGTCGTGTTGGCCTTGACGATGAAGTCGGCGACCTGCGCCCGGCGTGCCGCGAGCGGGGCGAGGACGGTGTCCGAGTCCCGCGCGAGGTTCTCGAGCGTGTGGTTCTGCGCGGCCAGGATCCGCAGCACGCGATCGAGCTGCTGGAGCGCCGGGTTCGCACGGAGAAGCACGTCGTTGAGGTCCTGCCCGCGGCCCGCGACGGCCGTGCCGAACTCGTTGAGGATGATCGAGAGGCGCTGGCGGTAGGGCATGCGCAGGATGTTGTTGAGCAGGTCGAGGTCGATCGTGTGCGTCGTGTTGGTGACGGGCAGCAGGAACTGGCCCTTGCCGGGACCGTTCGTGATCTTCTGCAGCGGCGGCGGGATCGGCGCGCCGGTCTGCCGCGGCTGGGTCGGGGTGCACTCGACGAACTTCTCGCCGATCAGCGACTGCGGGCGGATGGAGCACGTCGCGTCCGTGCGAAAGTCGCCGAATCCCGGCTTCTGGATGTCGAGGACGATCGCGGCCCTCTTGTCGGGCGTGACGTCGAGCTTGCCGATCTTGCCGACCTTGACGCCCGCGATCTTGACGTCCTCGCCCGGGATCACCGAGAACGCCGAGTCGAAGATCGCGCGCACCTGGTAGTTGCCACCCGAGTTGTTGGTGGCGCCCGTGCCGAGGACGGCGACGATGCCGCCCGAGGCGAGGACCGCGGTGATGAGCAGGATGCGCCTCATGGCCCGGGCGGCACCGCGTTGGGGTCACAGTCGAGCTGCCCGCTGGTGTCGCGGAACGGCGCGGAGTTGTCGGTGGGGTTCTGGCTGGCGGTGCCCGGGCACTTGTGCGCGTTGTTGAACGACAGCCCGGCGTCGCGGGCCGATTGGGACTGCGGGGTCAGGACGCCCCCCGCCGGGTTGTCGCTGAACGACAACGCGTTGAACATCGGCTGGATGCGGGCGTAGTGGCCGTTGGCGTCGTACGTCGAGGCGCCCTGGCCGAAGTCACGCAGCCAGCCGACGAAGTCCGGGGCGTACGGGCGGATGAAGCTCAGGACCGGAAGGCTCTTGCGCAGCGATGCGATCGAGTCCGCGAACGCCGGCTTGGCGAGCTTCTCCAGGCGCGGGGTCTTGCGCAGCAGCTCGATGAAGTCGTTGTCGGGGCCCGGCCGGCGAATGAGCAGGCGCAGGTCGTGGATCGTCGGGCGCGCATCGGCCACCAGCGGACGCAACGCGCGGAAGAACGGCGCCAGCTTCGGGGCGACCGGCTTGCTCGCCGAGACCAGCTTGTCGAGGTCGTCCAGCGTCGAGCGCAGGTTCACGAACGTCGTGTTCGCGCGCCGCAGCGTTCCCGGAAGGAGCCCGAGCGCGCGCGCGAGCGCCACGTTCTCCGAACCGATCGCCGCCGCCGTCGTGTTCGCGTTCGTGACGAGGTTGGTCAGCGTCGGCCCGCGCGCCGCGAGTGCCCGCGTGACCGCCGACCCGTTCTTGATCAACAGGCTGAGCGCCGTCTGATCCGACACGACCTCGTTGACGAGATGGCGCGTCGTCGACAGCGCCGGGTTGAAGTAGCGGCCGGCCGCGTTGGCCTGAGCGCCCTTGCCGGCGTACTGCGTCGCCGAGCCCTGGATGACCTGCTGGAGTCCCTTCCGCGTCGCCGGGTCGAGCGCGTTGAAGAGCTGATCGAGATCCACCGGCGAGGTCGTCTGCGCCGTCGACAGCGTCGCCTTGTCGGGCAGGGCGCGGTTGGACTGCGGGCCCGGCGTCAGCGCGATGTAGCGGTTCGCGACGCCAGACAGCGAGGTCGCGCGGATCGTTGCCGTCGTGCCCTCGTGCAGCGGGGCGAACCCGTTCTGGACCTCGATGCGGATCCGCGCCTGGTTGTCGTTGGTCAGCGAGATGTCGCGCACCGACCCGACGCGCCGGCCACCGACCTGCACGTCGTCGTCCTTGACGAGCTGACCCGCGTTCTGGAACTGGAGGTAGTACGTGTGCTTGCCGCCTCCGCCCAGGAAGAGCACGGCGACCACCACGACGGCCACCGCCAGCGCGCCGAACGCGACGCCACGGGCGACGGTCATGAGGGGGTTCTCAGCTCAGGCAGAGACAATGCGGGACACGACGGACAGGGGTGGGGCAGGGGAGAAAAGTGAACGGACCTGACGTTGAGGTCCGGTTAAGGTGCCGCGCGCACCGTCATTCCATCCCGAGCGGGCCCTGGGCGGTGCCCGACAGGAACTGGCGCACGAACGGGTTGTCGGAGTTGAAGAGCTCCTCGGCGGGGCCCGACTCCACGATCCGCCCCTTCCACAGCACCGAGATGTGCTCGGCCACGCGGCGGGCGGTCATGATGTCGTGCGTGATGATGCAGAAGGCCGGCGGGCGGCGATCCGCGCGCTCCGGGTCGTTCATCATCTCCTCGTGGATCTCCTGGATGAGCTCGCCCAGGAGGGCGGTGCGCACCGGATCCAGGCCCGAGTCGGGCTCGTCGAACAGGACGATGTCCGGGTCGAGCACGAGCGCGCGAGCGAACCCGGCGCGCTTGCGCATGCCGCCCGAGAGCTCGTTCGGCATCTTGTCGCCGGCGTCGGCCAGGCCGACCTCGCGGAGGCGGCGATTGACGACCTCCATGATCTCTTCCTCGCCCTTGTCCGTGTGCTGGCGCAGCGGGAAGGCCGTGTTGTCGGAGACGTCCATCGAGCCGAACAGCGCCCCGTCCTGGAAGAGGACGCCGAACTTCTTGCGCATCTCGAACAGCTCGTCGTCCTGCATGTTCGGGACAGACTCGGTGTGGACGAGGACGTCGCCCTCGTCGGGATAGAGCAGGCCGACCATGTGCTTGATGCACACGGACTTGCCGGTGCCGGACGGCCCGAGGATCATCGAGATCTTCCCCTCGGGGATGCCCATGTTCAGGCCGCGCAGGATCTTGTTGCGGCCGAACGCCTTGTGGACGTCGATGAACTCGACCGCGTCCTCGGCACCGGTCGGGCGCTGGACCCCGGTGTGCCAGCGGTACTCCTCGCCATCCTCGCCCGGCGCAGGCTCGCTGACGACCGAGACCCGCGAGCGCTCCTCCGTCTCGGGCGCTACGGCGACGGGCTCGTCGGGCGCGGCGATCGGCTCGTGCCCCTCCTCGAGGGGCTCGTCGTCGCCGTGGGGCTCTCGCGGAATGTTTGGCACGGTCAACCTCCGATCGGGGCTCGCGGATTCGCGCCCCAGAAGATCTGGGTCCCGAGCATCCCGATCAGGTGCACGAGGACGATGTTCAACACCATGGACTTCGCTGTCGCCGTTCCGACTCCCACCGGGCCGCCTCCGGCGTGGTAGCCGTAGTAACAGCCGACAAGGACGATGACCGTGGCCATCGCCATGCCCTTGATGACGCTGTAGAGCAGGTCGGGTGGGTTTTGGAACATCCAAAAGATCAAGAAGAACCCGCCGCTGGAGACCTCGCCGATCTGCTGGACGACCGCGAGGTAGCTCGCGAAGAACCCGGCGCCGACGGCGGCGATGTACATGAACGGCAGGACCATCCAGGCGGCGAGCAGGCGCGTCGCGCACAAGAACAACACGGAGTCGATGCCCATGACCTCCAGCGCGTCGATCTCATCAGAGATGCGCATCGAGCCCAGCTCGGCGACGATTCCGGTGCCGACCTTGGCGGCCATCATGTAGCCGAAGGCGTAGGGCACCAGCTCGCGCAGGTCACACCAGGCGCTGAACACGCCGGCGTAGGCGGGCGCGCCGACCGAGCGGTTGAAGTACGCGCCCTCGATCCCGCATTGCAGGCCGATGATGAACACCAGGCCCCAGATGACGATCGTGGAGGACAGGATCAGGATGCCGGCCTGGCGCAGCGCCTCGCCGAAGAAGCGAAACACCCGCAGCGAGTAGACCAGCGCGAGGATGCGCCCGCAGAACTTCGCGATCTCCCCAAACGTCGCGATCCAATCGCGCGGGACCG
>DAINCW010000048.1:6599-13843 GCA_036732205.1 Solirubrobacteraceae bacterium | reverse complement strand
CAGCCGTCGTTCGGCGCAACGGCTTCCGCCACGAGGGCCACGCGCCGCGCTACCTGCGCCTCGACGGCGCGTGGCGCGACCACGACATCTACGCGATCACCGCTGAGGAGATCGGCACGGTGACGAGCGGGTAGATGACTAGGCCCGCCCCGATGCGCGTGGGGTCGCGGACGCTGGTGTGGCCGGGCGGGTTCGCGACCGGCACGGTCGCGTCGATGCTGCTCGGTCTCGCGCTGCGGAGCCGTGCGCGTCCTGCGCACGTGGGGCTTCTGGCGCCCGCATCAGGAGCGCGACATCGACGTCGTGCTCAACGGTCGCATCAAGGGCTGGGAGTACCCGGCCTTCGCATTCGCGTGGCTCACCATGCTGCTGGGCGCGGTGGCGCTCGCCCTCGGCCGCGGGAGGCTGCCCGGCCTGTGGGTACTGGCCATGCCGGCGCTGATCGTCACCGTCGGGAGCGCCACGACGTACGGCGCGATCCGCTTCCGCGCCTCGCTGGACGTGGCGCTGGCCGCGCTGGCCGGCATCGCCATCGCGCATATGGCCTCCCGCCCGCGCGGGGCGCCCGCCCGGCCTGCGGATTGACCCGCACCCCTACCCTGTGGGCATGGCCTTCCCGCAGACCCGCCTACGCCGCCTGCGCCGCACCCCGGTGCTGCGTGAGCTCGTGCGCGAGACCGAGTTGCGCCCGCGCCGCCTCGTGCTGCCGCTGTTCGTGGAGGCCGGGCTCGAGGCATCCCAGCCGATCGAGTCCATGCCCGGCGTCTCGCGCCACTCGATCGACGGTGCGATGCGCGAGGCGGGCGAGGCCGCGGCCCTGGGGCTTGGCGCGGTCCTGCTGTTCGGCATCCCCGACGACAAGGACGTCCAGGGCTCCGGCGCGTGGGACGACGAGGGCGTCGTGCAGCTCGCCGTGCGGGCGATCAAGGCCGCGCATCCCGACGTCGTCGTCATGACCGACGTGTGTCTGTGCGAGTACACGAGTCACGGCCACTGCGGGCTGCTGCGTGACGACGGTAGCGTGGACAACGACGCCAGCGTCGAGCTGCTGGCGCGCACGGCCGTCTCGCACGCGCGCGCCGGGGCCGACGTCGTGGCGCCGAGCGACATGATGGACGGGCGCGTCGGGGCCATCCGCGCCGCGCTCGACGAGGAGGGGTTCTCCGACACCCCGATCGTCGCGTACAGCGCGAAGTTCGCCTCCGCCTTCTACGGCCCGTTCCGCGAGGCCGCGGGCTCCACGCCCGCGTTCGGCGACCGGCGCGCCTACCAGATGGACGTCGCCAACGGCGACGAGGCCGTGCGCGAGGCGACGCTGGACGTCGAGGAGGGCGCCGACGTCGTGATGGTCAAGCCGGCCATGCCGAGCCTCGACGTCATCTGGCGCGTCAAGCAGGCGACCGGCCTGCCGGTCGCCGCCTACCAGGTGAGCGGCGAGTACGCCATGATCAAGGCCGCCGCCGCCGCGGGCGCGCTGGACGAGCGCGACGCCGTGCTCGAGTCCCTCACCGCGATCCGCCGCGCCGGCGCCGACATGCTCATCACCTACTTCGCCAAGGACGCCGCACGATGGCTGGCATGAGCGAGTCGGTCGCCACACCCAAGATCCGCTCGCGCAAGCACGGCGCGGCGGTTCCGCTGACGGATCAGGACAAGCGCCTGCTCAACCTCATGCAGGGCCGCTTCCCGCTCCAGCCACGCCCGTACGCCGCCGTGGCGCAGGAGGCCGGGATCACCGAGTCCGAGCTCCTCGACGCCGTCACCCGGCTGCTGGACGACCGCATCATCCGCCAGGTCACGCCGATCTACGACACCCGCGCCCTCGGCTACGAGTCGATGCTGGTCGCGGCGAAGATCGACCCCGAGCATCCGTGGCGGGCGGCGAAGATCGTCAACTCGCACCCCGGCGTCTCGCACAACTACCTGCGCGACCACGAGTTCAACATGTGGTTCACCATCGCCGTGGAGGAGGGCTCGCCGCTGGGGCTCCAGGGCACGCTCGACGTCCTGGCGGAGCTCACGGGCGCCGAGTCCATCCGCCAGCTGCCGACGCTCAAGCTCTTCAAGATCCGCATGGATCTCGAGATGGAGGGCGGCACCGAGCAGCTCGCCACCGCCGCGCAGGAGCCCACGCCGGCGCCGATCGAGAAGGTCCCGTTCGACGACTTCGACGTCGCCGTCATCCGCGCGACGCAGGGCGACCTGCCGGTCGTGCCCGAGCCGTACGCCGCGGCTGCGGCCGAGCTCGGCGTCACGCAGGACAAGCTGCTGGACCACATGGCGGGCATGGCGGAGCGAGGGTTGCTGCGCCGCGTCGCCGCGATCCTCTTCCACCGCCGCGCGGGCTTCTCGGCCAACGGCATGGGCGTCTGGGAGGTGCCCGAGGAGCGCATCGCCGAGCTCGGACCGCGCATGGCCTCATGGCGCGGCATCTCCCACTGCTACCAGCGCCCGACGTACCCCGACTGGCCCTACTCGGTCTTCACGATGGCCCACGGGCGCAGCAAGGAGGAGTGCGATGCGATCCTCGACTCGATCGCCGACGAGACCGGCATCGAGGGTCGGGCGACGCTCTATTCCTCGACCGAGTTCAAGAAGATCCGGCTCCTCTACTTCACCGACGAGTTTGCGCGCTGGGAGCGCGAGCACGCGGTCGACTGACCTGTTCGCCCGCGCTCAGCGGGTGCTACCGGGCGGCGTGAACTCGCCGGTGCGCGCGATGCGAGCGATCGGGCGCGACCCGGTGTTCGTCGACCGTGCCGAGGGCGCCGAGCTGGTCGACGTCGACGGCAACCGCTACATCGACTGGGTCATGTCGTGGGGGCCGCTGATCTGCGGCCACGCGCACACGCGGATCGTCGCCGCGGTCATGGAGGCCGCCGAGCGCGGGACGACGTACGGCGCGCCCACGGCCGGCGAGGTCGAGCTGGCCGAGGAGATCACGCGGCGCATGCCCGCCGTGGAGATGGTGCGGATGACCTCCTCGGGCACGGAGGCCACCATGAGCGCGCTGCGCCTGGCCCGCGCCGCGACGGGCCGCGACAAGGTCCTGAAGTTCGCCGGCGCCTACCACGGCCACGTCGACGGCCTGCTCGCCGAGGCCGGGTCCGGGCTGGCGACGCAGGCGATCCCGGCCAGTCCCGGCGTGCCCGACGCGATGGCCGCGTCGACGGTCGTGGTGCCGTGGAACGACGAGGCCGCCGTCCGCGCGGCCTGCGCCGAGCACGAGCTCGCCGCGATCATCGCCGAGCCGATCCCGGCCAACATGGGCCTCGTGCCGCCGGCCGGCGGCTTCCTCGAGCTGCTGCGCGAGGAGGCGACGCGCACCGGCGCGCTGCTGGTCTTCGACGAGGTCATCACGGGCTTTCGCGTGTCGCCCGGCGGCGCGCAGGAGCTGCTCGGCGTGACGGGCGACCTCGTCGTGATGGGCAAGGTCGTTGGCGGCGGGCTGCCGGCGGCGGCGTACGGCGGCCGCCGCGACCTGATGGAGCGCATCGCCCCGGCCGGCGACGTCTACCAGGCGGGCACGCTCTCGGGGAACCCGCTCGCCGTCGCCGCCGCGCGCGAGGTGCTGGCGATGCTCGACGACGCGGCGTACGCCCGGCTCGCCGCAACGACGCGGTCCCTGGCCGACGCCCTGCGCGAGGCCGCGGGTGACCGTCCCGTGACCGTGCAGAGCGTGCCCGGCCTGCTCACCGTCTTCTTCTCCGCGGAGCCCGTGCGCGACCTCGCGGGGGCCCAGGCGTGCGACCTGGAGGCCCACGCCGCGTGGTGCCGGGCGCTGATCGAGCGCGGCGTGTACCCGCCGCCGTCGCAGTTCGAGGCGTGGTTCCCGTCGCTCGCGCACGAGCCTGAGCACGTGGCGCGGACGGCGGAGATCGCCGCCGCGGCGTTCGCCGAGGGGTCATGACGGGCCTGGGCGACGCCGTGAGGGCCACCGTCTCCGCGACGCGTGACGACGAGACCGCCGCCGCCGTCGAAGCCGTCCACCAGGGCTACGAGCTCCACTACGGCGACGCCGGTCCTGGGGACCCCGACCTCGCGCTCCTGGACGGCGACCGCCTCTATGCCCTCGGGCTCCACGGCCTGGCCCGGCGGGGCGACCTCGCCGCGGTCGCCGCGCTGGCCGACGTGATCGCCCACTGCGCCGAGGCGCACGCCACCGATCGCCCGCAGGACGCCGCTGCAGCCTGGGAAGCGGGCGCGGCGGCGATCGCCGGCGGGGCCTGATCTGGCGTCTGACAAGTAGGATCCGGGCTCGATGCCGGACCGCCGCCAGTCGAAGTCCAAGTACACCGCTGACCGCAACATCCCGGGCGCCTTCGAGGGCGAGACCGTCACGCGCCGGCGTTTCATGACCGGCACCACGCACGCCGCGGGTGCCATCGCCGCCTCCGCATTCGCCCTGCCGGCCCTCGGTTTCGCGCTCGGTCCGGTCTTCGAGAAGACCCGCGTGCGCTGGGAGCCGGTCGGCACGCCCGCCGACTTCGGCGAGCTCAACTACATCCCCAAGGTCATCACGTCCACGCCCGGGATCGGCCAGGCCGGCAAGACGACGGTGTACATGCGCAGGCGCAACCCGTCGCTCGACACCGAGAAGCACGACCAGTACAACGACTTCATCGCGATCTCGACGCGGTGCATGCACCTCGGCTGCCCCGTCCGGTACATCTCGGCGGCGCAGCGGTTCATCTGCCCGTGCCACGGCGGCGTCTACGACATCCGCGGGATCCCCAGCGGCGGGCCGCCGGTTCGCCCGCTCGACCGCTTCTACACGCGCGTGCGCAACGGCATGGTCGAGGTCGGCCCGCGCTTCTCGGTGAACACCGAGCTGCACCGCTTCTCGCCGCGCGATCCCGGCGAGGACCTCGACGGCATCGGCCAGTACCTCTACCCGTCGCGCCCCACGATCCGCAAGCTGCCGGGGACCTGATCGATGCCCAAGCTCAGGCTCCCCCTCCCGCCGATCCCCGACGCGCTGAAGCCGCCGCCGCCGCGCCCGGGCGAGGCCGCCAAGCAGGGCCCGCTCGACGTGGCCAAGGGCACCGGGATCAGCGCGCTGGACTGGGTCGACGAGCGCACGTCGCTGTCCGGCGGCGCGCGCTGGATGATGTTCCGCAAGGTCCCGAAGGGGACCAACTGGTTCTACACGCTGGGCTCGGCGACGATGTTCGCCTTCCTGAGCCAGGCGGTGACGGGGGTCTTCCTCGCGATGTACTACGACCCGTCGCCGACCCACGCCTACGAGTCGACCCGCTACATCACGAACGAGGCGTTCCTCGGCGAGTTCGTCCGCGGCATGCACAAGTGGGGCTCGACGGTGATGGTGATCCTCGTCTTCCTCCACATGGGGCGGACGTTCTTCTTCGGTGCCTACAAGTATCCGCGGGAGCTCAACTGGGTCATCGGCTTCGTGCTGTTGATCCTCACGATGGTCATGTCGTTCACGGGCTACCTGCTGCCGTTCGACCAGCGCTCCTACTGGGCGACGATCGTCGGCGTGAACATCAACGGCACAGGCCCGCTGCTCGGCCCCTACCTCTCAGACTTCCTTCGCGCCGGCCCGGACTTCGGCGCCACCACGCTGTCGCGGTTCTACGCGATCCACATGCTGCTGTTGCCCGGGGCGATCATCGGGCTCATCGGCGCCCACCTGTACCTTGTCGCCAAGCTCGGCACGACGGCGCCCCCGTGGCAGAAGGCGGAGTCCGATCCCGAGCTGCGCAAGGAACTCGCGTGAACCAGCAGGAGAAGGAGCTCTACCTCCGCGAGTACTCGCAGCTCAAGGCGCAGGGCAAGCCGTTCTTCCCCTACGCCGTGGCCAAGGACTCGATCATGGCGGTCATCGTCATGGCGGTGATCATCACGCTGTCGATCGTCCTCGGCGCCGAGCTCGGCCCGAAGGCCGACCCCACCACGACCACCTACGTACCGCGGCCCGAGTGGTACTTCTTCTTCCTCTTCGAGGTGCTGCGCGTCATCAAGCCGCCGCAGCTCGTCCCGTTGGCCACGCTCGGCATCCCCACGATCCTCATGGTCGTCGGGCTGCTGCTGCCGTTCTACGACCGCGGGCCGGAGCGCCGTCCCGAGCGCCGGCCGATC
Source organism: Solirubrobacteraceae bacterium (assembly GCA_036732205.1). Taxonomy (GTDB): domain Bacteria; phylum Actinomycetota; class Thermoleophilia; order Solirubrobacterales; family Solirubrobacteraceae; genus VAWY01. The sequence goes on along the minus strand of DAINCW010000048.1, from coordinate 7,741 downwards.
GCCACCGGCTTTGGCATCTTCGTGATCGCCGCGATGGCGTTCCTCACCTACCAGGGCGCGAACGCGGGCTCGCCGACGCGCATCGACATGCCCCCGCCCCAGAGCGTCACGCAGCAGGGCTCGGCGGCGGTGGCTGCCTTCAACAAGGGCAAGCAGGTCGTCGCGGCGTCGGGCTGCCTGGGCTGCCACAAGATCGGTGAGAACGGCAACGGCGGCCCCGGCCCGCCGCTGACGAAGATCGGCGGCCGCCTGCCCGCGCAGGCCATCGCGCGCACGCTCACCAACCCGACGGCGCCGATGCCGTCGTTCAAGAACCTCCCGCCCGACAAGTTCAACGCGGCGGTCCGGTTCCTATCGCAGCTCAAGTAGGCCGCATGGCTTCTCAGGGGACCCTCCCCGAGGGTCAGGTGCGGGCGATGTTCGACCGGATCGCCGGGGTCTACGACCTCATGAACTCGGTCATGACGGCCGGGATGCACCACCGGTGGCGCCGGCGGGCCGTGGACCTCGCGGCGGTCGGGCCGGGCTCGCGCGTGCTGGACGTCGCGACGGGGACCGGCGACCTCGCGATCGAGGCGGCCGGACGCGGCTGCGAGGTGGTGGCCAGCGACTTCTCCGAGGAGATGCTCGAGGTTGCGAAGCGCAAGGCCCCGTCGATGACCTTCGAGTGGGCCGACGCGATGGACCTGGCCTACGCCGACGACGAGTTCGACGCCGCGACGGTGGGCTTCGGCGCGCGCAACTTCAGCGACCTCGAACGCGGGGTGAGCGAGATGGCGCGCGTCGTGCGGCCGGGCGGCCGCGTGGTCGTGCTGGAGATCACGACGCCGACCAAGCCCCCGTTGTCGACCTTCTACGAGGCGTGGTTCGACCGCCTCGTGCCGATGCTCGGCCGCGTGGCGGGCGACTCGGACGCCTACACCTACCTACCCAACAGCGTGAAGCGCTTCCCGGGCCCGCAGGAGCTCGCGGCGACGATGGACCGCGCGGGGCTGGAGCGCATCCGGTGGGTGATCACGGCGGGTGGGATCATCGCGATCCACGTGGGCGAGGTGCCGGCGTGAGGGTGGACCCGCAGGGTCTCCTGGAGGTCGCGGGTGAGCGCGTCGCGCGGCGCATGGCGCGCGTGGAGGAGCGGCTCC
>DAINCW010000048.1:0-6589 GCA_036732205.1 Solirubrobacteraceae bacterium | reverse complement strand
CTCGCGGAGATCGCCGTGGCCGCGGCCGCTCCGCTCGACGGCCTCGCGGGCGGGACGATCGCCGCGGGTGGGAAGCGGCTGCGCCCGCTGCTCGTCTTCCTGGCCGCCGGCGGCGGCTACGAGGGCGACGACGACGGGCTCGTGCGCGCCGCCGTCGCGGTGGAGCTCGTCCACTCGGCGACCCTGGTCCACGATGACGTGCTCGACGCCGCCGACCTGCGCCGCGGGCGCCCGACCGTAGTCGCTCTGGCCGGGCGCTCCGGGGCCACCGCCACGGGCGACATGCTCTTCGCTCGCGCGTTCTCCGAGCTCGTGCGCAACGGCAACGCGGAGGAGGTGCGCGTGCTCTCGGACGCCAGCTCCGCACTGGCCGAGGGCGAGCTGCTCCAGCGGGAGGACGCGTACTCACCCAGCGTCACCGCCGAGCGCTACCTGCACCGCTGCGACCACAAGACCGCACGGCTGTTCCAGGCGGCGGCGCAGCTCGGCGCCCTGGAGGCCGCCGGCCCGGTCGAGGCGTTGGGCGAGTTCGGGCGGCGGATCGGACTGGCGTTCCAGCTGCTCGACGACGTGCTCGACGTCAGCGGCCCCGCCGAGCGCACCGGGAAGCACCGCGGCACGGATCTGCTGGACGGCACGGTGACCCTGCCGCTGATCCTGGCGCGCGAGCGCGACCCCGCCCTGGGCGACGCGCGCGCCACCACGCCCGCGGAGGCCGAGGCGATGTGCGACCGCATCGAGGCGACGGGGGCGCTGGCGGAGGCACGTAGTCGCGCGCTGGCCATCGTCGCCGAGGCCAAGGCGGGACTCCCGCGCCCCGACCGCGCGCTGGAGCTCGTCGCCGACGGGGTGGTGGACCGGTTCAGCTGAGAAGCTGGGCGCGCTGCTGGCGCTGCTGGAGGAGCGAGCCGGCGGCTAGAAGTCGCTGGGGAGGATGTGATCGTCGTGAATCGCTGTCACGAAACGCTCGATCTCGTCCTCCATGTTGGCGTGCATCAGGCGCTTGAGGTCGCGGACGAGGACCTCGGTGCCACGGTCGAGCTCCTCGTCGAAGCGCTCGACGGCCTCCTGCTCGAACACGCCCGTGCCGACCCACTCGCAGTTGGGGCAGCGGAGGGTGACGTCCCAGTGGTTGGGGCCGTGCTCCTCCCACTCGACCGGGTGGACCAGGTCGGCACCGCACGTCCCGCACAGGTGCAGGTCGGCGTGCTCGGGAGCATCGGTGGGAATGGGCGGGCGACCGTCCTGCTCCTCGAAATAGACGACCTCGATGGTCTTGCCACTCGGGAGCACCACGCGGCGGACGTGCTGACGGTTGTCGGTCTGGTCGCTCATATCCATCTTTCCCTCGGTACGACCCCTTCATCGGTCGCATTCGGGTTCGACTTGAGCGAAGATCCGACTGAAGCCCCACCGCGTAGTCTCCTGAGCCATGTTCAACCAGATCGGCCCACTCGAGCTCGGCATCGTCCTAGTGATCGTCCTGCTCATCTTCGGGCCCAAGCGCCTGCCCGGATTGGGCAAGCAGCTGGGCTCAGGGATGCGCGAGTTCAAGGACTCGATCACCGGCAAGGACTCCGACGACGAGGACGACGACAAGCCCGCTGCGCAGGCGACTCTCGCGAGCGCGGAGCAGCCCGCGGCCCCGGCTGAGCCCGCCGCCGCGCCGGTCACGCCTGAGGGCGAGGCCGCGGGCCCGCCTCGCACGTAGGCCGCGATGGCGGCGACGGCCCTGCGCCGCCCGGTCGGTCACGAGGACCGGCTGAGCCTGATCGAGCACCTCGACGAGCTGCGCTCGCGGCTCATCGTGTGCGCGCTCTCGCTGGCCGCCGTCTTCGGGATCTGCCTGTGGCAGAACGGGCCGCTGCTGAGCGTGGTCAACCACCCGCTCGCCAACATCACGCAGCGCAACGTGGACAAGGGCCGCGGGCCGCTCGGCCAGACCTCGCTCGCGCAGGAGGCGGTCAAGAAGCTCGCTGCCCAGGAGAAGCTGCTCGCGCGGACGCTCGCGGCGCGCGGCAGTGGCCTGTCGGACCCCGCCCGCGCCCAGATCGCGCGCCAGGCGAGGGGCGTGGACGCCGCCACGGCCCGCCTGCCCGCGAAGGTGCCCGGCAACAAGCCGGTCACGCTCGGGGTGAGCGAGCCGTTCAGCACGACGCTGACGGTGGCCTTCTACTTCTCGCTGCTGTTCGCGATGCCGCTCATCCTGTGGCAGCTCTACGCGTTCGTCCTGCCCGCGTTCAGCCCGAAGGAGCGCCGCGCGGCGCTCCCGCTGCTGGCGATGATCCCTGCCCTGTTCACCGCGGGAGTGATGTTCGGCTACTTCGTCGTCCTGCCGGCGGCGTTGAAGTTCCTCCAGAACTTCAACGCGGACCAGTTCAACGTGCTCGTGCAGGCGAAGGACTACTACCGCTTCACCGCGCTGACGCTGCTCGCGCTGGGCATCGTCTTCCAGGTCCCGGTGGGCATCCTCGCGCTCGTGCGCCTGGGGGTGGTGAGCGTGCGCCAGCTGCGCAAGAACCGCCGCTACGCGATCGTCGTGTGCGCCGTCGTGGCCATGTTGCTCCCGGGCACCGACCCTGTCTCGATGCTGCTCGAGATGGTCCCGCTGGTCTTGCTCTACGAGCTGAGTATCCTGCTCGCCTCCTTCGGCGGCCATCCGGCAGAGCCCGAGGAGGAGGACCTCGAACCAGATGCTCTTTGACCTCAGAGGCCGCGGCCGGCGGCGCGTGATCCAGGTGATCTACCTCGGGCTCGCCCTGCTGCTGGGTGGCGGCCTGGTGTTCTTCGGCATCGGGGGCAGCACGTCGGGCGGCCTGCTCGACGCGTTCAAGAACGGCGGGGGCGGGGGCGGGAGCAACGTCGTCCAGAAGCAGGTCAACAAGGCTGCGCGGGCGACGCGCCTGCGCCCGAGCAGTCCGGCCGCCTGGGCGACGCTCGCGCGCTCCGAGTTCCAGATCGCCGGGTTGGGCGACAACTACAACCAGGCGGCGCAGTTCTTCACCGCGAAGGGGCTGAAGGAGCTCGGCAAGGCGGCATCGGCCTGGGACAGCTACATCGCGCTGAACCCCCCACACCCCGACGCGAACCTCGCGAACCAGATGGTGATCGCCTACTCGGCGCTGCGCAACGCGCCGAAGGCCGTGTCCGCGATGGAGATCGTCGTCGCCAACCAGAAGCCCGCCAGCGCCGCGCTCTACGGGCGTCTGGCCGAGCTCGCCTACGCGGCGGGACAGTCCCGCAAGGGCGACCTCTCGGCCGCAAAGGCGGTCGCCCTGAGCCCCAAGGACCAGCGCCCCTCCGTCCAGGCGTCGCTCCAGCAGGCCAAGGCGCAGGGCACCGGGTCGGCGGCCCAGGGGGCCACTCAGGGCGCCGTCACCACCGGCGGCTGACCCTCGCGAGCCGGGGTGTCCGCGAGACGGCGATGGCTACCATGCTGCGGCCCCGCCCCTGTAGCTCAACTGGCAGAGCAGCGGACTCTTAATCCGAAGGTTCCAGGTTCGATTCCTGGCGGGGGCACTGACTCCTCATCGACGGACACGCGCGGGCTCTTCACCCGGTCTGGAGGTACTTCCTCAATGCCTTGCGGATGACCGACGACGTCGTCTCGCGGTCGCGGCGAGCGCGCTGTCGCAGCGCCTGTTGCAGCTCGGGCTCGAGCCGGACGGACTCGACGCGGGCGGCTGCGGAGCCGATTGGCGGTCGTCCCCCGCGCCGCCGGACGAGGCCTTCGACGTCGTAGCCCGCTTCCGCCTCTTTGGCGAGCTTGTCGACCAGTTCGTCCGTGATCGGGACGCCGCTCGCAGTCTTGCCGTGTGTCTTCTTCGCCATCGTCACTCTCCCGGCAGCAGGCGTTGGTACTTGGGCCGCATCTTCATGGCGTGGATCGCCAGCTCCGAGTTGTCGTCGCGTACGACGGTCACGATCTCCAGCAGATCGGCACTGCGCGACGGCCCGAGATAGAGCCGGGTGTCGTCATCGAGTTCGTCGATCGCCATCGCATGTTCGGTCGCGTGGCGGATGTCCTCGTCGGCGATGCCGTGCTTTCACGCCGACGCGTGGATCTCCACATGCGAATCGTAATACGAAACCTGGACCGCGGGCCATCTGGCCGCCGTAGACCTTGTCCCGAACTTTGTCCCGAGTTCGGCAGATATGACCTCACACAACCTGCGGCACCATCACGCAACCCGCCTCAGTTCGGCCAGAATGCCCTGCAAAAAGGGCACTCTTAATCCGAAGGTTCCAGGTTCGATTCCTGGCGGGGGCACTGGGCTGCGCCCTGCGGTGTGATGTGCGACGTCGCAGCCGTTGTCAGCGTGGGCGGTAGACATCGCGGCGATGTCCGATGGCGATTACGCGCACGAGGCGGTCGTCCTCGACGAGTTCGTAGATGATCCTGTATGGGCCGCGGCGTGCTGACCAGCGACCGTCGTGCTCGAGCGTCAGCCGCTTGCCGAGCTGCTTGGGGTTCTCGGCGATCGCCTGCAGCGTTTCGAGGACGGCCGCGGCGATCGAGATCGGCAGCCGGTCAAACTGACGGCGCGCAGGCGCCATCACCACGACTCGCCATGGCCCGTCCGTCACTTGCCGTGCGTTCGGCGCTGCTCAAGGCCGGCGCCGGAGCTCGTCGAGCTCGACTCCTGCCTCGCCCCGCGCGGCCGCCTTCTCGCTCGCGCGGATCTGCGCAACCAGCGATCGATCCGACATGATCGCGAGCGTCTCCTCAAGGCTCTCGAGATCATCGGGGCTCACCAGGACGGCGGCCGGCTGACCGTTGCGCGTCACGATCACCCGATCTTGCTGGCGGGCGACGCGATCGACGATCTCGGAGAAGCGCGCCTTCACGGTGGCGAGCGGCAGGGTCTCGAACATGACCAGAATTATAGCCATGACGCGGTCGAATGGCGAGACCTCCCTCCGTGGTGAAGCACCCCAGCTCCGGCGACGATCGGCGCCGCGGCGGGCTCAGCCATGCCCGATGGACGAGCCGGAGAAGAGGAAGAACCAGCCCTCGAAGCTGGCCGCCGCGATGACGACCATCACGATGAGCATCTTCTCGAAGCCGGTCATCGGGTGGCGCTCCTGCTCCCACTCCGAGCGCTCGTCGCGCATGCTGCGCATCCACGCCTGGGTGCGCCGGCGCTGCTCGACGCCCGCCGCGATCTGGTAGGCGTGGCTGACGCGGCTCAAGAGCCAGATGAGGCCCAGGATGATCGCGATGAGCAGGCCCATGATGACCGCGACGGTGCCCATCGTCAGCTGGCTGGTCGTCTGGAGGTGCGCGCCGACCCAGAGGGCGAACAGCGGGCCGCCGGTCCAGATGTTCACGCTGAGAAACGCGGCGGCGAGGCCGAGGAAGAAGCGCTTGACGTGATGGCCGGGTGGGGAGGCGGCGGTGTCGCTCATGCGGGGGAGCCGAGCTTGTCCAGGGCCTCGCGCAGCTCGTCGGTGGCCTGGAAGTCCAAGCCGAGCGCGTGCACATGGCGGTGGCGGATGATGCCCTCCTCGTCGACGACGAAGACGGCCCGGCGCGTCCCGACGATCGGCGCGGTCACGCCGTAGGCCTTCGCGACGGCCTTGTCGGCGTCCGCGAGCAGCGGCACGGTCAGCCCGTGGTGCTCGGTGAACCTGCGGTGCGAGTCCAGGTCCTGGGCCGAGATGCCCACGATCGTGGCGCCCAACTGGGCCATGTCGGCCTGGTTGTCGCGATACGAGCAGAACTGCTTCGTGCACACCGGCGTCTCGTCGCCCGGGTAGAACAGCAGCACGACACGCTCACCGCGATGCTCGCTCAGCTTGAAGGCGCCCTCGGTGCCCTCGAGCTCGAAGTCCGGCGCCGCATCGCCGATGTCGACCTTTGCCATGTTGCAGATGGTATGTGACTAGGCGCTGCGGGCGGCGATCACTGCACGCAGCCCCGTAACCTCGGTCTCAATGGATCAGCGACTTGCGTGTCTCGACGGCGCCGTCATGCCCGAGGGCGAGGCTCGTCTCCCCGTCACCGACGAGGGCCTCCTGCGCGGTGACGGCGTGTTCGAGGTCATCCGGCTGTACGGCGGGGTGCCCTTCGCCCTCGACGATCACCTTGCGCGAATGGACCGGTCGGCCGCGGGCCTGCGCCTGGAGCTGGACACGGCGGACGTGCGAGCGGACATCGACGCACTGCTGGCAGCGGCGCGCCCGGGTGACGGCCTGGTCCGGGTGCTCGTCACCCGAGGCGGGCATCGGGTGACGCTGCTGGAGGACCTGCACGAGCCGCCGGACACGACCGCGCTGGGAATCGTGGAGTACACGCCGACGCGGGTGCTCGACGGAATCAAGTCGTTGTCCTACGCGGCCAACCGGCTCGCGTCCCGCCTGGCGATCGAGCGCGGGTTCGACGAGGCGCTGCTGGTGACGCCGCACGGCCGCGTCCTGGAGGGCCCGACCTCCTCGTTCTTCTGCGTCATCGAGGGCGAGCTCGTCACGCCGCCCCTGGGCGAGCACGTCCTCGACTCGATCACGCGACGGCGCGTGCGCGCGGCCACGGGCGCGGCCGAGCGGATCCTCGCGCGCGACGACATCGCGCGCATGACCGGGGCGTTCC
>DAINCW010000047.1:9680-13847 GCA_036732205.1 Solirubrobacteraceae bacterium | reverse complement strand
CGCCGAGTTCGTCGAGCGCCACCCGGCCAACGACTACACCCTGCCGCTCGTCTCGCTGACCCGCGGGGTCAAGGGCCAGGCGATGCTCGATCGCAGCTTCGGCGCCCTGCGGATCGAAGAGCTGCCCCGCGAGTACTACTGCGTGAGCTGCGACGTGCTCTCCTCGACGCTGGTCGTCCACCGCCACGGCCGTGTCGCCGACGCCGTGGGCGCCAGCATGTGCCTCCCAACGGTCTTCCCACCGCGAATGCACGACGGGCGGGCGCTCGTCGACGGCGGGGTCCTCGACAACCTCCCGGTCCAGCAGATGGCGCTCACCGGCGACGGTCCGGTCGCCGCGGTCGACGTGACCGCGGACTTCCAGCGTCCCCGCACCCGCGTGGCGGCCGGTCGCCCCCGAGCGCGAGCAGCGGGCGCGAGGGTCCGCCGCCTGGTCACGGGCGCCGACGACCGCGTGCCGTCGTTCATGGAGACGATCCTGCGCACCATGGTCATGGGCAGCCTCGACACGACCATCGCCGCCCAGCGTCATGCGCAGCTCGTCATCCGACCGAGCGTCGGCGAGGTGGGGCTCATGGCGTTCGACAGCCTCGACCGCGTGCGCGAGGCGGGGCGCCGCGCGGCGCGGGAGGCCCTCCAGGCGATCCCGGAGTGGTCGGTGCCCTAGGCCTCGTAGGGGACGAAGTCCTTCTTGCGCGCGCCGCAGACCGGGCAGAACCAGCTGTCGGGGATGCTCTCGAAGTCGGTGCCCGGCGGGATGCCGCCGTCAGGGTCGCCATCGGCGGGGTCGTAGATGAAGCCGCAGCTCTCGCAGATCCACTTCTGCGCGGTCGATGTGTCGGTCATGCCCCGCAGGGTAGAGACCGCTAGCGTCCGGCGGCGATGAGCGAGATCGACCGTCCCGCGCCCGGCGAGGAGCTGAACTTCGGCGCCGAGACGGTTCCCCGCCCGGCGGCCTCGATCATCCTCGTCCGCGGCCGCGGCGAGGCCCTCGAGGTGCTGCTCGTCCAGCGCACGCCCGACGCGCGGTTCATGGGCGGCGCGTGGGTCTTCCCGGGCGGCGCGGTCGACAGCGGCGAGAGCGAGGAGGGCGCCGGCGTCCGCGAGCTCGAGGAGGAGGCGGGCATCAGGGTCGCCGACCCCGGCGCGCTCGTGCGCTTCAGCCGCTGGATCACCCCGGCGATGGTCAAGACCCGCTACGACACGCACTTCTTCGTCACGCACCTGCCCGACGGCGCGGACCCGGAGGTAGACGGGTCGGAGATCGTCGACCTCGGATGGTTCACGCCGCAGGACGCGCTCGCCGCGCACCGCGCGGGCGACCTGCTGCTCGTCTTCCCCACCATCAAGCATCTGGAGCAGCTCTCGCTGTTCGACAGCGCCGACGCGCTCCTCGCCCACGCGCGCAACAGCGTCGTGCGCCCCGTCGAGCCGAGGGTCGTCATGTCCGGCGAAGCAGCACGCGTCCTGCTCCCGGGCGAGCCCGGCTACGACGAGGATTAGGATCGCCACCATGCCGCAGCCCAAGACCAAGACCGCCAAGAAGCCGGGCCTCACCGTGGCGGTGACAGGCCCGACGGGGGACATCGGCCTGCCGCTGCTGCGCACCCTCGATGCCACGACGGGCATCGCGAAGGTCGTGGGGATGGCGCGCCGTCCCTTCGATCCCGCGGCCATGGGCCTGCGCAAGACCAGCTACGTCCAGGGCGACGTCACCAGGCGCGAGGACGTCGACGCGCTGGTCAAGGGCGCAGACGTCGTCGTCCACCTCGCCTTCGTGATCATCGCCGGCTCGGACCAGAGCGAGCGCGTCAACCTCGCCGGCTCGCGCAACGTCTTCGAAGCCGCGGTCGCCGCCAAGGCCAAGCGCCTGGTCTATGCGTCCTCGGTCGCCGCCTACGGCTTCCACGAGGACAACCCAGACCTCCTCACCGAGGAGGTCCCCACCCGCGGCACCGAGGGCCACCCGTACTCACACCACAAGTCCCAGGTCGAGGGCCTGCTGCACGAGGTCATCGATCCCTCGAAAGTCGACGCCTACGTGTTCCGCCCGTGCATCGTCGCCGGGCCCGACGCGCTCATGCTCATCGAGCAGATCCCGTACGTGCGCCTGGGTGAGCGCCTGCCGGCCGTCGTCCGCCAGCTCTTCGACAGCGTCCCGGTCCTCAAGCCCGTCCTGCCGGACCCCGGCGTGCCGTTCCAGCTCGTGCACCACGACGACGTGGCGAGCGCGATGAAGGCGGCGGTGCTCGGCAAGGGCGAGCCCGGCGTCTACAACCTCGCCGGGCCCGGGGAGCTGACGATGCGCAACCTCGCCGACGCGCTGGGCTACTACACGGTGCCGCTGCCCGAGCTGTGGGTGGACGCGACGGCGGAGGTCGTCGCCCGGCTGCCGTTCATGCCCGACGAGGCCACGTGGATCGAGGCCTTCCGCACACCCGTCCTCATGGATACGGCGAAGGCGCGGCGCGAGCTGAGCTGGCGCCCGAAGCACGACGCGATCGAGACCCTGCGCGCAACCGTGGCGGCCGCGCGCGAGGATCTCGATGCGAGCGCTTGACGGCTAGCGGCCCGGCGAGTTGTAGTTGCGCTCGTAGAGCACGCGGCGCGTGCCGGGAGCCGAGCACCGCTCCGTGTACTTGGCCGTTCCGGTGTTCAGGAACTGGCCCACGCAGTGGAACGTGAGCGTGCCGGCCGCGAGGCCCGCAACCTGAACGTCGCAGATCCGGAACGGTGCGACGCCGCCCGTGGCCGGACGACAGAAGTTGCGATGCGCCTCAACCGCGCGAACGACCTTGCGGGCGTCGACGCACGAGACCTTCGCGGCCCTGAGATGAGTGACGCCGGCCGGCGTCGAGCCCCCGTTCCCGCACGGGAACACGTTGACCTTCGCCTGCGCGGCTGCCGGCAGGGCGACGGCCAGGGCCCCTGCCGCCGCGACGGAGATGATGATCTTTTTCATGCTGCGGTAAATGCCCCGCGTGTTGCAATGCCAAACGCGGGGAGAAACGGCGCAACGCACATACAGCGGAACTTCGCGGTGCTTCAGCGGTTAGAGTCCGCGAGAGCAAGGGAAAGGGACGGGCCCTCTTGGAAGCAGGCGCACTTCACGCCCCCGCAGCACTCGGCCGCAGCCGCAGCATCTCGGTTTCCACGCCGCTGCTTCGCCTTCGGTCCGACGAGCAGCTCGTGGCGCTCTTCCGCGCCGGCAACGAGGACGCGTTCGGCGTCATCCACGACCGGTACCGCCAGCGCCTGTTCTCCTATTCGCGCCAGATGCTGGGCGGCTCGCGCCAGGACGCCGAGGACGCGCTCCAGGACGTCTTCCTGCGGGCGTACGGCGCGCTGCGCTCCAACGACCGCCCCGTCTCGCTGCGCGCCTGGCTGTATCGCGTGGCGCACAACCGCTGCATCGACCACCTGCGCCGGCCCGTGCCCGCGCACTCCGACGTGTTTGACATGTCGCGCACGCCCCTGCACGACCCGATGCTGGAGACCGAGCGCCGCGAGGACCTGCGCCGCCTGGTCGCGGACGTGCGCCGACTGCCCGAGGCCCAGCGCTCCGCCCTGCTCATGCGCGAGATGGAGGGCCTGAGCTACGCGGAGCTCGCCGACGCCCTGGACGTCAGCGTCCCCGCCATCAAGTCGCTGCTCGTCCGCGCGCGCATCGGCCTGGTCGAGGCCATCGAGGCGCGCGACACGGCGTGCACCGACATCCGCACGGACCTCGTCCAGTCCTTCGACCGCGGCGTCCGCGCCAGCGGCAACGCGCGCCGCCACATGCGCGAGTGCTCCGGCTGCCGCGAGTACCGCACGCAGCTGCGCGGCGTGCAGCAAGGCCTTGGCGCGCTGACGCCCTCGGCCGGCCCGTTCTCCGCGCTGGCCAAGATCTTCGGCATCGGCGGCTCGGGCGCCGGCGCGGCCGCCGGCGGCGGCGCCGCGGCGGGTGGCGGCGGAGCGGTCCTGGTCGGCGGCGGCGTCACCGCGGTCACGGCGTGCAAGGTGGCGGCGCTCGTATGCTCGGCTGCGCTCGTCGCGACCGGCGCACGGGAGGTCGAGAAGGCCGTCAACCCGGCGCCCACCTCGGGCACCACACACGCCACGCACCACGCGACGTCGGCGACCCCCTTCACCGGCCCGGCCGTGAGCAGCAGCGATCTCAAGCGC
>DAINCW010000047.1:0-9670 GCA_036732205.1 Solirubrobacteraceae bacterium | reverse complement strand
TCCGGCTGCCCGCGCCGACCGCACCGCTCCACGAGGCGGCCGCCACGGCCCCGCTGACCGCCACGTCGCCCATCAAGTCCGCCACCACGCGGAGCGCTCCGCTCACGCCCGACGGCGCCGTCTACGGGCCGACCCCGACTGACCCGAAGGCCGACCCGGGCGTCACGGGCGGCGCGATCGCCCCCGACGAGCCGACGACCGACGGCACCGGCGCCCCCACGGCGGCACCCGCAGGCACCGCCGGGACGACGGCGCCCGGCGCGCCCCCCGCCGGAACCCTCCAGCAGATCGTCACCTCCAACGGCTCCTCTGGCTCGGGCACGTCGTCCTCCGGCACGTCGACGAGCAGCACCTCGAGCGACAGCGGCTCGACCACGACGTCACCAAGCTCGGGCACCGCCTCGCCCACCCGCTCCTAGCGCCATCGAGCGCTACCTCGCCACCCTCGACCACGAGGATCTCCTCGTGCGTCGCGGGCGGCGCGCCGGGCTGTACTCGGTGATCGCCGTGCACTCGACGGTCCGGGGGCCCGCGCTGGGCGGCTGCCGCATGTGGGCGTACGAGGACTCGCGGGCCGCCCTGCGGGACGTGCTGCGGCTGTCTCGGGCCATGACCTTCAAGTCGTCGGTGGCGGGCCTCGCGCTGGGCGGCGGCAAGGGCGTGATCATGCTCCCCGCGGGCCGGCCGGTCTCCGGCGCGCGCCGGCGCGACGCGCTGCGCGACTTCGCCGACGCCGTCGAGTCGCTCGACGGCCGCTACGTCACCGCGGAGGACGTCGGCACCTCGTCGCGCGACATGGAGGTCATCGCCCAGGGCACGCGCCACGTGACCGGGCTGGGGCGCCGGCGCGGCGGCTCGGGCGACCCGTCGCCCTGGACCGCGCTGGGGATCGAGTCCGCGATCCGGGTCTCCTGTGAGGAGGCGTTCGGCAGCGACAACCTGCGCGGGCGCACCATCGCGGTTGTGGGCCTCGGCCATGTCGGCGCCCGCGTGGCCGCACGAGTGACGCGCGCCGGCGCGCGCCTCGTCGTCTCCGACATCGACCGGGCCAAGCGCGCCGTCGCCGAGAAGCTGGGCGCGCGCTGGGCCACGCCCGGCGTGGCGCTGTTCGCCGACGTCGACGTCGTCGCTCCCTGCGCGCTCGGGGGCGTGCTGGACGACCAGACCGTTCCGCGCCTGCGCTGCCGCGTGGTCGCGGGCGCCGCGAACAACCAGCTCGCCGATGAGGCCGTCGCCGACCTCCTGGCCGACCGCGGGGTGCTGTGGGCGCCCGACTTCGTCGCCAACGCCGGGGGCATCGTGAACATCTCCGTCGAGCTGCGCCCCGACGGCTACGACCCAGCCGTCGCGCGCACGCGGGTGCGGGCGATCGGCGACACCCTGCGCCGGGTCTACGCCGACGCGCGGGCGCGCGGCGCCACGCCGCTCGCCGCGGCCATGGAGCTCGCGCGGCGCAACCTCAGCGGCTAGTCGCCCGCGACGGGCCCGGCCAGCTCGCGCTCGGCCGTCGCGGCCGGCGCCGGGGCGACCGGCTCGAGGCGCACCGGGATGCCGTTGAGGAAGGACATGCCGGCCAGCGGCTCGAGGTCCTCGGGCTCCGAGCTGGCCAGCACGTTCGTGTTGACCCCGCCGGCGGCGTTGGCGACGCGCCAGCCGCCGCGGTGGCGGGCCCAGCCGTGCGGGAGGCCTCGCAGATCCGGCAGAAGGTGATGTGCTCAGCCATGCAACCCCTCCGGCAGGGTAGGCCGCTCCACGCCCGCGGGCAACCGGCCCTCCTCGTCGAGCTTCTCCAGGTGCGCCGCGAGCGTGATCATCGCCGGGAATCGAAGCGCCGCGGGGGCGTCACTCCACGCGTCGTCGAGCAGCTCGTCGACGCTGCGCCTGCCGGCGTCCAGGGCGGCCAGCAGGCGCCGCTCGCGATCCAGGCGATGGTCGAGGTACTCGTCGAGCTTGGCCCGCGGGTCCGTGACGACCGGGCCGTGGCCCGGGCCGATGAGCTCGAGGTCGAGCGCGCGCAGCGCGCGCAGCCCCTCGAGGTAGCCCGCGAGCCCGCCCTGCCCGGGCGCGACGAAGACGCTGCCCTCGCCGAGCACGGCGTCGCCGCTGAAGCCAACCGGTCCCGCGACCCACGCGACGTGCTCGGGCGCGTGCCCGGGGATCGGCACCGCGCGCAGCGGGCCAACCGCATCGGGCCCGCCAGTCCCGATCACGACGGGCGGCCCACCGAGCGCGTCGCACACCGCGTCGAGGGCGTCGACGTGGTCGGCGTGGGCGTGCGTGGCGAGGATCGCCGCCGCCCCGCCGCGCGCCTCGGCCTCCGCGACGATCGCCGCGACGTGGTCATCGAGCAGCGGTCCCGGGTCCACGACGTAGGTTGGGTCGCGGCCGAGCAGCCAGGTGTTCGTGCCGCTCAGCGTCATCAGCCCGGGGTTGTTCGCGCGGATGTGCGCGACGTCGTGGCGGCTCAGCAGCTCCTGCGCGGTCACCGCGCCAGCCGGTAGACCGGCCCGTCCTGGGAGGTCACGTAGATGCGGCCGCGGGCGTCCTGGCCGAAGGAGGTCAGGTTCGAGACGCGGGGCAGCGACAGCGCGTGATCGGCGCTCACGTGGCCGGGGCTCAGCCTCGCGGAGTAGATCTCCCCGCGGCAGTAGTCGCCGTAGACGTAGCGGCCCACGAGCGCGCCGAGCGCGTGGTCGCGCACGACGTAGCCGCCCGTGACCGAGCACCAGCCCGCCGCGTGCGTGTGCGTGATGACCGGGAAGACGGCACCGGGGGCAGGCGTGCCCAGCGTCTTCCCGCCGCGCACGACGCGGATGACGCCGGCCTGCTCGACCACGAAGACGCGCCGCGTGTCGCCGGGCGGGGCGGTGACGGAGAGGGGTGCGCTGAAGCGGCCTATCGAGACGAGGCGCAGCGCGTGCGCGTCGACCGAGAGCGCGAGCGGCATGGCCCGGGACCGTACCGCTTGGTCCCGGGCTTGAGGCCCACCGTGACCGTCGACGTGTTCCCCGGCTGGACGACCGGGCCGTCCTTGTCGACGCCGCTGCCGTTGATGGCAATCCCATGCGCGAGGCCGGAGCTGCTCGGGTCGGTCATGGCCAGCGTGACCGCCCCGGCCTTGGCGCTCAGCTTCCGCTGCTGGAAGTACAGGCCGCCGCCTCCGTCCGCGTTGAGCTTGACGGTTGCCCCGGCCGCCGCGGGCTTCGCGTTCGATGTCGAGCCCGACGAGCCGTAGGCGCCGCCGGCCGCGCTCGACTTCGAGCTGCTCTTGCTGCCACCGCCGTAGCTGCTTCCGCCGCAGCCGGCGAGTGCCACGCTGCCCACGAGCAGCGCCAGCGCCCCCTGTCTGGTGATCGTTGTGGTTCGCATGCCTGTCCCGACACCATCCGGCACGCGTGCCTTCCCTAGACTGACCCCGTCATCGGGGCGTGGCGCAGCCTGGTAGCGCGCACCGTTCGGGTCGGTGAGGTCCTGAGTTCGAATCTCAGCGCCCCGATTGCACGAAGCCCCCTGCGCATGCGGGGGGCTTCGTCGTTTCTACGGCTCCTGCCCCGCGACCGCCTTGAAGTAGCGCACCGCCAGGCCCGTGATCAGGGTCTGGAACGCCCGCTCGACCTCGATGCCCTCGGCCTGCGCCCAGCGTTCCAGGCCCTCGTCCTCGATGGCCTGCGCCTGGTCGATGACGTCATCGACCAGGTCCGGGTGGCGATCGGCGAAGTAGGCGCCGATCGAATACAGGCTCGTGTCGGTCAGGGACTCGACAAACGAGCCCTCGCCGCCCGAGCTCAACCGGTGCCGAGCAGCTTCGATCCCACTCCGGCCGCGCCCGTGGCTTGGCCGGCAGCGCTGGTGACCGTGTCGTTCGCGCCCTGGACGGCGCCCTGAATCGGCGTGGTCACGTCCAGAACGGTCGCAGGTGCGTTGAGCGACGGCGCCTGTGGCACGCCGACCGGCGCGCTGAGAGCGCTCGAGCCGGCTGCCGGGAGGCTCTTCCCCGCGCCGGTCGCGCTGCCGCCCGAGCCGGACGCGGGCGCGGCGGCGTTGCCCGCTCCCCCGACCGCGCTGGTCTTGGTCGTCGAGGCGGAGAGGGTCCTGACGGACGCCTTCTTCGCGACCGTGTGATGCGCGGAGGCCTTCGCCGCGTGATGCCCGGCCGTCGGCACGGGCGAGGCCGAGGACGACGAGGAGGACGAGCCCTGACCGGACCCGCCGACGAGCGAGCCCGCGCTAAGCAAGCGCGCCACTGACGCGGGGCCCCCGACCGCGACGCCCGCGCCGACGCCCGCGACGGCGACGGCGACAGCGGCGACGACGGCCTTCGACCAGCCGGCGGCCGGCTCGAGGAGCGGCGCGTTGCCGGCGAGCCAGGAGGTCAGCCCGGCGCCCGAGTCGTGCGTGCCGGCGCCGACACCCATCCAGCGGTCGCGCAGGAAGATCGGCAGCGGCATGAAGGCGGCGATCTTGGCCCGCACCCCCGTGCGCACCGGGACCATGTCGCCAAGGCCCGCGAGCTTCGCGTGGCGGCGGCAGCCCTGGCAGTAGGAGACATGCCGGGCCATGCGCCGCTGGTCGCGCGTTCCGAGCCCGCCGCCGATCGCGTCGGCGATGATGGCCAGGACCCGCGTGCACCGCTCGCCCGAGACCAGCTCCTCGTACTCCTCCGACAGCCGCTTGCGCGCGCGGAAGAGCGTCGACTCGACGGAGGGGCGGCTCATGCCCATGCGCTCGCCGATCTCGCGATACGACAGGCCCTCGAGCTCGCGCATCACGAGGATCTGGTGATGGCTCTCCGACAGGCCGCCGAAGGCGCCGCAGAGGTGGTCGACGTCCTGCTTGGCGGCGAGCGCGGCGTCGGGCGACAGGTCAGCCGAGGTGAGCTTCCCGTAGTCGGATGCGCTGAGGCCCTCCTCGGCGTCGTAGGAGACCTCCTCGCCGCGCCGCGATCGGCGGAACTGGTCGATGCACGCGTTCTTGGCGATCTCGTAGACCCACGGCTTGAAGGCGATGTCGCGGTCGGTGTTGCGCATCCGCCGCAGCGCGGACATGAACACGTCCTGGGTGACGTCCTCGGCGCGCGCGTGGTCCTTGACCATGCCGAAGATGTACGCGGCGATCCGCCAGTGGTAGCGCGCGTACAACTCCTCGAAGGCGCGGTCGTTCCCCGAGCGGGTTGCCGCGACCAGGTCGGCGTCGGTCGATGTTGGTCCGGGCCGCACTGGCAAAGGCGCGGCCGGCGCAAGAGTTCCTGCCATCCCCTCGACGTCCGTGTTCGTGTCTTCCATGACCCCAGAGAAGTGAGTAACCAGAACTGTAGCGTTCAGAAGCCGATTTAGCGATGCCCCAGCTGAAAAGTCTCATCGACCACCTCGACGCCCTCCTCGACCCCGGGCGCTTCGACGATTTCGGGCCCAACGGGCTCCAGGTTCCCGGCCCCGACGAGGTGCACGTCGTGGCCACGGGCGTCTCGGCGTGCGCCGAGCTCTTCGAGCGGGCGGCGCGGCTCGGCGCGGACCTCGTGATCGTCCACCACGGACTGTTCTGGGATCGCGGCCCGCGCGCGCTCGACGCCGCCGCCAAGCGCCGGCTCCAGCTCCTCTTCGACCATGACATCGGGCTGGCCGCCTACCACCTGCCGCTCGACGGCCACCCGGAGGTCGGCAACAACGCGCTCATCGCGCAGGGCATCGGCGCGACGTCCACCGAGCCCTTCGCGCCCCACCGCGGGCAGCCCATCGGCGTCGTCGCGCGGTTCGACGAGCCGATCACTCGCGACGAGCTCCTCGCGCGCACCGAGCACGTGACCGGCCGCGCACCGCTCGCCTTCCCGACCGGCCCCGAGCGGGTGCATGGCGTCGGCATCGTCTCGGGCGCCGGCTCCGACTACCTCGGCGACGCGATCGACCGCGGACTCGACGCGTTCATCACCGGCGAGCCCACCGAGCGCGTGATGGCGACCGCGCGCGAGGCGCACATCACGTTCGTCGCCGCGGGCCACTACGCCACGGAGACGTTCGGGGTGCGCCGCCTCGGCGAGTTGCTCGCCGAGCGTTTCGGCGTGCGCCACGAGTTCGTCGACGTCCCCAACCCCATTTAGACCTCTTAGCGGGAAAACACCCGTTGAGGACATCCTGTCGGCCCGGTAGCGTTTCCGGCCAAGCGATCAGGAGGAGAAGGCCAATGGCGATTCATCTCACGCCCACCGAGCTCGCGAGGGAGTCGGGTCTCGACCGACGCGAGGTCATCTCCAAGTGCATGGAGCTGGGCGTGCCGATCTTCCAGGGTCGAATCGACAAGACGCTGTTCGTCTCGACGCTGAACGCAAAGCAGGCGCCGCAGGCCGCGAGGGCGTAGCCGGTCGCGCGGGCGCTGTCGCCCGCAGAGGTACTCTTCTTCCGAGTTTCCGACTTCGGAGGAGAGAGACATGGAGGCCACCACCGCCGCCGAGACGCGCGGCACCGGGTCGAAGACGATCGCCGACCTGATGGCGCGTGCCGCGGAGGTCCACGGCGACCGCCCCGCCGTGCGCCACAAGGTCGACGGGCAGTGGCAGGACGTCAGCTACCGCGAGGTGGGCGAGATCGTCCGCGAGATCGGACTCGGCCTCATCGACGTCGGTGTGCAGGCGGGGGAGCGCGTCAGCCTGCTGTGCAACACGCGGCCCGAGTGGACCTATGCCGACTTCGGCATCACGAGCACCGGCGCCGTCGTGGTCCCGATCTACCCCACCAACTCGCCCAAGGAGTGCGAGTGGGTCGCGGGCAACTCCGAGTCAGTTGCGATCGTCTGCGAGGACGCGGCGCAGGTCGCGAAGATCACCGAGGTCCGCGGCAACCTGCCGAAGCTGCGGACGGTCATCGTGATCGACCCGGCCGGCGAGGTGGCGGGCACCGACGGCGAAGCCGTTGGTCGGACGATCTCCATGGACGAGGTGCGCGAGCGCGGCCGCGCTCGCAACGCCGCCGAGCTCGCCGCGCGCTACGACGCGGTCAAGCCCGACGACCCGCTCACCTTCATCTACACGTCGGGCACCACCGGGCCGCCCAAGGGCTGCGTGCTCTCGCAGGGCAACTACCGCTCGATGCTCGACATGTGCATCTCGCTGAACGTGATCCAGGGCGAGGAGGAGGTCACCTACCTCTACCTGCCGCTCGCGCACGCGTTCGCGCTGCTCATCCAGCTGCTGAGCGTCGACCTCGGCGGCGTCATCGCCTACTACGGCGGCGACACCAAGCAGATCGTGCCCGAGCTGTCGGAGATCCACCCGACGTACCTTCCGTCGGTGCCGCGGATCTTCGAGAAGATCTACACGCTGGTCACCGCCAACGTCGACCCAGAGGTGCTTCGCAAGGCGGTCGAGGTCGGCGCGACGGTGCGCAACCTCCTCCTCGCCGGCGAGGAGGTCCCGGCGGACCTTCAGGAGGCGTTCGACAAGTTCGACGCCAAGCTGTTCTCGAACGTCCGCGCCGTGTTCGGCGGACGCGTCCGCCAGGCCGTCACGGGCGCCGCGCCGATCGCCCAGGACATCCTCGAGTTCTTCTGGGCCAGCGGCGTGCCGGTGCTCGAGGGCTATGGCATGACCGAGACGGCGACCGCCGCCACCTACTCGACGATCGAGGAGCACAAGTTCGGCACCGTCGGGCGGCCGTTCCCGGGCGTCGAGGTGAAGATCGCCGACGACGGCGAGCTGCTCGTCAAGGGCAGCAACATCTTCCAGGGCTACTGGCGCAACGACGACGCGAGCTTCGGCACGGTCGTCGACGGTTGGTTGCACACGGGGGACCTGGGCTCGATCGACTCCGACGGGTACATCTCGATCGTCGGGCGCAAGAAGGACATCATCATCACCGCGGGCGGCAAGAACCTCACGCCGGCCAACATCGAGAACGACATGAAGCAGACGCGGTGGGTCAGCCAGGCCGTCATGCACGGCGACCGGCGCCCCTTCCCGGTCATGCTCGTCACGCTCGACGAGGAGGAGATCGTCCCCTGGGCCTCCGAGCAGGGGATCGAGGACACCTCCATCGGCGCGCTGGCCGAGAACGACAAGGTGCGCGAGCTCATCCAGGCCGAGCTCGACAAGGCCAACAGCCACTACGCCCAGGTCGAGCAGGTCAAGAAGTTCTTCATCCTCGACCACGACCTCGCGCAGGAGACGGGCGAGCTGACCCCGACGCTCAAGGTCAAGCGCAACGTCGTCAACGAGAAGTACGCCGACCGCTTCGAGGCGCTGTACTCGGGCGGTGGGGGTGGCCGGTAGCTACCCCGGGTAGCCTCGTACCGTGAAGACCGACCCGACCGAGACCGGCGGGCTGTTCGTCGGCCGCCGGCCGGGGACGGCGCCCGTCAAGTACCGCAAGCCGCCCGACCGCGGCTCGTCCAGCCGGCGCCGCGCGGACACGCTGCTCGCGGCCTGGCTGGCGGGGCTGATGGGCCTGGTCAACCTGCTGTTCTGGGGGCCGATTCCGCTGGGCGGCCTGTGGGTCGGCTCGCAGGCGAGCTACCAGACCGGCAACAACCTGTTCCTCGGCATCTCCGTCGCGTTCGTGGTGACGCTGGCCGGCTTCTTCGTGGGCCTCATCATCCTGAAGCAGCTCGACGGCGTGTGGATCCTCATCCGGCGCGCCGCCGGCCACGACCAGCGCAAGGGCATCATCGGGCCGATGTTCGCCGTCTGCGCGGTGATCGGCGCGAGCCTGTTCACCTTCTGGCTGCTCATCCTCGGCGGCCTCGCGCAGTCGATCGTGCCCAACGGCGGGTAGCGCCCGCCGCGGCGATGGGCCTGCTCGACTACTACAAGCAGTTCGAGGGGATGCCAGAGGAGGAGGTCAACGAGCAGCTGCGCGAGAAGGCGGCCGAGCGCCGCCGGCGCGCGCTCGCGCGGATCGATCCGATCGACCTGTCGCAGACGACGTGGCCAGAGCTCCCGCCGTCGACCGTCGTCAACGCGGTCACCTACGTCGCGCGCCGCGGACTGAACCGCTATCTCGACCCCCACGCCGCCGAGCTGCGCGCGGAGCTGTCGCATCACCTGCGCGTGCCGCCCGCGCGCGTCGTCGTGGGCAACGGCGCCGCGCAGCTGCTGGGCGCGGCGGCGGAGGCGCTGCTGGAGCCCGGCGACGAGCTGGTCACGCCGTGGCCGTCCTATCCCCTGTTCCCGGTCATGGCCCGCCGGGTCCGCGGCCACGCGGTGCCCGTGCCGGGCTTCGGCGCCGATGCGGTGCTGCGCGCCGTCAACGACCGCACGCGCGTGGTCGCGCTGTGCAACCCCAACGACCCGACGGGCGAGTGGATGGGGCCCGATGAGCTGCGCTCCCTACTGGAGGCGCTGCCCGACCGCGTCGCCCTCCTGCTCGACGAGGCGCTCGCCGACTTCGTCGACACCGAGGACCGCGACGCGACGCTGTCGCTCCTCGACGACTTCTCGCGGGTGATCGTCTTCCGGACCTTCTCGAAGGCGTGGGGCCTGGCCGGCCTGCGCTGCGGCTACGCGATCGGGGCGCCGGAGTCCGAGCCGCTGCTCGAGCGCCTCGAGCCCGAGCTCGGGGTCAGCGAGCTCGCGCAGGCCGGGGCCCTGGAGGCGCTGCGCACGACCCAGCACGTCGTCGCGCGCCGCATCGGCGAGGTCAAGACCGAGCGCGCGCAGCTGCTGTCGCGCCTGGCGGAGATGGAT
>DAINCW010000046.1:11967-13889 GCA_036732205.1 Solirubrobacteraceae bacterium | reverse complement strand
AGTAGGGCGCGGTCATGGGCTTGGAGGAGCCGCCGAAGCCCGGGAAGTCGAGGGCGTGGACGGTGTAGGCCTCGCTCAGCGCGGCCGCGGTGTCGAAGAACGAGGACTTGGTGCCGCCCAGGCCGTGCAGGAGCAGGACGTCGGGGCCGGAGCCCATGGTGAGCGTGGACACGCGGCGGCCCGGGAGCTTGACGTCGTGGATGCTCAGCAGGGGCGGGCGGCCGTTGGGGAGGTGGAACCGGCCCTCGAAGCCGACGGCCAGGTCGAGGTCGCCACGGGCGTAGAGCAGGCGCTGCTGGAAGGCGTGCAGTCCCGACAGCTCGCCGGCCCGCAGCCGCATCCAGGTCTCCGCGTCGGTCCCGATGCAGACGTCGGGCTCGCGCTTCGTCGCGCCCTTGCGCACGGTGGCCCGGTCCTCGGTGAGGTGGACCTCCCAGGTGTGGCCGATGTCGCCGAGGCGCACCTGGTAGGTCGCTGAGAAGCCCGGCTCCGCCCCGAGGTAGCGCTCGGGAAGAGAGCGGAAGGCCTGCTCCACGGCATCCAGCCGAGACGCATGCGGGGTGGACCCAGACAACAGGCGGGCACCCTATCCACACAACCGGTTGTACGAAGCACCGTGTGGCCGGGTCGTCCGCCTAGAGTCCTGCAACGTGCGGGAAATCCGGCTCAGCGACACGAAAAGCGGGCGCGTTCGCGCGCTCGAGCCTCGCGAGCCCGGAAAGGTGGGCATCTACGCGTGCGGGCCCACGGTCTACGCCCGCATCCACATCGGCAATGCGCGGCCGTTCGTCGTCTTTTCCCTGCTCAAGCGCTTTTTCGAGCACGAGGGGCTGGAGACGACGCTGGTCGTCAACGTCACCGACGTCAACGACAAGATCTACACGGCGGCCACCGCGGTGGGGGTCCCGAGCGCCCAACTGGCCGTCGAGATGACCCAGGCCTACCGGGCCGACACGGACGCGCTGGGCCTCGGCCGGCCCGACCACGAGCCCCTGGCGGGCGAGACCATCGGGACCATCGTCGAGCTCATCGGCGCCCTGATCGACTCCGGCCACGCCTACGTGGCCGGCGGCGACGTCCTGTTCGCCGTGCGCTCCGACAAGGACTATGGATCGCTCTCGCATCGGGAGATCGACGACATGGACCAGGGGGACGGCGTCGAGGGCGCCGATCGCAAGCGCGACGCCCTGGACTTCGCCCTGTGGAAGGCCCAGAAGGAGGGCGAGGACACGGCGTGGGAGGCGCCGTGGGGCCGCGGGCGGCCGGGCTGGCACATCGAGTGCTCGGCGATGGCCGAGGAGTTGCTGGGCCTTGACTTCGACGTCCACGGCGGCGGCTCGGACCTCGTGTTCCCGCACCACGAGAACGAGGCGGCCCAGACGCGCGCGGCGCGCGGGACCGAGCTCGCCCGGATCTGGATGCACAACGGGATGCTCCAGCTGCGCGGCGAGAAGATGGCCAAGTCCGTCGGGAACATCGCGCCCCTGTACGAGGTCGTCGAGCGCTGGGGGCGCGATGCGGTCGTGCTGTTCTTCTGCTCGGGTCACTACCGCCAGCCCCTGACGTTCGACGACGAGGCGATGGAGCAGGCGACGGCCGCGGTCGCTCGCATCCGCGAGGCGGCGCGCTCCCTGGGCGACGGGGCCGCGGACGAGGCGTCCCAACTGCGCGACGAGTTCTTCGACGCCCTGGCCGACGACTTCAACACGCCCAGGGCGCTCGCGAAGGTCTTCGAGTACGTGCGCTGGGCGAACACGCGCCGGCAGGCCCCGGCCGCCCCGCTGCGGGAGATGCTCGAGGTCCTCGGCCTCGACAACGTGCTGGAGGCCGACCCGGGCGACGAGCCGGACGCGGCGGCCCTGGAGCTGCTCGAGCGCCGCGAGGCGGCGCGGGTCGCGAACGACTGGGCCGAGGCCGACCGG
>DAINCW010000046.1:3187-11957 GCA_036732205.1 Solirubrobacteraceae bacterium | reverse complement strand
CGGCGCCGAGCTCGTTCGCCGGTGATCCTCTACGGGCGCAACCCGGTCGCCGAGGCGCTGCGCGCCGGGCGCCGGCCGGTCGGGCCCGTGTGGGCGACGCAGCGCGCCGCGCGGGAGCCGTGGTTGCGGGGGATCGACGTCCAGGTCGTCCGTGCCGAGGAGATCGAGCTGCGCTGTGGCTCCGGGACCCACCAGGGCATCTGCGCCGAGGCAGGGGCGTATCCGTACGCGAATGCCTCGGCGCTGCTGGCCGAGCCCGACCCGCTGATCGTCGCCCTCGACGAGATCGAGGACCCGCAGAACCTCGGCGCGGTCTGCCGCACGGCCGAGTGCGTGGGCGCGACCGGGGTCGTCATCTGCGAGCGGAGGGCGGCCGAGGTCACGCCGGCCGCGGCCAAGGCGTCGGCGGGGGCGGTTGAGCACCTGCGCGTCGCGCGAGTGCGCAACCTCGCGGACTTCCTCGGCGAGGTCAAGGAGGCCGGCTGCTGGTGCTACGGGGCCGCCGCCGGCGGCGACACGAGCTACGACGCGCCGGACTACACGGGCGGCGTGGTGGTCGTGCTGGGCGGCGAGGGGAAGGGCCTGCGCCCGCGTGTGGCCTCGATGTGCGACGCCGTGGTGTCGCTGCCCATGCGCGGGCGTATCGACTCGCTCAACGTGAGCGCTGCCGCGGCCGCCCTGCTTTACGCCGTCCTGCAACGGCGCTTGCAGGGAAAAGAGACCCTTGACATCGGTTCATAACTCCGTCAACCTGCCCATCAACAAGGCTTCACCTGAGGTTTAGGTGGCCAAATAGGGCTCCTGGCGCCCTGGGAGGGCGCGCCAGAGCGCATATCCAGAATGGTCGTCTGCATCGGCGGCCGGGGAGAGGTGCTCGTGGCGCGTTTGTCGGCGAATACTCAGGGTCAGCTTCAGGTTGAGGATGGATTCCTCATCGCCCTCGCCAAGCAGGGAAATGCCGATGCGTACGACCGGATCGTGCGCAGGTACTACGGATTCGTCCGGCTGAAGGCCTCGTCGTACTTCCTGGCCGGCGGCGACAGCGACGATCTCATCCAGGAGGGCCTGGTCGGCCTCTACAAGGCGGTTCGTGACTTCCGGACCGACCGTGAGTCGAGCTTCCGCAACTTCGCGGAGCTGTGCATCACCCGCCAGATCATCACGGCGGTGAAGACGGCCACCCGCAACAAGCACACGCCGCTCAACGGCTACGTGTCGTTCTCCGCCACCCCGGCGTCGGCCGGCGGCGACGGCGAGCCCACTCTCGAGGAGATCCTCCCGGGGCCGTCGGTGAACGACCCCGTCAACCAGGTCATCAGCTCCGAGGAGCTGCGCTCGCTGGTCGACTGCCTGTCGACGGCGCTGTCCGAGCTCGAGTCGCGGGTCCTGGCGCTCTATCTCGACGGCTACTCCTACGAGCAGGTCGGCGAGAAGATCGGTTGCGACACCAAGACCGTGGACAACGCCCTTCAGCGCGTCAAGCGCAAGGTGGGCGCCCACCTGAGCTCGCGAGCCATTCCGACCTAGCCGAGTAGCCTGACGGCGTGCCGACCTGGCTCGCCATCGTCCTCATCGCCATGCTCACGCTCGTCGTGGCCTTGGCCATCGGCGGCGCGCTCGCCACGGGGCGCCGCCGCCGCGCGGGCGAGCACACGATGAGGACCGAGCTCGCCGAGGCCGACCGCGCGCTCGCGGCCGCCCGGGCGGGCGACCGCGGCTGGGATCCCGAGGCGATGGAGGCCACGGCCCGCGCCGCGTTGGTGGACTTCGCGATCGCTGAGCTGCACCTCGTACAGGTGGTCGACAAGCCGGGCGCCGAGCACGACCAGGCTCGCTTCCGCGCCACCGCCGTCGACGGCGACACGCGCGAGGTCACCCTCGGCCGCACGGCCGACGGCGCCTGGCTGGCGCTCTAGATCTAGAGCCTCGGCAGCTTCTGTTTCTCGCTCAGCGCCGGTGCGAACAGGTCCCCGTGCTCCGCCACGCGGGCCAGGACCTGCGCGGTGTCGAAGGTGAGGAGGTCCACGTCCTTCGCGTCGAGGCAATGGGCGACCTCGTCCCAGGTCACCGGCGCCGAGACCGTCGGGCGCTCCCGCGCGCGCACCGAGTAGACGTTGACCGTCGTCTTGTGCTCGTCGTTCTGCGACCAGTCGACGAGCACCTTGCCCGGACGCAGGGTCTTCGTCTGGCGTGAGACGACCAGCTCGGGCAGCTGGCTCTCGAGCAGCTCGGCGATCGCCTTGGCGAAGGGCTTCGTGTCGGCGTAGGTGACCTTCGGGTCGTTGAGCGGGATGTAGAGCGCAAGGCCCTTGGAGCCGGAGGTCTTGGCCAGGCACGTCACGCCCACGCCCTCGAACAGCCCGTGCAGGACGAGCGCCACCTCGCAGCAGTCGACGATCGTCGCCGGCGGGCCCGGGTCGAGGTCGAAGACGACCATCGTCGGCGTCTGGATCGCGTCGGCGCGCGACAGCGACGTGTGCAGCTCGATGTCGGCGAGGTTCGCCAGCCAGACGAGCGTCGCGGTGTCAGACACCAGGCAGAAGTCGATCGTCTTGCGCCCCGTGGAGATCGCCGCGGTCGCCACCCAGTCCGGGCGGTGCTTCGGGCACTGCTTCTCGTAGAAGTACTTCTCCTCCACGCCGTTCGGGTAGCGCTTCAGGGTCAGAGGGCGGCCCTCGAGATGGGGCAGCAGCACCGGCGCGACCGCGGCGTAGTACTCCACGAGGTCGCCCTTCGTGAACCCGGTCTTCGGCCACAGGACCTTCGACCAGTTGGAGACCTTGATCTCGTGGCCGTCGACCGCCAGCACGCGCGCGCCGCTGGGCAGCTCGCGCACCACGTCGACCGCGTCCTTCTCCTCGCGCAGGCCCTTGAACGATGGGTGGCGCAGCAGGCCATCGCTCGTCCACTCGGTGAACTCGACCTCGGCCAGCAGCCTGGGCTCGACCCAGATCGCGCCGCGCGGGCCACGACGGCCGAACGGGTTGCGATCGGTGCGCAGCGGCCCGAGGCGCTCGGCGAGCATGTCGAGGTCGGCGTCCCGAAACCCGGTGCCGACCCGTCCGGCGTAGCGCAACTCGCCGCCCGGCTCGTCGCGCACGCCCACAACCAGCGCGCCGATGCGCTGCTCACGCCGGCCCTCGCCCGGCAGCCAGCCGGCGATCACGACCTCCTGGCGATTGACGTTCTTGACCTTCGTCCAGGCGCTCGAGCGCCGCCCGGGCTCGTACTTCGAGTCCACGCGCTTGGCGACCAGGCCCTCCAGCCCCTGCTGCGCCGTGGCCTCCAGCAGAGCGGCGCCGTCGCCGCGGTGGGCCTCGGGCGTCTTGAAGGCCGGACCGTCGAGCCCGAGCCTGGTCAGCCGCTCGCGGCGCACCTCGTAGGGCTCGCCCATGAGCGAGTGGCCGTCGAGCCACAGCAGGTCGAAGAGCATCAGGACCACGGGGTGCTGCTGGGCCAGGCGCCTGACCTGGCTCTCGCCGCGTACGTGCATCCGCTGCTGGAGGCGGCCGAAGCTCGGCCGGCCGTCGTCGTCGAAGGCGACGATCTCGCCGTCGAGGATCGCCGAGTGCGAGCTCAGCGCCCGGTTCAGCTTGCGCAGCTCTGGATAGCCGCCCGTGATGTCGCGCAGGTTGCGCGACTCCAGCCGCAGCCGGCCGGGTTCGGAGTACGCGAGCGCGCGCACGCCGTCCCACTTGATCTCGTAGGCCCAGCGGTCGTCGTCGCGCGGCAGCGGCCCGGCCCTGGCGAGCATCGGCACGAGGCCCTGCGGCATCGGCTCGGCCTCGAGATCCTCGGGCGGGTCCATGCGGTGCATCAGCCAGTCCTTGTGGTCCTTGCCGGCGCGCACCAGCGCGTAGCGTCCGCGCAGCCGCTCCCCGGAGAACACGGCGATCACCTCGTCGTCGCGCCATTTCTCGGCCTCGTAGGTCCCCTGGTCCCAGATCGTCATCGTCCCCGCGCCGTACTGACCCTCCGGGATCTCGCCGTGGAAGTCGAGGTACTCGAGTGGGTGGTCCTCGGTGCGCACCGCCTTGCGGTTGCGCTTGGGGTCCTGCGGGATCCCGTTGGGCACGGCCCAGGACGCGAGCGCGCCGTCGTGCTCGAGGCGGAGGTCCCAGTGCAGGCGCGTCGCGTGGTGCTCCTGGACGACGAAGCGGGGCGCCGCGGGCTGCTTGCGCCGCTTGCGCGACCCGGTCGGCTCGGGGCTCCTGGCCGGGTCGCGCTTGGCGCGGTAGTCCTTCAGCCGGTCGGGCACCGGCTCGCCTTCGTCAGATCAGCAGATGACGGCGATGTGGAACGGCAGGCTGGACGACCCGCCCCCCGTGTCGCGCGTGAACACGGTGATCTGCGTCGCGGCGGTCGCGGTGGCGTTGCCCGACGGCTGCACCGATGCCTGGCCGCCGGTCACCGACTCCCCGCTGCCGCCCTGGTTCCAGCCACCGACGGTCGCCTGCGCACTGCAGTTGTTGACGTTCTGATTGAACTGGACGAGGTAGGCGCCCGGGCCCAGGACGCCGACGGCCACGATGCCGTTGCCCTGGATGAGCTTGGCGTTCGAGCCGACCACGCCCCAGAGGTTCGTGGCGGCGGCACCGGCCGGACCGGCAGCGCCGGTGGCGCCGGTGGCACCCTGCGGGCCGGAGGGCAGCGAGCCGCCGAAGTCTGACGCGGTAAGCGAGCCGTTCTTGACCTTGCTTCCGGTGACGGCATTGGACGCGATCTTGGAGCCCGTCACGGCGTGGGACTTGATGTCGCTGGAGCCGATCGTGGCGGCCGCGATCGCAGTGCCGCCGCTGACGGCGAGGAACAGCGCGAGCGACGAGGCGACGTTGGCGTAGGTGAAGCGGGAGCGCATCTGAGACTTCAAGAGATGGAACCTCCGTGCGAGGGTGGGCGGCGCCAGCCTAGCGGCAGAGCCGGGCAACACTCAAAGAATTGGGTAAGCGATTCCGCTGCAAAGCGAGTCGATCAGGCCGTCGAGCGCGGCGACGCCGTGCGGGAGCGGGCCCAGCTCGACGTGCTCGTCGGTGCGGTGGGCGTTGGCACCCTGGGTGAGCGAGAGGCAGACGGCGGGGATGCCGCGCCCGAGCGCGGCGTTGGCATCGGTCGACGACGCGCACTCCTCGGCGGGCGGCAGGCCCACGCGGCGGCGCGCCTCGCGGGCGGCGGCCAGCAGGGGGTGATCGGGCGGCGTGGCGCCGCCTGGCCGCCGGCCCACCTCCGCGAGCTCCAGCTCGATCCCCGGCGGGAGGTCGGCGCCGAGCGCCGCCGCCACGCGCCGGGCCGTCGCCTCCAGCGCGCCCGAATCGAGGTCGCGCAGGTCGATCTCGGCCTCCGCCTCGGGGGCGACGGTGTTCACGGAGGTTCCGCCGCGGATCACGCCGACGTTGACGTGGGCGTCGCCGGCGACCGCGACCGCCTCGCGGGCGCGCTCGAGCAGGACGTGGACGGCGCTGGGCGCGCCGCGGTCGCCCCACGAGTGCCCGCCCGGCCCACGCAGGCGCGCACGCAGGCGGATCGCCGCGACGCCCGCGACCTGTACGCGCTCCAGCCCGTGACCCTCGACGGCGACGAAGGCATCGCAGGCGACGTCGTCGAGCAGCGCCCTCGCGCCGCGCAGGTCGCCGAGGCCCTCCTCGCCGACGGTCGCTGCGATCACCAGCGGATGTGCCGGCTCGGGCCCGTTCGCCAGCCGCCGGCCGAGGTGCACGATGGCCGCCAGCCCCAGCGCATCGTCGCCGATGCCCGGGCCCCGCAGGACGTCGCCGTCGCGGGTGGGGTGCAGCTCCGTCTCGGGGCCGAAGACCGTGTCGAGGTGCGCCGCGACGATCGCCGCGGGGCCATCGGCCGGCCCGAACCGAGCCACGACGTTGCCCGCGGCGTCGCGGACCGGGTGCGCGCCCGCCGCGGCCAGCATCTGCTCGATCCGCTCCGCGCGAGCCTGCTCGGCGAAGGTCGGTGCCGCGATCGCGCAGAGCTCGAGCGCGTCGGCGGCGAGCGTGTCCAGCGTCAGCCGATCGCCTTGAGGTCGATGACGAAGATCAGCGGGGCATTCGGCGGGATCGAGGGGGGCGCACCCTGTGGCCCATAGGCCAGGTTGGACGGGATGATCAGCTCGCGTCGCCCGCCGATGCGCATGCCCTTCAGGCCCTGGTCCCAGCCGGGGATGACCATGCCCTGCCCGAGCGGGAACTGGAAGGGCTGGTGGCGGTCCCACGAGGCGTCGAACTGCTTGCCGCCGTTGTAGAGGACGCCGACGTACTGGACGGTCAGGTTGTCGCGGGCCTTCGCGGCCTGGCCGGTGCCCTTGATCAGGTCCTTGACCACGAGCTTGGCGGGCGCCGGCCCCTTGGGCGGCGTGACCTTGGGCTTGTGGTTGAGCGCGCCCTTGGGAGCGGCCGTGGTGGTCGCGGGCGTGGAGGTCGTGGCCGCCGGGGTCGAGGTGGTCGCCGGGGCGGCGGCGGTCGACGCGGTCGACGTGGACTTCTTCGAGCTCGAGGAGCCGCAGCCGGCCAGGGCCAGGGCGGCGAGGGCGATCAGGATGGGTGCGCGGTGCATGGGGCGGGAGGCTAGCGGTGAGAGCCGGGGAGGGGACTCGAACCCCTGGCCTGCGCTTTACAAGAGCGCTGCTCTACCAGCTGAGCTACCCCGGCGGGGCGGGTCGAGTCTAGGAGGCGACCATATCCTGCGCCGATGCTCCGGGCGCGCCTCAAACACCTGGCCGCACGCGCGCGGCGCAGGGCGCGCGACCGCGCGCTCGGCTCCGGCGCGCCCGACGTCAAGACGCACCGGGAGGACCTCGCGCTGCGCTACCTCGGCGGCGAGGGGATCGAGATCGGCGCGCTGAACTTCCCGCTGCGCGTCGCGCCCGGCGTGACCGTGCGCTACGTCGACCGCCAGCCGCACGACGAGCTGGTCGCCGAGTACGGCGTGTTGTACCCCGGCGCGGAGATCGTCGCGCCCGACGTCCTCGACGACGGCGAGACGCTTGCGACCTTCGCCGACGCATCCGTCGACTTCGTCATCGCCAACCACATGCTCGAGCACACCGAGGACCCGATCGGGACGCTGGGTCACCACCTGCGCGTCCTGCGCCCCGGGGGCGTCCTCTTCCTGGGCCTGCCCGATGCGCGCGCAACCGACGACGCCGGGCGCGAGCGCACGACCGTCGAGCACCTGCTGCGCGACCACCGCGAGGGTCCGGCCGTCTCCCGCCGCGGCCACTACGAGGAGTGGGCGCGCCACTGGGAGAAGGTCGACGCCTCGGACGTGGCGTCGCGCGCCGCCGAGCTCGAGGCCCAGCAGGCCAACATCCACTTCCACGTCTGGGAGCCGGAGACGTTCGTCGCGCTCCTGCTGGAGCTGGACCTGCCGGCCGAGCTGGAGCTCGTGCAGCGCTCCGGCCACGAGTTCGTGATCGTGCTGCGGAAGTCCAGCTAGACGGTCGCGACCTCCTCGAGCGACCCATGGCCGTTCGAGGAGGCGAAGTGCTCGTACGCGGGGACCTCGGGGTCCCGCGGCGCGTTGAGACGGCGCTCGAGCTCGCCCAGCACGACGCCGAACAGCAGGTGGCGCCACGTCGCCTGGGCGAACGACCGCACCGGCGCCTCGGAGAAGCTCGGCAGCTCGTCACGGCCCGGGTGGACCTGCTCGACGACGAAGGCGAGCGGGAAGGTGGCGACGTTCTCCACCATCGCGGCGGCCGGGCCGCGCGCCCACGACGGCAGCGGCAGGCGCGGCGCGAGGTTCGCGTAGAGCGCGCCGAACGCCGCGCCGTTGGCGACGTGCATCGCCAGTCCGACGGGCCGCACCGCGGGCCCGCGCGTGACGAGTCGCCCGAGCAGGTGGGCATCGTCGTGGTCGAAGTCGAACGCGCGCTTGTCGAGCGGCTGCTGGGCCGCCCACACAGCTGCGGCGACAGCGCCCGCAAGGGCTCCGCGCAGCGTCTGTCCACGATCGATCGCCATGGGTCCTGCGGACTGTAACGGGGCGCGCGAGCACGGGTACCCCATGCGTGGATCGCGCGGACTATCTCGAGCGGGCGAGGCACCGGGGTGTGAACCCCTTCGTCTACTGGCTCACGCGCGCCGTCCTCCAGCCGTTCTTCCACCTGTACTTCCGGCTCGGCCGCATCGGCCGTGATCACATCCCGGCCGACGGCCCGCTGATCATCGCGGCCAACCACCGGTCGTTCCTGGACCCCTTCGTCATCGGCACGCTGCTGCGCCGGCCGGTCTACTTCATGGCCAAGAAGGAGCTGTTCGCCAACCGGCTCCAGGCATGGTTCCTCAACTCGCTCGGCGCCTTCCCGATCGACCGCGGCAACGCCGACGGCGGCGCGATGGCGACCGCCCGCGAGATCCTCGAGCGCGGCGACGTGGTCGTTGTCTTCCCCGAGGGCACCCGCATCCGCCCGGGCGGCCTCGGCAAGCCCAAGCGCGGCGTGGGCCGCCTCGCCCTGGAGACCGGCGCGCCGGTCGTCCCGGTCTCCGTCATCGGCACCGAGTCCATCCGCCGCGGCTGGCGCGTCCGTCCCCACAAGGTGCGCATCCGCGTCGGCCGCCCGCTGCGCTTCCCCCGCGTCGACCAGCCGTCGCCGGAGCTGGCCCGCGCGGTGACCGACCGCATCTGGCCGTGCGTCGCCCTCCAGTGGGAGTGGCTGGGCGGCCTCCCGCCGATCCGCCGCGCCGCCGTCATCGGCGAGCGGGGCGCCGACCTCGCGATCGCGCTGGCTCGCGCCGGGGTGGACGTCGAGATGGGCTGCGCC
>DAINCW010000046.1:0-3177 GCA_036732205.1 Solirubrobacteraceae bacterium | reverse complement strand
CGACTCGCTCCTGCCCTGGTCAGAAGTGAGGCACGACCTGCGCGCCACACGCCGTGTCGGCGCGTTCGAGCTGCCGAAGTCCGTGGGCGTCTCGTCCGCCACCGACCTCGAGCTCACCGGGCACGACCTCGTCTGCCTCTCCGTGCCGGCGGCCGAGCTGACAGCCGTCGTCGCGGAGCTGGGCCCGCGCATCCCGCACCGCGCCGGTGTCCTGATCACCACGCACGGGCCCGTCGACGCCAAGGGAGTGCTGCCCGCGCACCACCTGAGCGGGCACTGCGACGCCCGTGCGGTGGCGACGCTCGGCGCCGCCGCAGGGCTTGTGCCCGGCGCCCCCGTCGTCGTTGCCTCGCGCGACGCGGGGTTCGCCCGCCAGGTCGCCGACCTGCTGTCCGACGCGGGCCTCGCCGCCCAGCGCACGACCGACGTCGCGGGCGTGGAGCTGGCGATGACCACCCTCGGCGAGGGCGTCCCGTCGGCGCCGTCGCGCCAGGTCGCCTAGGCCGGGGCGGAGGTAGGCTCGCATGCGGTGGCGGACGCGACAGCCAGCAAAGCAGCCCTCGACGCGCAGTTCTCCGATCTGTACCGCGCCCACCTGCGCGACGTCTACTCCTACGCGTACTACCGGGTCGGCAACCACCACGACGCCGAGGACCTCACCGAGCAGACCTTCCTCCAGGCCTACCGGCACTTCGAGCGCGCCGTGTCCGAGTCCGATGGCCGCCCGATGCGCCCCTGGCTCATCCGGATCGCCCACAACCTCGCCGCGAACCTCTACCGCGACCGCGCGCGCAAGCCACAGACCCACATCGACGAGACGACCGTCATCGCCGCGCCGCACACGACCGAGGACCTGGTCGAGGGCCGCGACGAGCTCGCGCGCATCCTCGAGGGCGTCCAGAAGCTGCCCGACGACCGGCGGGAGGCGCTGATCATGCGCTTCGCCCTCGGCATGGGCAACCGCGAGATCGCCCGCGCCCTGGGGCGCAGCGACGGCGCCACGAAGGTGCTGATCCACCGCGCGATCCGCCAGCTCGAGGAGATCGTCGCGGTCGGCGCCGGGGAGGGCGGGAAATGAGACCCCGAGGGTCCTCACTCACAACCGTTGCGCGCCATGTGGTGGTCTCGTCGTGAGCCCGGCTGAGGCGACCCCCGAGTTCGAGGCGCTCCTGCGCCGCGCGCTGGCGCCCGTCGAACCGCCCGACGATCTCGCCGAGCGCATGGAGTCCGCACTCGCGCGCGCGCACGAGCAGGCCTTCGACGAGCTCGAGTCGTGGGAGCTGTCCTCGATCCGCGATCCCCGCAACTGGGCCCGCCCGGCCGCGGCGCTGGCCGTCGGAACGGTCGCCGGCACCGGGCTCGTCCTGCTGCGCACCCGCTCGAAGCACAAGCGCCGCAGGGTGGAGACGGGCAACATGGTCGAGCTCGCCGAGCGCACGCTGAAGGACGCGCTCGCCGAGATCCGGCGACTCTCACGCTGATCCGCGCGGGCTCTCGCGGCGAATCAGCCCTTGATGATCCACAACCGCGACTCCGCCTCCCTGACCCCGGACGGCCTCGCCCGCCTGGCCGGTGACCGAGGAGCCGGCGGGCGGGAGCGACTTCCCGACGACCCAGCCGATCCTCCAGGCCACCCAGGCCAGAGAGGTCTGAGCACGCGCGGCTGTTGCTAGCGTCAGCCGCCGCCGATGGCCACCTGCTACCGCCACTCCGACCGTGAGACGGGCGTCTCCTGCTCGAACTGCGGCAACCCGATCTGTCCCGACTGCATGACGCCGACGCCGGTCGGCATGCGCTGCCCGGAGTGTGCGCGCCAGCGACCGCGCGACAAGGTCGCGGCTACGGTGCAGCGCAGGACGATGCCCGGCGGCGGGTCCGGCACGGACGTGACGCGTGCGCTGATCGCCGTCAACGTCGTCGTCTTCCTGGCCGAGCTCGCGACCGGGAGCGGCGGCCTGAGCGGCACGGCGGGCTCGGTGCTCGACCGCGGAGCGCTCCAGGGCGACCAGATCGCGAACCAGCACGAGTACTGGCGGCTGGTCACCGGCGGGTTCCTCCACGCCGGCCTGCTGCACATCGGCTTCAACATGTACCTGCTCTGGATCCTCGGCCAGATGCTGGAGCCGGCGATCGGGTCGGTCCGATTCGCCGCGGTGTACGTCGTCTCGCTGCTGGCCGGCTCATGCGGTGCGCTAATCGCCCAGCCGCATGCGACGACGGTCGGTGCGTCGGGCGCCGTCTTCGGCCTGATGGGCGCCGCGTTCGTCGAACTGCGGGCGCGTGGCGTCGACCCGTTCCAGGCGGGGATTGGCGGGCTGATCGTGCTCAACCTCGCGATCTCGTTCCTCATCCCCGGGATCTCGGTCGGCGGTCACATCGGCGGGCTCGCCGGCGGAGCGCTCGCGGGGCTCGCGTTCAACTACGGCGACCGCGTGCGAGCCCTGTGGGCCGGGATGGCCGCGTGCGTGGTGCTCTCCGCCGCCGCGATTGCCGGCGCGCTCGCGGCCGCCGGTGGCTGATGGGCTCACGGGCCCGAAAACGCGCACGTGAGGGCGACGGCCCAGAGGCCGTGCGCGACGCGCAGGCGCCGGTGGCCGACGACACGCCGCCCGCCGCGGAGGCAGACGCGACGCCGGCCGAGCGACCAGACGACGCAGCGGAGCGATCATCCGACGAGGCGCCTGCACCTGCCGCGGCGCAGGACGGCGACGCGCCGCCGCTCACGGCCGCACAGGTCGAGCTCCTGTGGCTGTACCTCCTGTGGTTCATCCGCGAGGGGCAGGTGCCCATCGCCGAGGAGTGGCAGTCCGCCGAGGGCTGGCCGCGTCCCGCCGAGGTCGAGCGGGCGTTCCCGCAGGGCGGCTGGGACGACCTGCACGACCTGTCGGGCGTCGAGGAGGCGATCTACCTCGACATGCTCGACGAGCAGAAGGCCGCGAAGGAGCAGGCGCGCGACGCGGAACGGCGTGCCTCGGACCTCAAGCGCGTCATGGAGCGCGACGCCAAGAAGATGCCCGAGCTGCGCCGTCAGGCTGACCAGGCCAGGACGCGCGCCGACGAGGCGACCGGCGCGCTGGACGAGGCCAGGCGCGCGGCCGGGGCCGCCGAGCGCGAGCGCGACGCGGTGCTGGAGCGGATGGCACAGCTCGAGGCCCGGCTGACGGAGCTCGAGGAGGC
>DAINCW010000045.1:4690-14110 GCA_036732205.1 Solirubrobacteraceae bacterium | reverse complement strand
GTCTGGCCGCCGAGCGTCGGCAGCAGCGCGTCGGGGCGCTCCTTCTCGATGATCTGCGTGACCGGGCCCGGCAGCAGCGGCTCGACGTAGGTCGAAGTCGCGAACTCCGGGTCGGTCATGATCGTCGCGGGGTTGGAGTTGACGAGCACGACCTCGTAGCCCTCCTCCAGCAGGACCTTGCACGCCTGCACGCCCGAGTAGTCGAACTCCGCGGCCTGCCCGATGACGATCGGCCCTGAACCGAGGACGAGGATCTTCTGGAGGTCGTCCCTACGCGGCATGGGCGGCGATCTGGTCGAGGAAGCGGTCGAAGAGGTACAGCGAGTCGTGCGGCCCCGGGCCGGCCTCCGGGTGGTACTGAACCGTGCCGCCGGGCACGTCGAGCAGCGTGAGGCCCTCGACCGTGCGGTCATAGAGGTTGAGGTGCGACAGCTGCGCGGCGCCGAAGTCCGTCTCCCAGCGCACCGGCTCGTCGCCCTCGATCGCGTGCTCCCCGCCGGGGCCGACGACCGCGAAGCCGTGGTTCTGCGCCGTGATCTCGATCCGGCCCGTTGCGAGGTCCTTGACCGGGTGGTTCGCGCCGCGGTGGCCGAAGGGCAGCTTGTAGGTCTCCAGGCCGACCGCCCGGCACATCAGCTGGTGACCGAGGCAGATGCCGAAGGTCGGGCGCTTGCCGATCAGCTCGCGCAGCGTGTCGACGACGTAGCCCAGCGCGGCCGGGTCGCCCGGACCGTTGGCGAGGAAGTATGCGTCGGCGCCGCGCGCGAGCAGGTCGTCCGCGCTCGCCGTGCACGGGTGCAGCTCCACGCGCGCGCCGCGCAGGCGCAGGTTGCGCACGATCGAGTCCTTGATGCCCGTGTCGATGGCGACGATCAGCGGACCCCCGTCGCCGGCGAGCGGGTCGAGGCGCACCGGCTCCGCCGGGGTCACCGTGCGCGCCAGGTCCCGGCCCGTCATCGACGGCTCGGCGCGGACGTGCTCCATGGCCTCGGCCTCGGGCATCGCGCCACCGAAGACGCCGCCGCGCATCGCGCCCCGGTCGCGCAGGTGGCGGACGAGCGCGCGGGTGTCGACCCCGCTGATCGCCGGGATGTCGCAGTCGCGCAGCCAGTCCAGCCAGCCGCCCTCCGCTCCGAGCGCGTCCTCGTAGTTGACCGCGGCGCGCATGATCACGGCGCGTGCGTGGATGCGGTCGGACTCCATCGCCTCGGCGCTCACGCCGTAGTTCCCCACGTGCGGGTAGGTGAAGGTGATCAGCTGGCCGGCGTAGCTGGGATCGGTGACGGCCTCCTGGTAGCCGGACATCGAGGTGTTGAAGACGACCTCGCCGGTCACCCAACCACCCGCGCCGCACGCGTCGCCGTCGAAGCGCGTGCCGTCTTCCAAGAGGACGTAAGAGGTCACTTGATGAGCCTCTGCACCGCTATGCCGCCGAGACGGCGAAGGCCCGGTGGCGGTAGGCCACGGCGCCGTCGGCGATGGTCAACAGCACGCGCCCGCGCAGCTCGCGCCCCGCGAAGCAGCAGTTCTCCGAGCGCGACTCATACCCCGCCTCGCCGACGGTCCACGCCTGCCCGAGGTCCATGAGCACGAGGTTGGCCGTCTCGCCCGCCGCGATGCGCGGGACGGCCAGGCCGAACAGCCCGCCGCCCGCGGTCATCCGCTCGACGAGCAGCTCGAGGGACAGGACGCCCGGGAGCACCAGCTCGGTGTGCAGGGCGGCGAACGCGGTCTCCAGCCCGGTGGTCCCCATCGGCGCCTCCTCGAAGGGGACCTCCTTCTCGTCGCGCGCGTGCGGGGCGTGGTCGGTCGCGACACAGTCGATCGTGCCGTCGCGCAGCGCGTCGACCAGCGCCGCCCGGTCATCGGCCGTACGCAGCGGCGGGTTCATCTTGAAGCGGGTGTCGAGGCTGAGGACCTCCTCGTCGGTGAGCAGGAGGTGGTGCGGGCACGCCTCGCCGGTGATGCGCGCCCCGGCGGCCTTCGCGGCCGCCAGCGCCTCGACCGAGATGCGCGCGCTGAGGTGCTGGACGTGGACCCGCGCGTCCTCCAGGCCGGCCAGGGCGCCGTCGCGGGCGATCATCGTCGACTCGCTCACCGCCGGGATCCCGGCCATCCCGAGCCGGGCGCTGGCCTCTCCCTCGGCCATCACGCCGCCCGCGGACAGCGACGGGTCCTCCTCGTGCAGGGCGATGACCCCGCCGCAGAGCTTCTGGTAGCGCATGGCACGCCGCAGGACGCCGGCGTCGGTAACGGGCCGCCCGTCGTCGGTGAACCCGAGCGCCCCCTCGGAGCGCAGCTCCGCCATCTCCGTGAGCTGCGTGCCCTCCAGGCCGCGCGTGATCGCGGCGAGGAAGTGGACGGGCACGCGCGCCTCCCGCGCCGCCTGGTCGCGCAGCGCCCGCAGCAGCGGGGCCGAGTCGAGGACCGGATCGGTGTTGGGCATCGCGATCACCGCGCAGAACCCGCCGGCCGCCGCGGCGCGCGTGCCGGTCTCGAGGTCCTCCTTGTGCTCCTGGCCCGGCGTGCGCAGGTGGACGTGCGGATCGACGAAGCCCGGCAGCAGCGTGCGCCCGGACCCGTCGACGACCTCGGCGCCGTCGGGCAGCGCGGCCGTGCCGGCCGCAGCGACCTCGACGATGTCTCCGTCGCGGACGACCACGTCGTGCTCGCCGTCGAGGCCCGTGCGCGGGTCCAGCGCCCGAGCGCCGCGGATGAGGAGGTCGGCGGGCTCCACTAGTGGTCCTTCTCGGGAAGGGCCACTACGCCAGCTGCGGCTCGGGAGCCTGGTCGGGCGCGGTGGCGCGGGCCCCGGCGAGCAGCTCATAGAGGACCGCCATCCGGACCACGACGCCGGCCTCGACCTGGGCGGTGATCACGGCCTGCGGCGAGTCGACGACGTCCCCGGACAGCTCGACGCCACGGTTCACCGGGCCGGGGTGCATGAGCACCTGGCGGGGATGAAGCCGGCGGCCGTTGATCTGGTAGTTCGTCACGTACTCGCGCAGCGACGGGACGTAGCTCGCCTGCATGCGCTCGTTCTGCATCCGCAGCGCGTAGACCACATCGGCCTCGCGCAGGTCGTCGAGCGTGTAGCGGACGTCGCAGCCGAGCGCCTCTATCCCCGGCGGGATCAGCGTCGGCGGCCCGCAGACCGTGACCTGCGCGCCGAGCTTGGCGAACGCCTGGATGTCCGAGCGGGCGACCCGCGAGTGCATGACGTCGCCGACGATCCAGATCTTCTTGCCGTCCAGCGGGCCCAGGCGCTGCGTGAGGGTGAAGACGTCGAGCAGCGCCTGGGTCGGGTGCTCGTGCTTGCCGTCACCGGCGTTGATGACGCTCGCCGGCGTCCAGCGGGCGACCATCGCCGCCGCGCCCGCGTGCGGGTGGCGGATGACGATCACAGCCGGGTCGTAGGCACTCAGGGTCTGGATCGTGTCCTTCAGCGACTCGCCCTTCTCGACGCTCGAGCCGTTGGAGACGAAGTTCGTCACATCGGCGCTGAGCGTCTTGGCGGCGATCTCGAAGCTCGAGCGCGTCCGCGTGGACGCCTCGTAGAAGAGGTTCAGCACGCGCCGGCCGCGCAGGGTCGGCACCTTCTTGATCTCGCGGCCGGAGACCTCGGCGAACGAGGCGGCGCGGGCCAGGATCCGCTCGATCCCCTCTCGGTCGAGGTCCTCGATGGACAGCAGGTGCCGCATCAGGCCAGAACCTCCTCGAGCTCGGTGATGGTGACCTCGTCGATGCCGTCGAGCTCCTCGACGCGCACGTTGACGCGCTCCGCCGCGGAGGTCGGCAGGTTCTTCCCGACGTAGTCGGGGCGGATCGGCAGCTCGCGATGGCCGCGGTCGGCCAGGACGGCGAGCTGCACCCGGTCGGGGCGGCCGTAGTCGAAGAGAGCCTCGATCGCGGCGCGCACGGTGCGCCCGGTGTAGAGCACGTCGTCGACGATCACGATCGTCCGGCCGGTGGGGTCGAAGTCGAGGTGCGTCGCGTGGACGACGGGCGCCTCGGGGCGGGTGGCGACGTCGTCGCGGTAGAAGGCGATGTCGAGGTCGCCGAGCGGGACGTCGTCGGAGAGGAGGTCGTCGACGAGGCCCTTGAGGCGGGCGGCCAGCACGGCGCCGCGGCGGTGGATGCCGACGAGCGCGAGGCGCGAGGCCTCCGCGTTCTTCTCCACGATCTCGTGTGCGATACGCACGAGCGTGCGGCGAATGTCGTCGCCGTCGAGGACGAGCTTCTCGTCAGGCACTGCCTTCCGTCCTTCCTGGCCTCTCGGGACCGGGTTAAAGGAACCGCGACGCAGCCTAGCAGCGGGCCCGGCGACCTACCCGGCGTCGGTCCCCTCGCCCGAGCTAGACGACCTCGGCGGGCCGCGGCGCCCCGCCGTCCCAGCGCACGAGCTCGGGCCCGCCCTTCTCGGCGAACGGGATCTCGATCGTGTCGAAGTCGCGCGGCACCTCGGTCGCCGCGAAGATCGCGCGGGCCTCGTCGCGGATCTCGCTGCCGCCGTAGCGGTTGGAGACATGGGTCAGCGCGAGCAGGCGCACGTCGGCGTCCCGGGCGAGCGTAGCCGCCTCGGCGGCGGTCGAGTGGCCGGTCTCCACGGCGCGCTCGCCCTCCTCCGCGGCGAACGTCGCCTCGTGGACGAGCACGTCGGCCTGGTGCGCCGCGACGGCGACCGCGTCGCACGGGCGCGTGTCTCCCGAGATGACGACCTTGCGCCCTGAGCGCGCCTCGCCGACGACCTGGTCGGGCGCGACGCCGTCGACGCTCTCGCCCCGCTGGAGGCGCCCGAAGTCCGGCCCCGGGCTCACGCCCAGGCGCTCCGCGAGCTCGGCGTCGAACCGTCCCGGCCGCTCGTCCTCCACGATCGCGTACCCGTACGAGGCGCCGCGGTGCTGCACGCCGAACGGGGTGACCGCGTAGCCGTCGAAGGTCACGGGCTCGGCCGGCGCGAGCTCGCGGAGCTCCAGCGGGTAGCGCGTGCGCCCGTAGACGAAGCGCACCGCGCCGACGACCTCGCGAGTCCCGCGCGGCCCCCAGATCGTGAGCGGGCGGTCGCGGTCGCGCAGGTCGAAGGTCTTCAGCATCCCGGGCAGCCCGAGCCAGTGGTCGGCGTGCAGGTGCGTCAGGAAGACGTCGGAGACGTCCGGCAGCCCGACGGAGCGCACGAGCTGGCGCTGCGTGCCCTCGCCGCAGTCGAAGAGCAGCCGCTCGCCGCCGCGCCGCACGAGCAGCGCCGGCAGGCCGCGCCGTGCGGTCGGGACCGATCCCGCGGTGCCGGCGAAGAAGACCGAAAGATCCACACCGAAAGCCTACGGAGCGCGCAGCAGCGTGAAGCGGCCGCTGTCCGCGATCGGCACGAATCCCGCCCCGCGTGCCCAGTCGATCGCGCGCACCCGCGGGCGCGGCGGGTTGCCATGGCCGACGAGCAGGAGGTCATAGCGCCCCGCGCGCAGCGCGCCGGTGAAGCTCGCGGCGTCGCCGTAGTCGGCGAGGCGGTGCGCGACGAAGTGCCCGACGTAGGCGACGTCGTTGCCGAGGCCCTGCCCCATCGCCGGCAGGACCGGCGGCAGGCCGCCCGAATCGACGATCCCCGCGAGGCCGATGCGATGCCCCGTCGGTGCCTCGGCGAGCAGCCGGTCCATCGCGGCGTCCACCCCGCGGTAGCCGTGGTCGTCGATGCGGGACTTGGCGTGCCCGAGGGCCGCGGCCACCAGCGCGACACCGGCGAGGCCGGCGAGCGCCGGCGCGCCCCGCGGCAGCCTGCGCCCCCGCAGCCACCAGGACACCGCCGCGACCGCGAGCACGAGCGCGAAGGCCGCGACCGACTGGCCGCGCGGGAGGTCGTACGCCTTCGCGAGACCGGCGAAGACGGCGA
This sequence comes from Solirubrobacteraceae bacterium, assembly GCA_036732205.1. Lineage (GTDB taxonomy): Bacteria > Actinomycetota > Thermoleophilia > Solirubrobacterales > Solirubrobacteraceae > VAWY01. The sequence goes on along the minus strand of DAINCW010000045.1, from coordinate 8,226 downwards.
CCACGCCGGCGAGCTCGAGCGCCACGCCCAGCCGCGCCAGCCGCCCCGCGGCCCACGCGGTCACCGCGGCGCCGACCAGCAGCGCCGGCATCACGTAGCGCGTGTTCACGCCCGCGAGCACGGGCCGGTCGCGCGGGCCGAAGGCGCTGAACGGCGTGATCATGTAGATCGCCACCAGCGCGACGACGAGCACGGCCAGCGCCATCACCTCATCAGGAACCCGGCGCCCGAGCGGCCGCCGGGCCGTCGCGATCGCGCCGAGCAGGACGAGCGCGACCGTGGCCAGCACCACGAGGCCGGGCAGCGACAGCACCTCGCGGTAGGTCGGCCACAGGTAGTGGCGGATGACCGACCCGCTCAGCAGGTAGTCGGAGACCTTGAACCCCCCGAGCGCGCGGAGGTGATCGTACGGCGCGTCGAAGATCGTCATCCCCAGCGGTGCGACCTTCTGCGGGAACACCGGATTGGCCGACTCGACGAGGTTGCGCACCATCCAGATCCCACCCGCGCCGAGCACCAGGCCGAGCGCCGCCGCGCCGCGCACGAGCGACGCCCCGACCCCGCGCCGGGCCACGATCCCGCCGAGGATCCAGACCGCGAGCACCGCCCCGACCGACGAGACCGCGTACCACTTCGTCCCGAACGCCAGGCCGAGCGCCACGCCGCCCAGCACCAGGTCCGCGTGCGCGCCCGTGCGCCAGTGGCGCAGCAGGAAGGTCACCCCGGCGCCGAACATCGCGAGCATCAGGCCGTCGGGCAGCGCGTTGATCACCGGCGCCGTGATGCCGATCGGGACCGCGAGCAGGACTGCCGCGAACAGCGCGGACGCGGCCCGCGGCGCCCGCAGCTCCCGCGCGAGCGCGTAGGTGGCCACGCCCGCGAGCAGGTAGTAGACGGCCATCACCTCGCGCGCCGCGAACGGGTCGCGCCACGGCAGGACGGCGGACAGCGTCACGAGCTCGCCGTTCTGTGGGTAGTTGCCGTGGGCGAGCCCGGGCTCGAACTGGTCGATACGCCACAGCGTCCCGTGCTGGATCCACCGCGCCACGTTGGGCAGGTGGAAGGTCAGCGAGTCGAAGCCGAGGACCGGTGAGGTCGCGGTCAGCTTCTCGAAGGTCAGCAGGGCCGCGAGCGCGGCGCCGAGCCCGACGACGGCCAGGATCGCCGACGGCGCGCGGCTGGCCGGCGGCACCGGGGCCGCCACGAGGACCGGCCCGGCGCGGGGACCCCGCGTCCACGCCGCCACCATCAGCAGGGCCAGGATGGCCGTGCCCAGCGCCGTTCCGCGCGACAGCACACCGAGCGCCAGGGGCACCACGTGCGCGAACACGACCCCGGTCGTGAAGACCACTGCGGCGGCGAGGACGCGCGGCGCGCCCCAGGGTCCGGGCAGACGGCGCGCGAGCACGAGTGCGGTCGCGGCGGCGATGGCCCCGTAGGTGGCGAGTGCGAAGACGAGGCCCTGCGCGTAGGGGTGAGGCACGGCGGCGGACGCTACCCGCGCGGCGCGCCCGGAGCGCGGGCGATCACGGCCATGCGGTCGCGGAAGTCCGGGGCCCACAGGCGCCCGGCGAGGCCGACCCCCTCCGCCCCGCGCACGAGCGCCCGTGACGCAGGCGCGCTGTAGCCGCCGATGCGCTCGAGGTAGTAGCGCACGGTGAACGCCTTGGGCGCCGTGTCAATCTCGAGCACCGTCCAACCGTGGCGTTCGAGCAGCGTGCGCAGGCTCCCCCGCGTGAAGTACTGGACGTGCGTCGGGATGACCGACCACCAGCGCCGCCCCATGGCGCGCGCGAGCCGGCTCCCGGCGTCGGGGAGCGCGAGCCACGCGACGCCGCCGGGCTCGAGCAACCCGGCGATGCGGTCCAGCGCGGCGCCGGGATCCGGCAGGTGCTCGATCACGTCGCCGAGGGTCACCGCCGCGAACCGCCGCGCCTCCAGCGGCGCGTCTAGCAGTGGGGCCTCGAGCACCTCGAGCCCGCGCGCGCGCGCCTGCTGCGCGGCCCAGGCGCTCGGCTCCACGCCGACCGTCTCCCACCCGCGCTCGCGCGCCTCGGCGAGCAGGAACCCCACCCAGCAGCCGAGGTCCACCAGGGCTCCGCGGTCGACGTGGCGCTCGATGCGCTCCAGGGCGACGCGCGCCGTGGCGCGTTGGCCCGGCTCCTCCGCGAGGTAGTCGCCGGACGCGGCGTCGGCGTAGGCCTGCTCGAGCACCGCCTCGTCCGGCATGCGCTCGAGCTGCATGTGCCCGCACGCGGGGCAGCGCGCGATGTCGTCCAGCGCGACGCCGAAGCGGTCGGTGGTCGGGATCAGCCCCTGCGCGCCGGCGTCGCCGGCGACGCGCATGTGCAGGCGCAGGCCCGTCACACCGCAGGCGCAGCAGTCCTCGGCGCGGAAGCGGTCGTGGGGCTCGCTGGGCACCGGCATGCGGCCGCCCAGGGTATTGCCCGCGGCCGCCTAGACTGGCCTGCATGGCCCGGCCCCTCGGCCTGCTCAGCATCGTCGCGCCCATGCTCGACGAGCGCGACACCGTCGCCCGCTTCCATGACCGCCTCTGCGCCGTCGTGGACGTGCCGTTCGAGCTCATCGTGGTCGACGACGGCTCGACGGACGGCACCGGCGACGAGCTGCGCCGCATCGCGGCGACCGACCCGCGCCTGCGCGTCATCGAGCTCTCGCGCCGCTTCGGCCATCAGGCCGCGCTCACGGCCGGCCTCGACCACGCCCGCGGCGATGCGGTGGTTACGATCGACGGGGACCTCCAGGACCCGCCCGAGATCGTCCCGCGGCTCGTGGAGCAGTACCGGGCGGGCGCGGACGTCGTCTATGCCGTGCGTGAGTCGCGCGAGGGCGAGACGCGGTTCAAGACCCTCAGCGCGCGCTGGTTCTACAGGCTCTTCGGCGTGCTGACCGAGTTTGAGCTGCCCGGCAACTCGGGCGACTTCCGGCTGATGAGCCGCCGCGCCGTCGACGCGCTGCTGGCGATGCCCGAGCGCAGCCGCTTCCTGCGTGGCATGACCGTGTGGGTCGGCTACACGCAGACGACGATCGGCTACGCCCGCGACCCGCGCTACGCCGGCGAGACGAAGTACACGCTGCGGCGGATGCTGCGCTTCTCGGCCGACGCGTTCTCGTCCTTCTCCCACGTGCCGCTCCAGTTCGCGACGGCGCTCGGCTTCTTGATCTCGGGGCTGGCCTTCCTCTGCATACCGCTCGTCGTCGTGGCCAGGATCACGAACCAATACGTGCCCGGCGTGAGCTCGACGCTGATCGCGATCCTGCTGCTCGGTGGCATCCAGCTCATCACGGTCGGGATCATCGGCGAGTACGTCGCCCGCATCTACGACGAGGTCAAGCAGCGGCCGCTGTACGTCGTGCGCGAGCGGACGAACGTGGCGGACGCCGACGTGGCGCCGCCGGCGGCGCTGCGCCGCTAGTGGGCCGCTGACCGCGATGAGGGTCGCCGTCCTGGGCGCCGGGGTGACCGGCCTCGTCGCCGCGCTGCGCCTGGCGCAGCGTGGGCACGAGCCCGTCGT
>DAINCW010000045.1:0-4680 GCA_036732205.1 Solirubrobacteraceae bacterium | reverse complement strand
CCGTCGTGCTCGAGCGGTGGCCCGGGCTCGGCGGGCAGGCGGCGACATTCGACGTCGGCGGCGGGCACCGGCTCGAGCACTACTACCACCACTGGTTCACCAGCGACCGCCATGTCGTCGGCCTCTGCGAGGAGCTCGGCGTGCAGGTCGACTGGCTGCCGTCCAGCGTCGGGTTCTTCGCGGGCGGCGGGCTGCACCCGTTCACCTCGCCGCTAGACCTGCTGCGCTTCCGCCCGCTGCCGTTGACGGCGCGGGTGCGCATGGGCCTGGCGGTCCTGCGCCTCCAGCGCGGCGACAGCACGGCGATCGACCACGAGCACGAGACGGCCGCGACCTGGGTGCGCCGGGAGATGGGCAGCGCCGCGTGGGAACGGGTGTGGGGCCCGCTGATGCGCGGCAAGTTCGGCGACCGCGCAGAGGACGTGTCGATGGCGTGGCTGCACGGCAAGCTCACGCAGCGCCGGCAGGTGCGCGGACGCGAGGCGCGCCGGGAGCAGCTCGGCTATCCGCCCGCGTCGTTCGAGGCCCTGTTCGCCGCGCTGGACCGCGCGATCCGAGCGGCGGGCGGCGAGGTCCGTATCGACGCTCCGGCCGCGCGTGTCGAACGCGCCGCCGCCGGCGGGTTCGACGTCACCAGCGGCAGCCCCGGCTCTTGGCGCGAGGGGCACGATCCGCGCGCGTTCCCGATGGCGGGTGCGCCGGAGCACTTCGACGCGGTGATCGCCACGGTGCCCAACGACGTCTTCGCGGCGCTTGCGGGCGCGATCGTCGACGACGACCTGCTGGCCCGGGCCGCCTCGATCGACATGCACACGGCCCTGTGCCTGCTGCTCGAGGTCGACCGCCGCGTGACGCCCTTCTACTGGACGAACGTGGCCGATCCGGCCGTGCCGTTCGTCGGCGTCGTGGAGCACACGAACCTCGTGCCCGCGGAGCGCTACGACGGCCGGCGCTTCCTCTACCTCGCCAACTACGTCGCGCCGGGCGATCCGCTGCTCGAGCACGACGCGGACAGCCTGCTCGCCACGTACGAGCCGGCGCTGCGACACGTCGCCCCGGGCTGGGACCGTGCCTGGGTCCGCGAGCGCTGGCTCTTCCGCGAGCCGGCGGCGCAGCCGATCGTGGACGTGGGCTACCGCGAGCGCATCCCACCGATGGCCACCGGCGTGCCGGGCCTGGTGCTCGCGAACACCACGCAGATCTGGCCCGAGGACCGGGGCACGAGCTACAGCGTGCGCCTGGGCGAGCAGGCGGTCGACGTGCTGCTCGGCGGCGAGTAGGCCACTAGTCTCCGTCGTCAGGCGCCCGTAGCTCAGTGGATAGAGCGCTCGCCTCCGGAGCGAGAGGTCGCAGGTTCAAATCCTGCCGGGCGCGCTTGAGGAAGGCCCTGCACACGAGTAGTTTTTCTGCCTTTCGGGGTCTCCGCTGAGAGCTCGCAAAAAGGGCTGGAAGCGGGTTTTGTGCCCATTGACGTCAAGCCCAATTAGAGGCCTGAATCAGGGCGTCCAGAGCGGCTCCGGCGTCCTCGCGGCGACGCAGAACGTGGGCGTAGATCCCGAGCAGCGCCTGCGCTGGCGTCGGAGCGTTCGCCGTCGAGCTCCCGCCGCCGGCGCCAGGTGCGGCAGTGTTCAGCGCCGGCGTGTGAGGCGTAACCAGCGCCGCGAACAGCAGCATCCGGGAGGGGAAGGGGAGCGTCACAGCTTGGTACCGGGGCCAAGGGGCCCTGCGACAGCCTTGGCACAGGAGGACAGTCGAGGGATTCCGCCTTGAAGGACGGGCAACACTGGGGGCAAGCCCCCAGCCCCCCCGATACAGACATCGCGCCCCGGCGTCGGGCTGCTGCCCCAACCTCCCGCCATCGAGGGCCGCGGGCCAACGGCGTCAACATCACGCTCGCTCGCCCAAGCGTTTGCGGTCGCGGAGCCGGACGCGCCGCTGGCGAGCGGAAGTCGTCCATTCCGAGCATGTGGCGGGCGGCAGCCGGGACGCCCGCTCGTCGCAGGGAGGGAGCGCGTCATGACGTCGACGGGCGTCGCGCGGCCGGTGTGAGATAGTCAGCCGTGTGTCCGAGTGCGTGTCCATACCGGGCCGCTTCAACGGGCCGCTCGAGAGCAGCAACGGCGGGTACTGCTCGGGTGTCGTAGCCAGCTTCTTGGAGGGGGCAGCGGAGGTCAGCCTGAGACGTGCGGTGCCGCTCGACACGCCGCTTGATGTCGTGCGCGAGAACGACGGCTCGGTGCGGGTGCTCGACGGCGAGGCGCTAGTCGCCGTGGCGCGTGCAGCGCCCGAGCTCGACATCGAGGTGCCAGCGCCGCCGAGCCCGCACGAGGCACACCTCGCGGCGGCGCGCTACAGGGGGCTGTCGGACGGCGTGTTCAGCCGCTGTTTCGTCTGCGGGCGCGCGCGCGCGGACGCGTTCGGGGTGTTCGCAGGCGCGGTCGAAGGCCGCCGGCTCGTCGCCTCGCCGTGGACGCCGCCGTCGTGGACCGCGGATGCGGCGGGACGTGTGCTGCCTGAGTTCGTATGGGCTGTGCTCGATTGTCCGACCTACTTCGCGGTGTACATGAGCGGCGAGTTGCCGCTTAGCGTGCTCGCGCAGCTGACTGCGCGAATCGACGCGCCCATCGTCGCGGGCGAGGAGCACGTCGTGATCGCGTGGCCGTTAGAGACCGACGGCCGCAAGCGGCACGCCGGATCGGCCGTGCTGTCGCCCGATGGCGTGCCCCTCGCCGTCGCGCGTGCTCTCCTTATCGAGCCGCGCGCGGGATAGGACGGCGGCCGAACAGCCCGCGCTGTGCATTTCTGCTCCGCGCCTCAGAGCGGCCGTCTCGTTGGGAAAGCCCGAGACGCTCGGAATGGACGAGGAGCGCTCGCGAGCGGAGGACATCGGCCGGCGATCGCATTCGCTTGGGGATGCGAGCATCAGCGCGGCGGGCCGCGAGTAGCTCTCGGCCTCCATCGGCACCTCGCTACAGCCAGGTCTCGCCGCCGGCGAGGTCGCCGCCACCGGGAAACTCGGTCAGCTTGGCCTCAAGCGCCTTCACGATGCGGCCGGTGTCGGCCTTGGTGCGGCGGTATTTCCCAGGCATGAACACCATCCCGAAGTGCCCAGGTCCGCCGGGAGCGATCGCCTCGTGGTGAAGCGTCCGGAAGTCGACGAGATTGTTGGTGACGACGGCGCGACCATCTGAGCGAGCGAGAGCCATCACCTGATCGTCAGAGAGCGCTTCGTATGAGGGCTGGCCCTTGATCGCCTTGACATCGTGCCCGCGTTTGCACAGCTGCTGGGCGATCGCCGGTGAGAGCATCTCGTCCAGCAGCAGCTTCACCGCCGCAGCGCCGCCTGGCCTGCGAGCCACGCAGCATGAGCCTCAGCCGCCTCGCGCTCGTTGCGCTCGATCCATCCGTCAATCTCATCCGGGTTGGCGCCGTAGTAGGTGACGGCCGCCTGCACCAAGCCGAGCCCCATCTCGAGGTACTCAGCGGTCTTGGCAACGTCACCGTCGTTGTCACGCACGGCAGCGACGACCTCCCATACATCGCTTCCCGTGCCGACGAGTCGCGCGCGCCGCCCACCTGGGCCGTCGGCGAACCGGACCAAGGGATGCTCGTCCATCCGCAGCCCCTCCTCCACGTAGCGCTGAGCCAGGGTACGAGGAGGCGTGTGCAGGTGCTGCGCCCGAGCCCCGAGACGCTCGATGGTCTGTTGCCCGAGACGGAGACTCACTGGCTGACTCATGTAGTACACGGTAGCACGCCGCACTACGGCTAACGATCTACATCGAGCTCCGTACGCGACTACCGTTCAGAGCGTGATCGACGAGGCTGTTATCCACGACGCCGCAAGACGCCTGCACGCCGCCGCCCCTTCCGCACAGGTGATCCTCTTCGGCTCCCGGGCGCGCGCCGACGCCGGGCGCCACAGCGACCTCGACTTCCTGGTCGTCGAGCCGGAGGTTCAGAACGCAGCCGATGAGTCGGTGCGACTCATGCGAACGCTCCGGGACCTGCGCATCCCTGTGGACGTAATTGTCGTCAGCAAGAGCTACGCCGACGCGTGGCGCGACGTTCACGGGACACTCGTCCACGCGGCGATGGCTGAGGGCCGAGTGCTGGCGGGGTGATGGCCGACCAAGTCGATCTTGCCGCACAACCCACCCCACTCTCAGACGCAGACCGCCTGACGCCCTACGGCTTGTCCGTGCGGTACGGCACGGCTGCGCCTGGAAACGTGGACCGGGACACGGCGCTCGGATGGGCCACAGCGGCGGTCAGCTGGGCGACGGCCGTGATCGGCTCAGACCGGGACTGAGCGGCACAGTCACGACCCAGAGCACTCGCACGTCAATCCCGGCATCCCGCCGGCCTGACTCACAGCCCGGCGGGATGCCGGACGACGAACCCGGCGAGCGACCGCGGTGCGTCCTGCCAGCGCGTGCCGGCCTGACGCTGGCCGCTCGTGTCGAAGCGCAGGCCGGCCACGAACATGAAGGCGTGGCCGGCGTTCGCGTACACCGTGATCCACCGACCCGGGCCCGGCGATCCCCACGTCTCGAGGCCGCCCGAGGCGAGTGGCGACGCGAGCAGGTTCCCGCCGTGCAGCGCGTAGGAGACCGAGCCCGAGCAGTCGTAGGCCGTGTCGTCGAAGCTGCGGTGCCCGCCGCCGTAGCGGTATGGCAG
>DAINCW010000044.1:6131-14209 GCA_036732205.1 Solirubrobacteraceae bacterium | reverse complement strand
CTGGCCAAGGAGTGGGGCCAGTTCAAGATCAACGTCAACGCCGTGGCGTTCGGCTACATCGAGACGCGCCTGACCGCGTCGAAGGAGGAGTCGAACACGATGGAGATCGGCGGGGAGAAGGTGCAGCTCGGCATCCCCGACCAGCTGCGCGGCATGGCCGCCATGCTGATCCCGCTCGGTCGCCCGGGCACGCCCGAGGAGGCCGCCGGCGGCGTCTTCTTCCTCTGCTCGCCGTGGAGCAACTACGTGCACGGCCAGACCCTGAACGTGACCGGTGGGCAGTTCACCGGGATGACCACCTGACGTGATCCGCGCCTGGGTCCTTGCGGTCGCCGCGCTCGCGCTCCTCGCGGGCCCGGCGTCCGCGGCCCAGCTCGTCACGTGGGACGTCCCGAGCAAGGTCGTGGACGTCTCGAAGTTCACGTTCAACAAGCCGCCCGACACGCCGGACCGGCCGAAGGCGCTGAAGGTCGACGTCCTGCTGCCCGACGGCTACGGCGGGACGAAGCAGTTCCCGGTGCTGTGGCTGCTCCACGGCCACGGCGACGCGTACGACTCGTGGCCGAATCCCCGCAACGGCGACCTGCTGAACACCGCCAAGGGCCTCAACGCGATCGTCGTCATGCCCGAGGCCGCCACCGGCTGGTACACGAACTGGTGGGACGGCGGCGCGCGGGGCGCCGACGGCAGCGCGTGGGAGGACTACCACCTCGACGAGCTGATGCCGTACGTCAACGCGCGCCTGAAGATCCTGGCGGGGCGCCAGAACCACGCGATCGCCGGCCTCTCGATGGGCGGCGAGGGCGCGATCTACTACGCCGAGCAGCTGCCCGGCTACTTCGGGGCCGCGGCGACCTTCTCGGGCGTGCTCAGCCTCGAGCGTCCCGAGTGGCCGACGGGATTCGACACCCAGGGCCAGAAGTTCGCCGACGTCTACGGCGACCCGCACGGCGCCTGGCTGCGCGGCCACGACCCCACCGGCCTGGTCCGCAACCTGCGCTACACGCGCCTGTTCGTGCGCGTCGGCGACGGCACACCCGACCCCACCGACCCCAACCAGGTCAAGAACTACTTCGGCCAGGTCGCGGAGCTCGACCTGCGCCAGCACGCGATGGACTTCGTGTCCGCGGCCACGGCGGCGGGCGAGAACGTCACCTACCAGCCGACGCAGGGCATCCACGACTGGCCGTACTGGCGCGCGGCGCTGAAGGCCGCGATCAAGTGGAACTTCTTCGCGCCGACGCAGGAGAGCCCCACGGCGTGGACGTACTCGACGGTGCGCCAGCATGGCCGCGCGTGGGACATGGCCTACGCGTTCGCCAAGCCACTTGACGACGTCGCGACCTTCACGCGTGCCGGCGAGACACTCAAGGCGGCCGGGTCGGGCACGGTCACGGTCACGGTCGACGGCCGCCCGGCGTTCACGGCGGCGCTGCCCTTCGAGCGCACGCTGCCCGCGGCGACGCCCAAACCCCACCGGCACCACAAGCACCACAAGCACCGCAAGCACCACCCCAGGCGCCACCGGGCCCGGGCTTGACCCCGGCCATCTACGACACCACGGACGCGAAGCGCTCGGAGTGGGTCGCCTACGATCTCGAGCTGTGAAGGTCGTCAAGCCCTCCGGTGACCGGGAGGTGCCACGCGGCGTCGTCGGCGGCGCGGAGGTCTCGCAGGCCACGGCGGGCGCGCTGAACATCTACATGGGCATCTTCCGCGTGCCCCCGGGCGCGCGCTCGCGGCCGCATTACCACGCCGACTGCGAGTCGGCCGTCTACATGCTGGCGGGCGCACTGGAGGTGCGCTGGGGCGACCAGCTCGAGGAGTCCACCACGGTCGAGCCCGGGGACATGATCTACGTCCCCCCGCGCGAGACGCACGTGCTGGTCAACCACTCCGACACCGACGCGGCGGAGTACGTCGTCGCGCGCGACAGCCCCCACGAGGACTCGGTCGAGGTCCCGTGGGCGGCCGACTCGCCCTAGCTGCCCAGCTCCAGCGCGGTGCCGCTGAAGTAGTCGCCCGCCGGCGACGCGAGGTAGGCCACGACCTGGGCTACATCCTCATCCGCCGTCGCTCCCGCCGGGAGGATCGCCGTGATGCGGATCCCGTGGCGCGACCACTCGATCGACAGGACGCGGGCGAGGTTCTCATAGCCGGCGCGCAGCGCGGCCGCGTGTTCGCCGGCGTCCGGCCGCGGGCCGACGAGGACGACCTTGGCCCCCGCGTCGGCGTCGAAGTGGGCGTGGATGGCGCTCCAGGTCCCGTCGAGCGCGTCGCGCAGCGCGGCGGGCCCACCGGCCCCGAGCAGCGCGGCCCCGTCGACCACGAGCACGTCGGTGTGGGCGGCCGCGGCGAGCGTCGCCTCCTCGTCGAGCAGGTCGGCCGCCAGCCCGGTCACGTCCGCGCCGAGCTCGACGCATGCGTCGGTCGCCGCGGTGCGCGGGGCGGCCAGGACCGTGACGCCGTCGAGCAGGCCGGGACGCAGGAGCGGGCTGGTGTCGGGCGCGGCCATCGCCGGGACGCTAGCGTCCGCGCCCATGGCGATGGCCACCGAGGCCAAGGACGTCTCACTTCCCCTCCCCGGCGGCAGCGAGGGCGCGACCGTCCGGGTCCACCCGCTGCTGTGCGCCGAGCAGCCCGCGCCGCCGGCGATCTTCCAGCGCCCGGACGGGCCGCTGGGGCTGCTTCGCGGCCTGGGCCTGCACATCCCGCGCAGCCGCTGGGTCACGCTGCCGATCGTCGCGTTCCTGGTCGAGCACCCGACGGCGGGCGCGATCCTCGTCGACACCGCGTTCCACGAGAGCGTCGCGCACGACAAGCGCGACAACCTCGGGGCCCTCGGCGCGGCGCTGTACGACGTGCACATGACGCCTCAGCAGGCGGTCCCCCACCAGGCGCGCGAGCGCGGCGTCGACCCGAACGACATCGGCCACGTCGTGATGACGCACCTGCACTACGACCACGCGAGCGGCATCTCACAGTTCCCGGGCGCGACGTTCGTGGTGGCGCGCCGCGAGTGGGACTTCGCGTCCGAGCACGGGGCCCTGCACGGGATCCGCCAGAGCCACTTCGACCACGCGTTCGACTGGCGGGCGATCGACTTCGACCTCGACGACGGCGTCGAGTCGCACTCGGCGTTCGCGCGCACCGTCGACCTGTTCGGCGACGGCTCGGTGCGCCTGTGTTTCACGCCCGGCCACACGCTCGGCCACATGTCGGTCCTGCTGCGACTGCGCGATCGCGACCTGCTGCTCTGCGGCGACGCGGCGTACACGCGCCGGGCCATCGACGAGCGGCCGATCCCGCTCTTCGTCGAGGACGAGCACCTGTACCTCCGCTCGCTGGCCGAGATCGCGCGCCACCTCGAACAGGCGCCGGACACGGTCGTCATCCCCGGCCACGACCCGGACGTCTGGCCGACGCTGGACCCGCTGTACGAGTGAGCGACGCGCCGGCCCCTGCGCCCGTCGCGGTCCGCGGCCTCTTCGAGACCCACCTGACGGTCGCCGACCTGCCGCGATCGATCGCCTAGGACGCGGGCGCTGCGCGCTCGCCGCGGCGCAGCGCCTTGGCCTGCTCGCGCACCCGGGCGCGGACGCCGCGGCGGCCGTGCTCCTCGAGCGCGGCGTACATCTCGTGGATGTGCGCGAAGACCTCGTCCGCGACCTCCTGCATGCGCTCGCGCGACGGGTTCTGCTCGACGGGGAACGTCAGCGGCTCGCCGTACTGGACGGTGACCTTCGGGAACTGGAGCCGCTTCCAGTTGCGCACCTTCGCCGAGCCGAAGATCGCCGTCGGCACGACCGGTGCTCCGCTCTCCAATATGAGGCGGCCGATGCCCGGCTTGGCCTTCTCGGAGAGCTTGCCGGTTCGTGACCGGCCCGCCTCGGGATACATGGTGATGCAGCCGCCGCGGGCGAGGATCCCCTCGGCGGTGATGAACCCCTCCTCGTCGCGCGCGCCGCGACGCACCGGGAAGACGCCGCCGTGGCGGTAGATCCACTGCATCGGCGGCTTGAAGAGCTGCGACTTGGCCATGAACCGGATCTGGCGCCGGACGAACATGCCGACGAGGAAGTGGTCCATGAACGAGAAGTGGTTCGGCGCGATGATCACCGGGCCGCTGGAGGGCACGTTGTCGGCGGTGATGCACCGCGACCGGAACGCCACATAGCCCCAGATCGTGGTGAGGACTCGGACCAGCTCGTAGACCCAGTCCGGGTTGCGGTTGCGCGCCTGGGCGTGGAAGCGGTCGAAGTGCTCCGCGGGACGCGGGTCCCGGTACACCTGCTCGCGCATCTTGGCGAGGTCCTCTTCAGGCATCTCGTCCGCAATACCCACTTTGGCAACGGCGGTTACCCATGGTCCCAGCCCCGGGCGCGCTCGAGCGCGCGCCCCCAGCCCGCGAGCAGCTCCTCGCGCTCGTCTTCGCCCATCCGCGGCTCGAACCGCGCGCGCTCCTTCCAGCCCTTGGCCACCGCGTCCATCGTCCACGCCCCGACGCCGACGCCCGCAAGGTAGGCGGCGCCCAGCGCCGTCGTCTCGGCCACCTCGGGGAGGACCACCGGCACCCCGAGGACGTCGGCCTGGAACTGCATCAGCCAGCCGTTCACCGTCGCGCCGCCGTCGGCCTTCAGCTCGCGCAGCCGCTCGGTGCCCGCCGCCTCCATGGCCCGCACCGCGTCGACCGTCTGGTAGGCGATGGCCTCGAGTGCCGCGCGCGCGAGGTGCGCGCGACCGGTCCCGCGCGTCAGGCCGACGATGGTCCCGCGCGCGTATGGGTCCCAGTGCGGTGAGCCGAGCCCGGTCAGAGCCGGGACGAAGTAGACGCCGTCGTTGCGCTCCAGCGAGCCGGCCAGCGCCTCGGTCTCGGCCGCCTCGCCGATGATGCCGAGGCCGTCGCGCAGCCACTGCACAGCCGCGCCGGTGACGAAGATCGCCGCCTCCAGCGCGTACGTCACCCGCTGCCCGACCTGCCACGCGACCGTGACGAGCAGCCCCTCGGGCGGCTCGGGCATCTCGTCGCCCTGGTTCAGGAGCACGAACGACCCCGTGCCGTACGTGTTCTTACCCAGGCCGGGGTCGAGGCACGCCTGCCCGAAGAGCGCCGCCTGCTGGTCGCCGGCGACCCCGGTCACCGGCACGCCGGACGCGGTCCGCCCGAGCTCGCCGCAGCTCGGGCGCACCTCGGGCAGCGAGCCCTCGGGGATCGCGCCGAGCAGGTCGAGCAGGTCGGGGTCCCAGCGACCGCTGCGGATGTCGTAGAGCAGCGTGCGCGAGGCGTTGCTCGCGTCGGTGACGTGCTCGCCGCAGAGCTTGAAGATGAGCCAGGAGTCGATCGTGCCGAACTTGGCGCGGCCGTCGCGGGCGCGCTCGCGCAGGCCGTCGACGTTGTCGAGCAGCCACTCCACCTTCGTGCCGGAGAAGTACGGGTCGAGCACGAGGCCCGTGCGCTCGCGCACGAGCGCCTCGTGGCCTGCCTCGCGCAGCTCGTCGCAGCGGGCCGCGGTACGGCGGTCCTGCCAGACGAGCGCGCGGTGCAGCGGCTCGCCGGTGTCGGGGTCCCAGGCGCAGACGGTCTCGCGCTGGTTGGTGATCCCGATCGCGGCGAGGTCGCCCTCGGCGATGCCGGCGTCCTCCAGAGCCTCGTCGGCCACCGCGCGCGTGACCTCCCAGATCTCGGCCGCGTCGTGCTCGACCCAGCCCGGCTTGGGGAAGTGCTGCTCGAACTCGCGGTAGGCGCGCCCGGCGAGGCCGCGGTCGGAGTCGAAGACGAGGCAGGTCGTCCCGGTCGTCCCCTGGTCGATCGCGAGGATCACGAGGCGGCAGCCTACGACGGACACGACGACCGGGACCGGGCGGCGGAGCTGTCCTCTCCGCCGCCCGGCCTTCGTCCGGTTTGGTCGCGTTCGGCCGGCGGTGGTCGGGTGCGCTGGAGACTCGCGCGTCTCCGCCGGCTTGCGGCGCCGGGTCAGAGCGCCGCGTGGACCACGGTACGGCTGGGGCGCGGCCGGTCCTATCGCCATCCGGTCGAAGATCCGCCCTCCCCGATGCGCCCGGTGGTCGAAGTACAGTCCGCGCCGTTCCGCCCACCCTCACGAGGAGGTCAGCCGCGTTGCCGGAGGTCGAAGCCCACATCACGGGCACCGTGTGGAAGATCGAGTGCCAGGTCGGCGACACGATCTCCGAGGGCGACACCGTCGCGATCCTCGAGTCCATGAAGATGGAGATGCCCGTCGAGGCCGAGGACGAGGGCACGGTCAAGGAGATCCTCTGCGAGGAGGGCCAGGCCGTGAACGAGGGCGACACCCTCGTCGTGCTGGAGTAGCGACTAGCGTCCGGGCGGCAATGCCCGGCGAACTGCTTGTGGACGAGCCCGCCGCGGGCGTCGTCCGCCTCACCATCTCCAACCCGGCCAAGCGCAACGCGCTCGACCACGCGATCCTCGACGCGATCACGCGAACGGTGCCGCAGGTCGACGCGCGCTGCATCGTGCTCACCGGGACACACGGCATGTTCTCGTCGGGCTACGACATCGGCGATATTCCGTCCGATGTCTTCGCCGAGGAGGCCGAGAAGCTGGTCGCACACCCGTTCACGGCCGCCCTCGACGCGCTCGCCGCGACGGACCTGCCGACCGTCGCGGCGCTCTCGGGCCACACGATCGGCGGCGGGCTCGAGCTCGCGCTCACGTGTGACCTGCGCGTCGCGCGCGAGGGCATCGTGCTGGGGATGCCACCCGCCAAGCTCGGCCTCGTCTACTCGCATACGGGGCTGCGGCGGTTCATGGACGCGATCGGCGTCCCGCGCACGCGCGAGCTGTTTCTGCTGGGCCGCAACGTCGACGCGCGCGTGGCGCTCGACTGGGGCATGGTCAACCGCGTGGTGGGCGAGCACGAGCTCGACGAGTGCAGCCTCGACATAGCTCGCGAGCTTGCGGACAACGCGCCGCTCTCGATCGCGGGCAACAAGCGTGTCATCCGTGCGCTGCTCGAGGCCAAGGGCAGGCTCGACCCCGAGGTCGAGCGCGAGCTGATCGCCCTGCGCGAGGCGTGCTTCGCGTCGGAGGACATGCGCGAGGGCGTGCGCGCCTTCGGCGAGAAGCGCCCGCCCCGCTGGCGCGGGCGCTAGCCGACACTGTCCGTGAAGCTCGTCACTTGGAACGTCAACTCGCTGAACGCCCGGCTCCCGCGCGTCCTCGAGCTCCTCGAGGCCCACGCGCCCGATGTCGCGTGCCTCCAGGAGACAAAGTGCGACGCGGCCGCCTTCCCGGAGGCCGAGCTCGGCGCCGCGGGCTACGCCGCGGTCCACCACTCCGCCGGGCGCTGGGCCGGGGTCGCGATCCTCGTCCGCAGCGCGCTCGACGCGGCCGAACCGTCGTACGGGCTGCCGGGCGAGGCCGCGCAGGACGAGGCGCGCTGGGTCGAGGCGACGATCGACGGGCTGCGCGTCGCGTCGGCCTACGTGCCCAACGGCCGCTCGCCCGACTCGCCCTCGTTCGCCGAGAAGCTGCGCTTCCTCGAGGCGATGGCCGAGCGCGCGCCCGCCCTCGACGTCGTGATGGGCGACATGAACGTCTGCCCAACGGACCTCGACGTGTACGACCCGGCGCAGTTCGTCGGCGAGACCCACGTCACGCCCGAGGAGCGCGAGCGCCTTGCTGCCGTGCTCGACGCCGGCGGCCTCGTCGACGCGTACCACCACCTGCACCCCGGCGAGCCGGGCTTCACGTGGTGGGACTACCGCCAGGGCCACTTCCATCGCGGCATGGGCCTGCGCATCGACCTCGCCCTCGTCAGGCCGCCGGTCGCCGAGCGGGTGCGCGCCTGCGGCATCGACCGCGACTTCCGCAAGGGCCCGAAGCCGTCCGACCACGCGCCGCTGCTGGTCGAGCTCGACGGTTGAGACGCACCTGACACCGGCCGCGGGGCGCGCGGGGCTACGCCGCGGGCTAGGCCGCGAGCGGGAGCAGCGCCGCGCGGATGTCGCAGATCGGCTGGCCCTTCTCGATCGCCACGATCCCGGTGTGCGAGTACAGGCTCCCGCTGGCGTTGGCCAGCCACTTGCTGAAGGGG
>DAINCW010000044.1:0-6121 GCA_036732205.1 Solirubrobacteraceae bacterium | reverse complement strand
GGCTGGCCCTTCTCGATGTACTCGTCCGCGCCGGCGGCGAGCGCCGGACCGGCCATGCGCTCGGCGGCGAAGCCGGACAGCACGACGATCCGGGTCTGGGGTGACGCCGCGCGCAGCAGCGGGATCGCCTGGAGGCCGTCGCAGTGCGGCATGCCGAGGTCGAGCAGGACGACGTCGGGCTTCGCGGCCGCCACGGCGGCCACCACGCCCAAGCCGTCGGCGGCCTCGCCGACGATCTGGGTCTCGCCGTCCTCCTCCAGGATGTGACGCATCAACGCGCGGAATTCCGCGACGTCATCGCATAGGAACACACGCACATAGTCACCGTACCCCCCGAAACCGCATTTCTCGCTCCCCACTTCTGGGGATCTTTTCGTCCATGAGCACAGGTTGCACGGCCACGTCCGCCCCCTCCCCTACGGTGCCGCGGCATGCCACCACTCATCACGCACGAGGAGGCGCGGGAGCTCGGCGAGCTGACCGATCCGGTCGAGATCGAGGCGCTCGTCGAGCGCGCCTGGGCAGTCCGCGTCGAGCGCTTCGCCGACTCCACCGACCTCTGCTCCCTGGTCAACGCCAAGTCCGGCGGCTGCGCCGAGGACTGCGGCTTCTGCGCGCAGTCGCGCTTCGCCGAGGCGGACACCCCGATGCACGCGATGATGGAGCCGGAGCAGATCCTCGAGCACGCCCGCGCGGCCGAGGCCGCGGGCGCACACCGCTTCTGCATGGTCACCCAGGGCCAGGGCCTGTCCAAGCGCGACTTCGAGAAGATCCTCGCCGGCACACGGCTCGTCGCCGAGCACACGAACCTCAAGCGCTGCGCGTCGATCGGCCACATGAGCGTCGATCGCGCGAAGCTGCTGAAGGACGCGGGCATCCAGCGCGTCCACCACAACGTCGAGACGGCCGAGTCCTACTACGACGAGGTCTCGTCGACCGTCCGTTACGCGGGGCGCATCCGCACGATCGACGCGGTCAAGGAGGCCGGGCTCGAGACCTGTGTCGGCGGGATCCTCAACCTCGGCGAGTCCCGCGAGCAGCGTGTCGAAATGGCCTTCGAGCTGGCCGCCCTGGACCCCACGTCGGTCCCGATCAACCTGCTGAACCCGCGCCCGGGCACGAAGTTCGGCGACCGCGACCACATGGACCCGCTCGAGGCCGTGAAGTGGATCGCGATCTTCCGGCTGGTCCTGCCCGACGCGCTGTTCCGCCTGTGCGGCGGCCGCGTCGAGAACATCGGCGACCTCCAGGGCATGGCCGTCAGGGCCGGCGTGAACGGCGTGATGATGGGCAACTTCCTCACCACGCTCGGCAACACGCCCGAGGAGGACCGCGAGATGTTCACCGAGCTCGGGCTGAACGTCGCGCGCCAGCCCGACAACGGCAGCAACCCGCGACCCGACAACCGCTCGGGCTGGCTGGACGGCGAGACACCCGACCTCGTCGAGGACTACCTCGAGGCGCCGGTGGCCGGATTCGAGGTGCGCCTGTGGGACCCGTCGTCGCAGCTTCGCTTCAAGCGCAAGAGCTCGGTGCCGCCACGCGCCGACGGCGCACCGAACGCCATCCCCGCGGGCACCGACGGCGCAGCCGGCAGTCGATAGGAGGGAGACCGGATGGACCTCGAGCAGCGCCTGGCCGAGCTCAAGCAGCTCGGCCTCTACCGTCGCATGCGCCTGGTGAGCGGGCCGCAGGGCCCACGCGTGGTGCTCGACGGCGAGCCCGTCCTCCTCCTCTGCTCCAACAACTACCTCGGGCTGGCCAATCACCCGCGCGTGCGCGAGGCCGCGGCGGACGCGGCGATGCGCTGGGGCGTCGGCGCCGGGGCATCGCGCCTCGTGTCGGGCACGATGACGATCCACCGCCGCCTCGAGGAGCGCCTCGCGGCGTTCAAGAGCACCGAGACCGCGCTGCTGTTCGGCTCGGGCTACCTCGCGAACACGGGCGTCGTGTCGGCGCTGGCCGAGCCCAACGGGGTCGTGTTCTCCGACGAGCTCAACCACGCCTCGATCGTCGACGGCTGCCGCCTCGCGCGCTCGCAGACAGCGGTCTACCGCCACGGCGACACCGATCACCTCGCTGCGCTCATGTCCGAGGCGGGCGACCGGCCGAAGCTGATCGTCACCGACAGCGTCTTCTCGATGGACGGTGATGTGGCGCCACTGCCCGAGCTCGTCGACCTCGCCCGCTCGCACCGGGCCCTGCTCGTCGTGGACGAGGCGCACGGGACCGGCTGCATGGGGCCGGGCGGCCGGGGCGCGATCGCCGAGGCCGGGCTGGAGGGCGAGGTCGACGTGGTCGTCGGCACGCTCGGCAAGGCGCTCGGTGCGTACGGCGCCTTCGTGGCCTGTGACGAGCGGATGGCGCGCTACCTCGTCAACCGTGCACGCACGCTGATCTTCTCCACGGCGCCACCACCACCGGCCGTGGCCGGGGCGCTGGCCGCGCTCGACCTCGTCGAGGCGCAGCCACAGCGCGTCGAGCGCCTTCAGGCCAATGCCGACGCGCTGCGCGACGAGCTGGCGCGCGAGGGCTTCGAGGTCGCCGGCTCGACGACGCAGATCGTACCGCTGATCGTCGGCGACCCGGACCTCGCGATGGCCGTCTGCGAGGCGGCCCTGGAGCGCGGGGTGTTCGCCTCGGCGATCCGCCCGCCGACGGTCCCGGCCGGCACGTCGCGGCTGCGCCTCGCGGTGATGGCGTCGCACACCAAGGAGGAGCTGCGCGACGCCGCGCGGGTCCTCGGGCGCGCCGCGCTGAAGGCGGGCTTCCGTCCCGCCGCCGGGCTGCCCGTGGCCGCGGCCCATGACACGGGCGAGCTCGAGCGGGTGCGGTCCGACGCGCGCCCGTTCGACATCGAGGGCTCCGACGAGGTCCCGCGGGCCGCTTAGGCGGCCGCGCGCCGCGAAGCGGCCGTGCGCGGGGTCTTCGTCACCGGCACCGACACCGGCGCCGGCAAGACGATCGTCGCGACGGCGCTGGCCGCGACCCTCACCGCGCGGGGCGTGCGCGTCGCCGCGTACAAGCCGGTGGTCACGGGCGAGCCGCACCCCGACGCGGGCTGGCCCCCCGACCACGAGCTGCTGGCAGCCGCGACCGGCTCCAGGTCCGAGCTGGTCACGCCACTGCGCTTCGGCCTCGCCGCGTCGCCGCACCTCGCCGCCGAGCTCGCCGGCACCACCATCGTGCCGCGTGCCCTGGTCGACGCCGCGGCCGCCGCGGCCGCCGGGGCCTCGGTGCTCGTGGTCGAGGGCGTCGGCGGCCTGCTCGTCCCGCTCGCGCTCGACTACAGCGTGCGCGACTTCGCGCGCGACCTCGGCCTGCCGCTCGTCGTCGCCGCGCGGCCGGGGTTGGGCACGATCAGCCACACCCGCCTGACGGTCGAGGCGGCACGGGCCGCCGGGCTGGACGTGCGAGCGGTCGTGCTGACCCCGTGGCCGGCTGTCCCCTCGACGATGGAGCAGTCCAACGCGCAGACCATCGCCCACACCTGCGGCGTGCAGGTCGCATTCCTCCCTCACGTGGAGCACCCGGAGATCGGGCTGCTCGCCGCGGCCGCCGCGTCGCTGCCCGTCGAGCGCTGGCTGGGCCCGTGAGCGGGCTCGGGTCCGACCGCCCGGGCGCCTAGCTTCCGAGCCATGGACACCGACCGGCTGATCGCCCTCGATCGCGAGGCCCTCTGGCACCCCTTCACCCAGCAGCAGGGCTGGGAGCGCGACGACGAGCCGCTGGTCATCGAGCGCGCCGAGGGGACGACGCTCTTCGACACCGACGGCAACGCGTACCTGGACGGCGTCTCGTCGTTGTGGTGCAACGTCCACGGGCACCGCCACCCACGCATCGACGCCGCGGTGCGCGAGCAGCTCGACCGTGTCGCCCACACGACCATGCTCGGCCTGACGCACCCCGGCGCCATCGAGCTCGCCGCGAAGCTCGTGGGCGTCGCACCGCCGGGACTCACGCGGGCGTTCTTCTCCGACAGCGGCTCGACGGCGGCCGAGGTCGCCCTGAAGATGGCCTACCAGTGGTGGGCGCAGCGCGGGGAGCGCGACCGCACGGGCTTCGTCTGCCTGCGCGGCGGCTACCACGGCGACACGCTCGGGTCGGTCTCCGTGAGCGGCATCGACCTCTTCCACAGCCTCTACCGCCCGCTGCTCTTCCACGCGTGGCGCGCGGAGCCTGGCGACGCCGCCGACATGGCGACGGTGCTCGAGGCCCACGGCGACCGCGTGGCCGCCGTGATCGTCGAGCCGCTCGTCCAGGGCGCCGCCGGCATCGTCGTCCACCCGCCCGGCTACCTCGCCGAGGTCCGCCGCCTGTGTGACGTCCACGGCGTCCCGCTGATCTGCGACGAGGTCGCGACCGGGTTCGGCCGGACGGGGACGATGTTCGCCTGCGAGCAGGAGAGCGTCGTGCCGGACTTCCTCTGCGTCGCCAAGGGGCTGACCGGCGGCTATCTCCCGCTCGCCGCGACTCTGACCACGGAGGCGATCTACGACGGCTTCCTCGGCGCGTTCGAGGAGTTCCGGACGTTCTTCCACGGCCACACCTACACGGGCAACCCGCTCGCCTGCGCGGCCGCCCTGGCGACGCTGGAGATCTTCGAGGAGGAGCGCACGCTCGAGCGCCTCGCGCCGAAGATCGACCTGCTCGGCGCGCTGCTGGACGAGCAGGTCGCGCCGCAGCCCGCCGTGCGCGAGGTGCGCCGGCGCGGCTTCATGGTCGGGATCGAGCTCGGCGACTTCCCGCTCGGCGACCGCATGGGCCACCAGGTCACGCTGGCCGCGCGCCGGCGCGGCGTGATCATCCGCCCGCTCGGCGACGTCGTCGTGCTCATGCCCCCGCTATCGATCTCCGAGACGGAGCTGCGCCGCCTCGTCGCGGTCACGGCCGAGGCGATCGCCGAGGCGACGGGCGCGACCGCCGAGCTGCGACGCGCGGCCTGAGCGTCGCGGTGTCCGACGCCGAGCTGCTGGCCTCGGTTCCGCTCTTCGCCGGCCTCGACGCCGCGACAAGACATCGGGTGGCGTTGTGCGGAGTCCACCGCGCTCTTGGGGTCGGTGCGTGGCTCTTTGAAGAGGGTGACCCGGCGGAGTCGCTGTTCGTAGTGCGAACCGGGCGGCTCGAGGTGCTCGCCCAGGGTCAGGAACCCGAGCTCCTCGGAGTGCTGGGACGAGGCGCGGTCATCGGCGAGCTCGCCGTGCTGTCGAGCTCGGGGCGCTCCGCGTCCGTTCGCGCGCGCCGGCACACCGAGCTGATCGAGCTGACTCGTGACCGATTCGAGGCGCTCCTCGAATCCGAGCCGCGCCTTGCCCGCTCGGTCATCGCCGCGCTCGGCGCGCAGCTTCAGAGCAGCCGCCCGCGGAACATCACGGCCGCTCCACGCCCCAAGACGATCGCCCTCGTCGCGCTGCACCGCGACCTGCCCTTCACGGCGTTCGCGCAACGGCTCGCGACCGCCCTCGGCCGGTGGGGCACGGTGCACGTCATGGACCCGGCCACGCCGGCCGAGGAGCGCGAAGCGGCGCTCGAGCGCGTGGAGGCCGACCACGACCAGGTCCTCCTGCCCGCCGAGCCCGGGTGCGCCGGCGACTGGGCGCGGTGGTGCGGGGCCCATGCCGACCGCGTCGTGGCCCTGGCCGGCCGCGGGCCGCCGGCAGCCGATCCAGCCTCGCTTCAGGGGTGTGACCTCGTGACCCTCGCCGGAGCTGGCGACGTCGCCATCGAGGCGCTCCAGCCGCGCTCGAACATCTCGGTCGGTCCCGGCGACGGGCGACTGGCGGCGATCGCCGACCGCACCGCTCGCCGGCTCGCCGGCCGCGCCGTCGGCGTCGTCCTGTCAGGAGGCGGCGCGCGCGGCTACGCGCACATCGGCGCAATCGAGGAGCTGCTGGCGGCGGGGGTGGAGATCGATCGGGTCGGCGGTTGCAGCATGGGCGCGTACGTCGGCGCGCAGTTCGCCGCGGAGCGCAGCCCGGACGAGATCGCCGCCCGCTGCCACGCCGAGTTCGTCGAACGCCATCCGGCCAACGACTACACCCTGCCGCTCGTGGCGCTGACCCGCGGGGTCAAGGGCCAGGCGATGCTCGATCGCACCTTCGGCACCCGGAGGATCGAGGAG
>DAINCW010000043.1:13925-14239 GCA_036732205.1 Solirubrobacteraceae bacterium | reverse complement strand
GAGGAAGGCGAACAGGGTCAGAAGGGCCATTGGTTCCCAGTCAACCTTTTCGCAGTGGCGTTACGGCCGGATGAACATCCCCTAGCCGCCGATGGCGCTCATCGTCCGGGCCGGCTGGATGAACCCCGGCTCGTTGACGTGGTGCTTGAGCTCCTTGCGCCAGACCGCTGCGCGGACGATCTCTTCGAGGTCGTCGTCGGTCGCCCCGGCGCGCAGCGGGCCGCGCACGTCGGTCTCGTTGAGCGAGAACAAGCAGGTGCGAAGCCGACCGTCGGCGGTCAGGCGGATGCGGTTGCAGTCGCTGCAGAACGGCT
>DAINCW010000043.1:10621-13915 GCA_036732205.1 Solirubrobacteraceae bacterium | reverse complement strand
GACACGGGGTTGATCAGGCCGATGCGCCCGCCGGCACCGTCGGCGAAGCGGAACACGCGCGCGGTCGCCGACGGCTCGCGCGACTCCTCCTCCAGCGCCCACCGCTCCTCGATGAGGGCGCGGATCTCGCTGCCGCGCAGCACCATGTCGGGCTTCCAGGCGCGGTCGCCGTCGAGCGGCATGAACTCGATGAAGCGAACCTCGATGCCGCGCTCGCGCGCGAACGCGGCGAACGGCAGGACCTCGGCCTCGGTGAAGTCGCGCAGGGCGACGGCGTTGATCTTCACGCGGGACGTGAGGGCGGTGAGCGCGTCGACGCCCCGCAGCACCTGCGCGAGCGCGTCGCGGCGGGTCATCGCGTAGAAGCGGTCGCCCTGGAGCGAGTCGATCGAGACGTTGAAGCGGTGCACGCCGGCGTCGACCAGGGCGCGTGCGTCACGCTCCAGCAGGAATCCGTTCGTCGTCACGGCCAGGTCGTCGACGAGGGGCGCCAGCATCGCCGCGAGGCGCGGGAAGTCGCGGCGCACGAGCGGCTCGCCGCCGGTGAGGCGCACGTCGCGGACGCCGATGGAGGCGAACAGCGCGACCAGCCGCGCGATCTCCTCGAAGCTCAGGACGTCGGCGCGCTCCAGCCACGGCAGACCCTCGGCGGGCATGCAGTACTGACAGCGGAAGTTGCAGCGGTCGGTGACGCTCAGTCGCAGGTCGCCGATCGGCCGACCGTGCCCGTCGATGAGCGGATCGCGCGGCATCGCGCCAAGGGTACCCTGGCGCCGTGCGCCGACCGCTCGCCTTCGCCGTCGCCCTGATCCTGGGCTCGCTGGCGGGCTGCGGCGCCAAGAGCGACTCCGAGCAGGTGCGCGACACGCTCAAGCGCTACCAGGATGCGGTCGCCAAGCGCGACGTGCAGACCCTCTGCGACGCGTTGCTGGCGCCCGCGATCGTCGCCAAGCTCGCGGAGGCCGAGCTGCCGTGTGAGCTGACGCTCAAGCATGCGCTTGCGGGCGTGCACGCCCCGCAGCTCGAGGTCCGCCGGATCCGGGTCGACGGCATCCAGGCCTTGGCCCACGTGCACAGCACCGCCAGGGGCGAGCGACCGAGCGACGACACGATCCGCCTGGTGAAGGTCGCCGGCGGCTGGCGGGTCGCGGCGCTCTCGCTGCCGCAGCCCCAGCCGCCGGCGCCTGTCGGGCCCTAGAGCCAGCTCGGGTCGCTGCCCTGGCGGAACGAGATCACGACGTGCTCGCCGCCACGCGCACCGAGCAGCTTGCCGTCGCCCCCGCGGCCGCCTCGGCCGCCGGGCTTCAGGCCCCACAACCACTGAGCAGGCGGCACGCCGCAACGGCGCCGTGGCGGCATGCCGACCCCCTCTCCGGGGTGGGGCGGTGATCTCCGGGTCTGACTGTCTAGAGCACGCCAGCGGCGCCGAGCGCGAGGCCCGAGATCACCGTGACGATGAATCCGACAAGAACGCCGTCGATCGAGCGCATTGAGCTCGTGGACACAGACGGCATCCTCTACCCAGAGTGGGGACGATGACCATCGGACGTTCGTCCGCTCCATCTTTCAGACGAACCGACGATCGCCCTGCAAGGGGGCTTGCACGCCGGGCAGGAACCGTCCTGGCAAGGACCGAAACCCCAGTCCGTCCATGCTCGCCGTCGTCTATCTCGGCGCCATTGTGCTGCCGCTCGTCCTCACGGTGTTCCCGATCGGCAGGCGCATTGCGCGCTTCATCGGCGATACGGCCCCCAGCACGGGGCGCCCGGTGCTCGCTCCCGTGCCGGCGCAGCGTCCCTTCGCGCGGCCGCCGGTGGCGCTCAGCCCCGTCGCGGCGCCCGGCCCGCTTCAGGTCGTGACCCAGGACGTGCCGTCCACCAAGTCGTGCCCGGACTGCGCGGAGATCGTGCTCCACTCCGCGCGGGTGTGCAAGCACTGCCAGTTCGGTTTCGCCCCCGCCCCGATGGGCCCGGCCGCTCCCGCCGCCGTCTGAACCACGACGAAGGCGTCCGGCACGTCATCTACCGTGCGCACGCGGAGGTTCCCCGCCGTGCTCTCAGTGCTCTACATCGCGATGGTCGCCTTGCCCCTGACGCTTGCTGCCGTGGCGTTGCTGATCATCGCCGTGCGCGCCGCCGGGCGGCGCGTGGCCGACCGCGACGAGCACGAGGGGCTCGTTCGCCGCACGCCCACGGTGCTCGCCTCGCCGCCGTCCAACGCGGGCCTGGCCGCGCTGCGCGAGATGGACATCCGCCGCTCCCTGCTGCGCGCGCTCGACCCGGATGCCGAGGCCCCCGCCCGCCGGGTCGCCTCGTCGCGACGCCAGGCGGCGCCGCTGCGCGAGGGGCCGCTGCCGGCGGGCGTGGAGACGAAGGAATGCCCGGACTGCGCCGAGACCGTCCTGGCCGCGGCACGCATCTGCAAGCACTGCCGCTACCGGTTCGACGGTGAGCAGGACGTCGTCGCCGACGAGCCCCGGCGCAGCGTCGGCTGACGCACGCCTAGCGGCGCAGGAGCACGAAGACCAGCGCGAACGCGAACGCGATCTGGCCGAAGGCGAGCGCGGTGCCGAGGTTCACGGCGCCCGCGGCCTCCGCGATCAGCGTGGCCGCCGCGAACGCGCCGGCCATGATCGTCAGGTCGATGGCCCAGGCCCTCACGATGGGATCGCTCTCCGGGTCGCGACGTGGGCAGGTGAGGACCCGCGGGGTCTCACGCGTCCTCCTGCGCGCGCGCGTCGAGCGCGCCGACCAGCGCGGGGACGTCGGTGCCGGGGTCCTGCTCGGCGAGCAGCGCGTGCGCTGCGCGGGCGCCGCCGAGGGCCCGGATGCCCCGCTCTCCGTGTTCGGCGGCGAAGTCCGCCAGCGCGCTGGCCCTCCGGGCGGCGATCCGGCGCTCGCGGAGGTCCAGCCGCTCGCGATGGGAGTCCAGTGCCGCGACGAGCTCGTCGACCCCGCTCGACGGAGGGACCGACGAGACGACGACGACCGGCACGTCGCGCGCGCCGAGGGAGCGCAGGGCCGCGGTCAGGTCGCGTCGCGTGCGCTGGGCGATCTGCCCGAGGTCGGCCTTGGTCACGACGAGCACGTCGGGTATCTCCATGATCCCGCTCTTGAGGAACTGGAGGACGTCGCCGGACCCGGGCTGGACGATCACCGCGACAGTGTCCGCCACCTCCGCCACGTCGGTCTCCGACTGCCCGACGCCCACCGTCTCGATCACGACGACGTCGAACGCGACGGCAAGCGCCTGGGCGGCGGCACGCGTGGACGGGGCGAGCCCGCCGAGCCGGCC
>DAINCW010000043.1:0-10611 GCA_036732205.1 Solirubrobacteraceae bacterium | reverse complement strand
GGTCGACGGCGAGCACCGCGACGCTGCGGCCATCCGCCCGCCAGCCCGCGCCGAGCGCCGACAGCAGCGTCGACTTGCCCGCGCCCGGCGGTCCGGTCACGCCGACGACGTGGCCCGGGGCCTCGCCGCCCAGCGCCGCCGGTGCGGTGGAGCGCAGCAGCTCGGCCACCTGCTCGCGCGTCGCCGGCGAGCGGTTCTCGACGAGGTTGAGGATCGCGGGCGCCGCCGAGAGGTCGCGGTCACGCAGCCGCTGCGCCAGCTCGGCGGGGTCCGCCGCGCGGGACGGCCGGGTCACGTCAGGCCGAGGCCGCGACGCCGTTGCCCGATCCGACGCCTGCGGCGTCGGATGCCCGCGCCACGAGGGCGACGATGTCGCGCATGATCTGCGTGAGGTCGAAGTCCTTGGGCGTGTAGACCGCCGCGACGCCCGCGGCCTTCAGCGCCTCCACGTCGGCGGCGGGAATGATCCCGCCGACAACGACGGGTGCGTCCACGCCCGCGTCGCGCAGCGCGTCGACGACGCTCGGGATGAGCTCGCGGTGCGAGCCCGAGAGGATCGACAGCCCGATGACGTGGACCCCCTCGTCCAGGGCGGACTTCGCGATCTGCGCCGGGGTCAGGCGGATGCCCTCGTAGACGACGTCCATGCCGACGTCGCGCGCGCGCACAGCGATCTGCTCGGCGCCGTTGGAGTGCCCGTCGAGCCCCGGCTTGCCGACGAGGATCTTCGGCGTGCGGCCCAGCGTCTGGGCGAGCCGCTCGACCTCCTCGCGGATCTCGTCCAGCTCGGGGCCGGGAGCAGCGGCCGCGGCCTCGCCCACGCCGGTGGGGGCGCGGTAGGGACCGAAGCAGTCGCGCAGCGCCTGCGACCACTCGCCCGTGGTCGCGCCGGCGCGGGCGGCCGCGATCGTGGCGGGCATGATGTTCACGCTGTCGTCGCCGGCCGCACGCGCAAGCTCCGCGAGGGCGGCATCGACGGCGGCCTGGTCGCGCTCGGTGCGCCAGCGCTGGAGGGCCTGGATCTGCTGGGCCTCGACCGCCGGGTCGACCACGAGGATCCCGCCCTCGGCGTCGGCCGTCAGCGGCGACGGCTCGGTCTCGGGGTACTTGTTGATGCCGACGACGATCTGCTCGCCCGCCTCGATGCGGCGGATGCGCTCGCGGTGGGACTCGACGAGCGCGGCCTTCATGTACTCGACGCCGGCGACCGCGCCGCCCTGGTCGGCGACGGCGGCCATCTCGTCACGCGCGCCGGCCACGAGCTCGGAGACAAGGCCCTCCATCACGGTCGAGCCCTCGAAGATGTCGGGGTACTCGAGCAGGTCGGTCTCGTAGGCGAGCACCTGCTGGATGCGCAGTGACCACTGCTGGTCCCAGGGCCGCGGGAGGCCGAGCGCCTCGTTCCACGCCGGCAGCTGGATCGCGCGCGCCCGCGCGTTGCGGCCCAGCGTCACGGCGAGGGCCTCGAGCACGATGCGCTGGACGTTGTTCTCGGGCTGCTGCTCGGTCAGGCCGAGCGAGTTGACCTGGACGCCGTAGCGGAACCGCAGCTGCCGCTCGTCCTCCACGCCGTAGCGCTCGCGCCCGATCTCCTCCCAGAGAATCGACATCGCGCGTAGCTTCGCGTGCTCCTCGACGAAGCGGACGCCGGCGTTGACGAAGAACGAGATGCGAGAGAAGAGCTTGCCCATGAGCTCCTCGGGGACGCGGTCGCGCACGGCGTCGAGGACCGCGATCGCGTTGGACATCGCGAAGGCGATCTCCTGGACCGGCGTCGCCCCGGCCTCCTGGAGGTGGTAGGAGCAGATGTTGATCGGATTCCACTTCGGGACCTCGGTGACCGTGTAGGCGATCATGTCGGCGATCAGCCGCATCGAGGGCTCGGGCGGGAACGCATAGGTCCCGCGGGCGAGGAACTCCTTGATGATGTCGTTCTGCGTCGTGCCCTGGAGCGCCTTCGCCTCGACGCCCTGGGCCTCGGCCGTGACGATGTAGAGCGCCAGCAGCCATGCCGCCGTCGCGTTGATCGTCATCGACGTGTTCATCTCGTCGAGCGGGATGCCGTCCAGCAGCGCGCGCATGTCGCCGACGTGGCTGATCGGCACGCCGACCTTGCCCACCTCGCCGCGCGCGAGCTCGTGGTCGGGGTCGTAGCCGGTCTGCGTCGGCAGGTCGAACGCGACCGAGAGGCCTGTCTGGCCCTTGGCGAGATTGCTGCGGTAGAGCGCGTTCGACGCGGCCGCGGTCGAGTGCCCCGCGTAGGTCCGCATCATCCATGGTTTGTCGCGCTCAGGCAGTCGGTGCTCGCTCATCGGTACACATTGTGGCGCGTGCGACCACTGACCGCCCTCAAGTTTCGCCTGCAGGACGTCTTCGGGCCGCACGACCCGCTCGTGCCGCCGCGCCGGATGCAGTACGTGGGAGCGGGGGACTTCGTGGCCACGGGCGACGAGTTCCTGGGCCATCTGACCGAGCTCGCCGGCCTGCGCCCGGACGAGCGGGTTCTCGACGCGGGCTGCGGGATCGGGCGCATCGCCCGGCCTCTGGTGGGCTATCTCGACGGCGGCTCGTATGCCGGCTTCGACGTCAACGCGCCCGCGATCGGCTGGTGTCAGGCGCGCTACCCCGACCACTTCGCGTTCACCCTCGTCGATCTCTACAACGCCCGCTACCACCCGACCGGCACCCAGCGCGCGGGCACGTTTCGCTTCCCATACGCCGACGACTCCTTCGACGTCGCGCTGATGGCCAGCGTCCTCACGCACCTGCTCGAGGAGGAGGCCGACCACTACCTGGCCGAGGCGCGGCGCGTGCTGCGCCCGGGCGGGCGCCTGCTGGCGACCTTCTTCCTCCTCGACGAGGGCTCGCGCACCGTGATCGCCCACGGCGACTCCGCGCTGCGCTTCCTCGACCCCGAGCAACAGGTCGCGGTGGTCAGCGACGACGCGCCGGAGGAGGCCGTCGCCTACGACGAGGCCTGGGTGCGGCAGCGGCTGGACGTGCGCGAGCCGATCCATCGCGGCACGTGGCGCGGCGGCGAGGGGCGCTCGTTCCAGGACATCGTGGTGGCCACGGCGTGAGGCTGATCGACGTCCGCCACCTCGGGTGCGAGCGCGTGATCGGCGCATGGCTGGTCGACGGCGTGCTCGTCGACCCGGGCCCGACCGTGGCCCACGAGACGCTGCTGGACGGACTGGCGGGCGAGGTCCCGCGCGCCATTGCCCTGACCCACATCCACCTCGACCACGCTGGGGCGACCGGCACCCTGATCCGGCGCTGGCCCGACGCCGAGGTGTGGGTCCACGAGCGCGGGGCCCCGCACCTGGCCGACCCGTCGCGGCTGGTGGCCAGCGCGACGAGGCTGTACGGCGACGACATGGACCGCCTGTGGGGCGCCATCGTCCCGGTGCCGGGCGGGCGCATTCGCGTGCTGCCCGGCGACGGCGCCGAGGTGCGGATCGGCGACTTCCGCGTGGTGGCCACGCCCGGCCATGCCTCCCACCACGTCAGCTACCTGCACGAGCCCAGCGCGACGCTTTTCGCGGGCGACACCGCCGGCGTTCGCATCGGGGAGGGCCCGACCGTCGGGCCGACGCCGCCGCCGGACATCGACCTGGAGGCCTGGCGCGCCTCGCTGGACCGGCTGGCCGCGTGGCGCCCCGACCGGGTGGTCGCCACGCACTTCGGCGCGTTCGACGACCCCGCCGAGCAGTTCGACGCGCTGCGCGCCTGGTTTGCCGAGTGGGCGCCGAGGGCGCGCGACCAGACGCAGGAGGAGTGGATGGCCGCGTACCGCGCGTGGCTGGGTGAGCAGGTCGATGACGCGACGCTGGGCAGCTACGAGCTGGCTGCGCCGCCCGTCACGCTGTGGCCTGGCCTCGACCGCTACTGGCGCACGCGTGACGACGCGGCGGGGGCCTGAGCCTCGGCGCCGACGCCCGGAACCGCCAGCACGAGCACCGCGACGTCGTCGGACGGCTGGCCGCAGAAGGCGACCACCTCGCGCTCGACCCGTTCCGCGATGCCCTGTGCGTCGAGGGTGCCGGCGCCGGCCAGCAGGGAGTGCAGGCGCTCCTCGCCGAACTGCTCGCCGTCGCGCCGCGCCTCGGTCACGCCGTCGGTGTAGAGGACGATCGCCTCGCCGGGGCGCAGCTCCGTCCGGCCGACGTCGTGCAGCACGTCGGCAAACGCGCCCAGCAGCTGACCGGGGAACCCGACCTCCTCGACCGTGCCGTCCGTGCGCACGACGAGCGGCAGTGGGTGTCCCGCGCTCGCGACGCACACCTCGAGGCCGTCGGCGCGCCGCAGCACCTGCACGACGGCCGCGGTCATGATCGCGTCGGCCTCCTCCTGGCGCAGCATCTCCGCGTTGAGCCCGCGCAGGGTCTCGGCCGGGCCGGCGTCGAACCCGAGCGCGCGGATCGTGTGCCTCGCCAGCGAGGTCCGCGCCGCCGCCTTCACGCCCTTGCCCTCCGCGTCGCCGATGACGACCATCCAGCCGGTCACGCACGCGAAGACGTCGTAGAAGTCGCCGCCGACGTCGGCACCCGAGGCTGCGGCCTGATAGCGCGCGGCGAGCTGGACCCCCGGGATCTCCGGCAGGCGCGGCGGCAGCAGGGTCTGCTGGAGCGAGCGCGCGATCCGCGTCTGCTCGTCGAGGAGGCGCGCGTTGTCCACGGCGAGCGCGGCGCGGCGGCTGAGCTCCTCGGCCAGCGCGACGTCCTGCTCGTCGAAGGGCGAGGAGCTGGCCCCGCGCGTGAGCGAGAGCGCGCCGAGGACGCGGCCGCGCGCCGTGAGCGGGACGACGATGTAGGACCGGTAGTCGAGGCGGCGCAGGTCGGCGATCTCCTCGGGGCCGGCCGCGAACTCCTCCGAGAACTCATCGGGCAGCTCGGCGCGCCAGTCCGTGCGGCCGGTGCGGATCACGTGGGCGAGTCCCCAGCCCGCCTCGGCGGGTGTGCTCCGCCGCGCACGCGACTTGAGCATCACCGCCTCCAGCTGGGGGTCGCGGTGAGCGACGGCCACCGTGCGCGACTCGCCGCCGGCCTCCACCATCTCGAGCATGGCGGCGTCGGCGTAGCGCGGCACGCAGAGGCGGACGACCAGCTCCAGGCGCTCGTCGGCGGTCAGCGGCGTCTCCAGCAGCTTGCCGGCCTCCGCGAGGAAGCGGTCGCCGTCGAGCTCGCGCTTGTGGTCTGTCACGTCCAGCACGCTCGCGCCGACCCCGAGCGTGCGCCCGCGCGCGTCGCTGACCGGGTAGAGCGAGCCGACCAGGTGGCGCTCCCGCGCGCCGGGCGCGGCTGGGACGGTGATCTCCTGCTCGAGCGCCGGCTGCCCGGTCTCGAGCACACGCCGGGCAATGGCCTCGGTGTGCGGCGCCACCTGCCGGTCGAGCACCTCGGTCGGTCGCCGCCCGATGTGCGCCTCCACGCTCGCGCCGTTGAGCGCCGCCATCGCGGCGTTGACCTGCACGTAGCAGAGGTCGTCGTCGAGGAACGCCATTGCCTGCGGCGCGCGGTCGATGAAGGTCAGCAGCAGGGCGCGGGCGTCGCGCATCTCCCGCGTACGCGCCCTCAGCCGGCACGTGACCGCGACGAGCGCGGCGATTGGGATGAGCGACAGCAGGAGGGCCTCGATGGGCCGAATCTACAGCCACGGGGCTACCATCGAGGGCATGCCGCAGACCATCGAGCGCCCGCGGGTGGACGGGCCCGGGTCCGTCGTGGGCGGGGCCTGGCGGGTCATCGTTCGCAACGACGACCACAACACGTTCGGCCATGTGGCCGAGACGCTCGCGCGCGTGATCCCCGGCCTGAGCGTGGATCGCGGCTACCGGATCGCGGACGCGATCCACAGCACGGGCCTGGCGATCGTCTGGAGCGGCCACCGCGAGCTGGCCGAGCACTACTGGGAAGAGCTGCGCTCCGCGGGCCTCACGATGGCGCCATTGGAACGGGGTTAGCGTGCGGCCCGACGGCGACCGTGGAATCCTTCCGCCCGCGGAGGGCGGGGGATCGGGCACGGATCGCGCTGCGCGTGAACGCGTGCTCCTGCACCGCTACCACGATCAGGGCGACCGCACGGCACGCGACGAGCTCGCCGAGGAGATGGTTCCGCTCGCCCGCGCGCTGGCCGGCCGCTACGCGGGCCGCGGCGAGCCGCTCGACGACCTCGTGCAGGTGGCGTGCGTGGGGATCATGAAGGCGATCGACGGGTTCGACGTCACCCGCGAGGTGCGCTTCTCGTCGTACGCGACGCCGACCGTGCTCGGCGAGATCAAGCGCCACTTCCGCGACAAGACGTGGGCGCTGCACGTACCGCGCGGCACCCAGGAGCTTCAACTGAAGGTCGCCAGGGTTCGCGACGAGATGACCAACGAGATGGGCCGCTCACCGACCGTCGAGGAGCTGGCCGAGAGGGTCGACGCCTCACTCGAGGACGTGTTGAGCGCGATCCAGAGCGGTCAGGCCCATCGCACGCGCTCGTTCGACGAGCCCGCCGGCGAGGACTCGACGCTCGCCGAGTCGCTGGGCGACGCCGATCCCGAGCTGGGCCGCGCGGAGATCCGAGTGATGCTCGACGACGCCCTCCACGTCCTCTCCGACCGCGACCGCGAGATCCTGCGGCTGCGCTTCGAGAAGGACATGACCCAGACCGAGATCTCGCGCATCATCGGCGTGTCGCAGATGCAGGTCTCGCGCCTGATCCGCCAGGCGCTGGCGCGCCTGCGGCTCGACATCGAGTCGGGCGCGAACAAGCGCAGCGCGGCGTAGCCCGCGCAGCCGAGGGGGCGGCTACGCCGCCGTGTCCCCGTTGCCGCCGGTCGCCACCGCCTCGGACTCCATGCCGCCGGCCGCGATGCGGTCGGTCCAGGCGTAGAGCACCGGGATCTGGAACCAGCTCGAGTGCCGCACGCGGAAGTCGATGAACTCGTCCCCCTCCCAGTAGCGCGAGAAGTCGAGCTTGTCGTCGAACGTCGCCGTCTGGAGGAACTTGTAGCGGTCGTCGCGATGGCGGTCGACCGCGTAGACGGTGGCTCCATAGCGCACCGAGATCGCCGCGATCTCCACGAGCGCCACGGCGAGCCCGTCGTGACGGAAGCCCGTCGCGTACCACGGGATGTGGACCACCCCACCGCCGGCCATCGCTAGGCGCCCACCTCGGCGCGGATGGCGCCGGGGCCGTCGGCCGTCTTGCCCTGCCCCTCCTCGGACGCCCCGACGAGGATCGAGATCTTCCCGAGGTGCTTGTTCTCGTGGAGCAGCTGGTGCGCCTTCGCGACGTCCTCGAATGGCATCGTCTTCCACAGGACGGGCTGGATGAGGCCGTTGTCGATCAGCGCGTTGGCCTTCGTGCACTCCCACGCGTTGGCGAAGTGCGACCCGATGATCTGCTTCTGGCGCATCCAGAGGTACCGCACGTCGAAGTCGAGGTTGTAGCCCGACGTCGCGCCGCAGATGACGACCTTGCCGAACGGCTTGACGACGAACACGGAGGTGGGGAACGTTGCCATCCCGACGTGCTCGAAGACGATGTCGGGGGCGTCGCCGAGGATCCCCTTGACGCGCTTGGCGAAGTCGCGCGAGACCTTGAAGCGCGCCTTCTCCTCCTCGGGCGACTCGCCGCCCTTGCGCATCATCCCGGCGAACTCGCTGCGGTCGATCCAGCCGGTCGCGCCGAGGCGCTCGAGCAGCGCGCCCTTCTCGGGGCTCGACACGACGCCGACGCACTCCGCTCCCGCGGCCTTGCACAGCTGGGTGGCGAACACGCCGAGGCCGCCGGCGGCGCCCCAGATGAGGACCTTGTGGCCGGCCTGGAGCTTGCACTGGTCCATGAGCATCCGGTACGCGGTGAAGTACGTGAGGCCGTACGACGCGGCCTCCTCCCAGGCGAGCGCCTCGGGCTTTGGCAGCAGCTGCTGCGCCTGGACCTTGGTGAACTGCGCGAACGACCCCCACGTCGTCTCGTAGCCCCAGATCTTCTGGCTGGGGGCGGCGAGCGGGTCGAGGCCGTGGACCTCGGGGTCCTCGTAGGAGGCCTGGTTGCAGTGGATGACGACCTCGTCGCCGGGCTTCCACCGCGTCACGCCCTCGCCGACCTTCCACACGATGCCCGCGCCGTCGGAGCCGGGGATGTGGTGGCCGTGCTCGGGGTGGTCGCCGTAGCCGAACACCGAGACGGGCTTGCCGAGCGACGCCCAGACGTTGTTGAAGTTCACGCCGGCGGCCATCACGCGGACGATGACCTCGAACGCGCCGGGCTCGGGGACCTCGATCTCCTCGATCTGCATTGCCTCGAGCGGCTCGCCCTCGCGTTCCTGGCGGATGACCCACGCGGCCATCGTGCGCGGGAGCTCTCCCGGCTCGGTCTCGACGGAGCTGACTTGGCTGAGATCGACGGCCACGACGGATCGGCACCTCTTGGGCTCGGGAATGGGACTTCGAGGGCGCCGAAGCCTACCCGGTGATGCCCGCCCGGCGGAACCAGAGCCACAGGCCGATCGCGGCCGTCACGCACGCAACGGGGCCCCACAGGATGAAAACCTCGAGCGAGGTGATGTTGCGGACCAGCCAACCGAAGTTCTGGCCGAAGAAGCCGGTGATGAACGTCAGCGGCAGGAAGATCGTCGCGACGACGGTCAGGCGCTTCATCTCCACGTTCATGCGGTTGGACACCACCGACAGGTAGACGTCGAGCGCTCCCGTGAGCAGGTCGCGGTAGGTGTCGATCTGCTCGGAGATCCGCAGCAGGTGGTCGTACACGTCGCGGAAGTAGTCGTGCGCCTGGTCGCCCTCCAGGCCCGGCAGGCGGGTGATGAACGTGCCCGCGGACTGGAACAGGTCGCGCTGCGGCCCGATCACCTGGCGCATCCGCACGAGCTTGCGCTTCAGCGCGAAGATGTCGTTGAGCTGCTCGTCGGTCGGGTTGGTGACCATCGAGTCCTCGAGCACGTCGACGCGGTCGTCCATGGCCGCCAGAACGGGGAAGAACGAGTCGGTCAGCGAGTCGAGGACCTTGTAGACGACGTACTCCTCGGAGTGGGCGGGCGCCACCTCGGCGAAGCGCCGGCGCGCGTCGAACAGCTCTGCGCAGACCTTCTGATGGATCGTGAGCACCCAGTCGCCCGAGACGTACGTGTGCACCTCGACGAGCTCCACGTCGTCGGCACCGTCCGCGGCGACGCCGTAGAAGACGATCAGGACGTGGTCGCGGTAGTCGTCGAGCTTCGGGCGCTGCCCGAGGCTTCGCGTGTCCTCGACGGCCAGCGGGTGAAGTCCGAACATCTCGGCGAGCTGCTCGATGTCGTCCTCGCTCGGCTTGTGGACATCGAGCCAGAAGTACTCTCCGCGGGCACGGAGGGCGTCGATGCGCTCGCGATCGACGCGGTCGAGGACCTCCACGCGCCGGGACGCTAGCCACGGCGCAGGACGGGACCAGAGGTTGTCTACGCGGCGAGGGCCTCAGAGGCCGGCGCGCCCGCGGCGGCCAGGTCCTCGGCGCTCGCACGGGCCGGCTCGCCGTCGATCAGCGCCCAGGCGAGGATCGCGCCGAGCAGCGCCACGGCAGCCCCGACGCGCAGTCCGGCTTGAAGCGCGTAGACGAACGCCTCGTTCATGGCGTCGGTGACGCGCGCCGGAAGGTGAGAGCCCGCGGCGCCCGAGCCGAGTGCGTCGGCCAGCCGGCCGCGCTGGGCCGAGCTGGCGTGCGGAAGCAGCTCGTCGATCTTGGTGCGGCCCATGGCGGCGACGAGCGCGCCGAGGGAGGCGACGCCGAACGTGCCGCCGACCATCCGGCTCATCGAGAGCGTGCCCGACGCGACGCCCGCCTTGGCGGCCTCGACGGAGTTCATCGCGGCGGTGCTCATGGGGGACATGACGAGGCCCATGCCGAGGCCCATCACGACGAACGCGCCGGCGAGGAAGCCGTAGCTCGTGTGCACGCCGATGAAGCTCTGCCACAGCAGCGCGGCGGAGACGAGCACGAGGCCGCCGGTCAGCAGCGGGCGCGGGCTGATGCGGTCGGTGAGGCGCCCGGCGAGGGGGCCCATGACGATCAGCACGAGCGTGGACGGCAGGAAGCGAAGGCCGGCCTGGAGCGGCGTGTAGCCCTTGACGTTCTGGAGGTACAGCGCGAGGAAGAAGAACATCGCGAGCATCGCGAAGGACACGACGAAGCCGACGAGGTTCGCGCCCAAGAAGGAGCGTGAGCGGAAGAACGAGAAGTCGACCATCGGTGCGCGCCCGTGGCGCTCGGCCCAGACGAACGCCGACAGGCCGACGGCCGATGCGACGAGCAGCGAGACGATCCGCGCCGATCCCCAGCCCCACTGGTTGGCCTCGACGAGCGCGAGGATCAGCGAGCCGAGGCCGATGCTCAGCGCGGCCACGCCCGGGATGTCGACCGAGTGCCCGACGGACTCGTCGCGCGACTCCTCGGTCGCGAGCAGTGTCACGAACACGGCCGCGACGGCGACCGGCAGGTTGAGGAAGAAGATGGACTGCCACGAGACGTTCTCGACCAGAAAGCCGCCGACGACCGGGCCGATGGCCAGCGCCAGCGCGCTGACGCCCGCCCAGGTGCCGATCGCCTTGCCGCGCTCGTGCGGCGGGA
>DAINCW010000042.1:8066-14309 GCA_036732205.1 Solirubrobacteraceae bacterium | reverse complement strand
ATGCTCCCGAGGTCGCGCGTCGTGTCGACCGGGGCGGGCGGCAGCCCGTAGGCCTCGGGCTCGTCGAGCAGCAGGAAGAACGCCCCGCCGCCACCGACCCCGTCGTCGTCGCGCAGATAGAGGCGCGCCTCGTCCCGCCCCGCGCCGGCCACCTTCGCCAGGCGCCGGTCGGCGCGCTCGCGCAGCTCGTCGAGCTCGCCGAACTGGATCGAGTCCGTCGGGCACGCCTGCGCGCACGCCGGCTCCATGTCGTCCTTGAGGCGGTCGTAGCACAGGGTGCACTTCCAGACGCGGCCGTCGCCCTCCCGCCGGTCGAGCACGCCGAAGGGGCATGCCGGTACGCAGTAGCCGCATCCGTTGCACACGTCCTGCTGGACGACCACGGTCCCGAACTCCGTGCGAAACAGCGCCCCCGTCGGACAGACCTCGAGGCACGCCGCGTGCGTGCAGTGCTTGCAGACGTCCGAGGACATGAGCCAGCGAACGCCGTC
This sequence comes from Solirubrobacteraceae bacterium, assembly GCA_036732205.1. Taxonomy (GTDB): domain Bacteria; phylum Actinomycetota; class Thermoleophilia; order Solirubrobacterales; family Solirubrobacteraceae; genus VAWY01. The sequence goes on along the minus strand of DAINCW010000042.1, from coordinate 13,818 downwards.
GCCCTCCTGGTGGGTCGGGACGCCGTCCTGCGCGAGCGCGTTGCGCTCCGCGGCTTCGACGAGGGAGTCCGCGGCCGCCTCGACGCCGGTGGGCACCCGCTGCTCGATGAACGCGACGTGGCGCCAGGTGTCGGCGCCCAGCGCCACCGTCTGGTCGTAGGAGTGGCCCGTGAACTCGCCGATCGTGTCCGGGACGTCGTTCCACTCCTTGCACGCGACCTCGCACGCCTTGCAGCCGATGCAGACCGACGTGTCGGTGAAGAAGCCCATCCGCGGCTTCGCGTCCCGGCCGTACGTGCGGACCTCCAGCGACGCGCTCACCCGGTCGTCTCCTGCGCGCGGCGCCGGTAGCCGTCGACGAACGCCTCGCGCTCCGCCCCGCGCGGCCGGCGGCCCGGCTGGATGTCGCAGGTCGCGGCCTTGTACTCGGAGATGTGCACGTTGGAGTCGAGCGCCAGGCCGACGAGCTCGTTTGCGCTGTCGCCTGTCACCAGGCCCCTGCTGCCCCAGTGGTACGGGATCCCGATCTGGTGGATCGTACGGCCGTCGGCCACGAGCGGCTTCATGCGGACGGTGACCAGCACGCGCGCCTCGATCGCCGTGCGCGACGTGACGATCGTGGCCCAGCCGCCGTGCTCCAGCCGTCGCTCGGCCGCCAGGGCCGGCGAGACCTCGCAGAACGCCTCGGGCTGGAGCTCTGACAACAACGGCACGACGCGCGACATGCCGCCGGCCGTGTGGTGCTCGGTCAGCCGGTAGGTCGTGAACACGTACGGGAAGACGTCCGCGCCCGGGTCCGGCGCGGACGGGTTGTAGCGGCTGTCGGGCCGGTCGAAGGTCTGGCGCGTGGGGTTGGTGCCCTGCGCGTAGAGCGGGTTGACGACCGGGGACTCGTGCGGCTCGTAGTGCGTCGGGACCGGTCCGTCGACCAGGCCCGTCGGCGCCCAGATCCAGCCCAGGCCATCCGGGTGCATGATGAAGGGCGTCGAGCCCCGGATGGCGTCGAGGCCCGTCGCGTCGTCGTCGGGCACGTAGTCTGGGTGCTTGTCGGGCACGAAGTCGGCGTGGTCGGAACCGGTCCACCCCTCCTTCTCCGAATCCCACCAGACGTAGCGCTTGCGCTCCGACCATGGCTCGCCGTCGGGGTCCGCCGAGGCGCGGTTGTAGAGGATCCGGGTGTCCGCCGGCCATGCCCAGCCCCACTCCCCGGCCACCCAGTCCTGCTCGGCGTGCGGCCTGCGGCGCGCGGCCTGGTTGACACCGTCGGCGTAGATCCCGGCGTGAATCCATGAGCCGCACGCCGTCGATCCGTCGTCGGCGAGCTCCTGGTGGCGCGAGACGAACGACCCGTCGGGGAGGCGCCCGTTGATCTCCTGGAGGATCGCCTGGGCGTCTGGCTCGTCGTGGCGGCCCACGGTCGGGTAGTCCCAGGTCAGCTCGAGGATCGGGCGATCCCGCTCGTGAGGTGACTCTGCGAGCTTCTCCCGGACGCGGCGGCCGAGGTCGTACATCCAGTGCAGCTCGGAGCGGCAGTCGCCCGGCGGGTCGATGGCCCTGTGGTGCCACTGAAGCAGGCGCTGCGTGTTGGTGAAGCAGCCGGCCTTCTCGGTGTACGCCGCGGCGGGCAGGAAGAACACCTCGGTCGCGATGTCCTCGGTGCGCAGCTCGCCGGACTCGATCTCGGGCGCGTCGTACCAGAAGGACGCCGACTCGATCTCGGAGAGGTCGCGCACGACCAGCCAGTCCAGGCTCGCCAGCGCCCTGCGCTGGAGGCCCGAGTTCGCCCCACCGACCACCGGGTTCTCGCCGACCACGAAGAATCCGCGGCACTTGCGGTCGATCATCCGCAGCATCGTGGGATAGATCGAGTGATCGCCGTCGATGCGGGGCAGGTGCCCGAAGCAGAACTGGTTGTCCTCGGTCGCCGCGTCGCCCCACCAGGCCTTGAGCATGCTCACGACGTAGCAGCGCAGCGAGCCCCAGACGCCGTTCTTGAGCCCGTTTTGGTTGACGAAGTCCTGGAGGTCGGGCTCGGGCTGCGGGTGCGGCATCGGAACGTAGCCCGGGAGGATGTTGTAGAGCGTCGGGATGTCCGTGGAGCCCTGGATGTTCGCGTGGCCGCGCAGCGCCAGGATGCCGCCACCGGGGCGCCCGATATTGCCCAGCAGCAGCTGCACGATGGACGCGGCGCGGATGTTCTGCACCCCGGTTGTGTGCTGGGTCCACCCGACGGCGTAGCAGATGGCCGACGTGCGCTCGCGGCCCGAGTTCTCACACAACGCGTCGGCGACCTGCAGGAACAGGTCCTTCGGGACGCCGCACACGCGCTCGACCATCTCGGGCGTGTAGCGGGCGAAGTGGCGCCGCAGATGCTGGAACGCGCAGCGCTCGTGCTCGAGCGTCTCGTCGTCGGCGCCCTCGTAGCCCCAGCTCGACGGGTCGTACTCGTGCGTCTCGGGGTCCCAGCCGGAGAAGAGACCGCCGAGCTCCTCCGTGTCCTCGAAGGAGGGATCGATGATCGCCTTGGCGTTCGTGTAGGCGACGACGTACTCGCGGAACTCGCTGCCCGTCTCGATGATGTGGCGGATCACACCGCCGAGGAACGCGACGTCCGTGCCGGCGCGCAGCGGCACGTGCAGGTCCGCCATGGCGCTCGTGCGCGTGAACCGCGGGTCGACGTGGATGACCTTCGCGCCGCGCTCGGAGGCCTCCATCACCCACTGGAAGCCCACGGGATGGCACTCGGCCATGTTCGAGCCCATGATCAGGATGCAGTCGGAGTTCTGGAGGTCCTGCTGGAACGTGGTGGCGCCGCCGCGCCCGAACGAGGTCCCCAGACCGGGGACCGTGGAGCTGTGTCATATCCGGGCCTGGTTCTCGATCGACACGGCGCCGGCCGCCGTGAAGAACTTCTTGATCAGGTAGTTCTCCTCGCTGTCAAGCGTCGCGCCCCCGAGGAAGGCGAGGCCCCGCGTGCGGTTGAGCACGTTGCCATCGTCGTCGCGGTCCTCCCACGTGTCGGCGCGTGTGGCGATGAGGCGGTCGGCGATCATGTCCGTGGCCGTCTCGAGGTCGAGCTCCTCCCACTCGGTCCCCCCCGGCCGGCGGTACTTGACCTTCGTCTCGCGCAGCGGGCTGTTCACGTAGCCCAGCGATGCGGCGCCCTTCGGGCACAGGCGCCCGCGCGAGATCGGGCTGTCGGGGTCGCCCTCGATACCGATCACGCGCTCGTCGGAGACGAACACGCGCTGGCCACACCCGACCGCGCAGTACGGGCAGATGGACTGCACGACGCGGTCCGCCGCCGCGGTGCGCGGTCTCAGCTCAGCGGATTTGCGCGACTGCGCGGCACGCCCGAGCCCGCGCGGATCGCGCAGCTGGCGAAGCAGGGGCGGGACGTAGCTCGAGGCCACCGGCCCCCATCCTGTCCTCAGCGCCCGCTGGGTGCAAACCGGAGCTGTCGCTCAGGTGACCGGCGGACCGAATGGCGGGGGCTCGTCGTAGAGCCGCCACCAGGCCGAGACCTCGGCGAGCCACCGGCGCACCGACTGGCCCTGACGCTCGCGGCAGCGCTGGAGCGTGCCGACGTGGTGCTCGCAGAGCTCGATCCAGAGCAGGTCCGGGCCCTCGCTGACACCCACCGTCACGGCGACGGGCTGTGCGCACCAGCGGCAGTTCGCGGACTCGGGCACGCCCGCGATATCGGCGCGCGAGCGCTCGTCTTGAGCGATGCACGAAAGGTGTCAGGGGGCGGGCTTGCGCAGCGGCAGGCACACCGACGTGAACACCGACCGGCTGTACTGGAGCAGGATGTGCGGGTAGTACTCCCCGGTCCGCGATTCCAGGCGCGAGTCGGGGTCGTGCGTGACCGTCAGGTTCTCCCACGACCGCTCCGACAGGCGCAGGTCGACCGGCTGCATGAGCTCGAGGCCCGATGGGCCCACGATGCGGCGCTCGAGCTCTCGCGGCGTGAAGGCCTCGGCGACGATCCCTCGCCGCCATGGCGTGGCGTGCCTCCGGCGGCGGTTCAGCGCCGCCAGGCGCACGGCGAAGTCCACCGGCGCCGCGTTGAGGGGATGGCGGCGCACGAGGCACTCCGTGACGACGAACGCGACGCCCCCGGGGCGAAGGACGCGCCCCATCTCGCGCGCGGCGCGGGCGACGTCGCGCGGGCCGCCGAAGTGCTCGATCGACGAGAGCGAGTAGACGACGTCGAAGCTTTCGTCGTCGAACTCGAGCGCGCGGCCGTCCATGGACAGCACGCGCAGGCGGTCCTCGCGATACGGGAACGGCGCGTGAGCGCCCGGGTTGGAGAGCATGGAGTCGCCGGCCTCGCGGTGGGCGAACTCGCCCTCCCCGTAGATGTCGGTCGCGGTGACCATCCCCACGCGGTTGGCCAGCCAGAACGCCATGCGCTCGTCCCCGGCACCAACGGCGAGGATCTCGGAGCGGTTGTCCAGCACGCCCTGCTCGGAGAGGAAGAGCGCGAACATCCCGAACTCCCAGACCTTGCGCTCGACGTGCTCGCGAGGATCGCGCTCGGGCAGCACCGAATGGATTGCTGCGAGCAGTTCGGGATCCTCGAAGTCCGCGAGGTCGCAGAGCTTCGCGTAGTGGTGCGGGCTCGTCATCGGACGATCATCTAGGCTCGCGGTCATGAAGCTCTACGTCTGTCATGGAACCTGGAAGCCCGCGCCGCGGCCGGGCGGCCACCCGTGCGGCACCGCCTACCACGCTCTGCGGGATGCCGGCCACGACCCTGAGGTCGAGAAGGTCGGCGGTTGGGGCATCTTCCCCGACTTCATGGACACGAAGGGACGCAAGAAGGTCAAGGAGATCACCGGCGACAAGTGGGTCCCGATCCTGGTGCTCGACGACGACACCGTCATCGAGGGCTCGCGGGAGATCGCCACGTGGGCAGCGGCCAACCCCGCTGCCGCCGTCGCTCCGCCCGTCGGATCGCCCGGCAGCTGAGCGTCACTCCTCGTCGGGCCAGTGGCCGTGCGCGTCGAAGAAGTCGCGCGCGGCCTCCTCGCGCTCGCGCTCGACGTTGTCGGAGATCGACAGGCGCATGAGCCAGGCGGCGAGGAGCACGCACGCGGCCGACCCGACGATCGCCTCCCCCACGCCCTCGTTCCACGTCATCGCGACGATCACGCCGCCGACGGTCAGCAGGATCGGCACGCCCCAGCGGACAAGTCGGGCGGCGGTCATGATGCGCACTCTTGCATCGTCTCTCGACGCCCGGCTCCGGCGTGATTACCATGCGCGCGGTGAACACCATGCGCATCGCCTCCACCCTCGCTCCCGCTGCCGTCGCCGGCCTCCTCGTCGCGGGTTGCGGCACAAACGAGATCGACCCCAAGAAGGCCGACAAGTTGATCACCGAGTCGGTCGCCAAGGGCGGGAACTTCACCGCCAAGTCGGTCAAGTGCCCCAGCGGCGTCAAGGCCAAGAAGGGCGGGACGTTCACCTGCAGCCTCACGCTCTCGAACGGTCGGACCGCCACGGCGACGGTGCACATGACCAACGACAGCGGCCACATCGTGGTCGGACCGTCCGACTACCACCTCAACGGGTAGCGGTCCCGGCCTCGGCCGCGAGCGCGGCGATCACCTTTGACAGCCGTCCGCCCTGCCACGCGATCGGCGACTCGCCGGGTGCCTCGACCACCAGCCGGGCGCCGAGCTCGCGCGCCCACGCCTCGCCGACTTCGAGCGGGTGGCCGGGGTCGGCCTCGTCGCGGCTCCCC
>DAINCW010000042.1:0-8056 GCA_036732205.1 Solirubrobacteraceae bacterium | reverse complement strand
CGACGACCACGGAAGGCGCCGCGACGGCTCGCAGGTCGCTCAGCTCGCCGAACGGGTCCGATCGCGGCACCTCGCGCAGCGCGGCGGCCACCGCCTCGGGGTGCTCGTGGGCGCCCAGGCGCTGGCGGATGACCGTGATGACCGTCGCGCGCCAGGGCTCAGGCACGTCGGGGGGGCCGTAGGCGGCGACGAAGCCGTCGACGCCGCCGGTCCGCAGGCCGTCGCTCAGCGCGTCCCACCGCTCCAGGTCCCTGTCGCGCCCCGGCTCGTAGGCCGGCGTGATCGCCACGAGCCCCAGCACGCGCCCGGGGTGCTCGAGGGCGAAGCGAGCCGCCGTGTGCGCGCCCATCGACGCACCGGCGAGCACCGCGCGATCGATGCCAAGGCGGTCCAGCAGGTCGCGCAGGTCGCCGGCGAGCGCCGCGTAGTCGTAGGGCTCGGCGGCGTCCGAGCCCCCGTGGCCGCGAGCGTCGTAGGCGACGACGCGATGCCCGCTGCGCTCCAGTGAGCGCGACCCCATCACCACGTAGCGGCGGGTGCCCGTCAGGCCGTGCAGCAGGACCACCGGCGTGCCCTCCCCCGCGTCGTCGGTGGCCAGGCCGATCACGTGGCCTACCTTATGAGGCATGACCGTCGTCGACGTCACCGAGGCCACCTTCGACGCCGAGGTCCTCGAGCGCAGCGGGCAGGTGCCCGTGGTCGTGGACTTCTGGGCCGAGTGGTGCGGCCCGTGCCGCCAGCTCACGCCCGCGCTCGAGTCCGCCGCCAACTCCCGCGAGGGCGACGTCGTCCTGGCCAAGGTCGACACGGAGGCCAACCAGGCGCTCGCTCAGACCTTCCAGATCCAGGGCATCCCGGCCGTGAAGGCGTTTCGCGACGGGCGCGTGGTCTCGGAGTTCACCGGCGCCCAGCCGCCCGCGGCCGTGGAGCGCTTCTTCGACGCCCTGGTGCCGAGCGAGGCGGAGAAGCTCGCGGGCGCCGGCGACGAGGCCTCCCTGCGCCGCGCGCTCGAGCTGGAGCCGGGCCGCGCGGACGCCGCGGTCCCGCTGGCGCGGATGCTCATTGCGCGCGGCGACCGCGACGACGCGCGGCGCGTACTCGATGGCGTCGCCGGTGACTTCCAGTCCGACGGCCTACGCGCTCGCCTCGCGCTCGAGGACGCCGGCGAGCCGGACCTCCGCGACGCGTTCGCCGCCCTGGACGCGGGGCAGAACGAGCGGGCGATCGACCTGCTGATCGAGGCGATCGGAACGGCGGACGGCGCGAAGGACGAGATCCGCCAAGTCGTCGTCGCGGTGCTCGACGAGCTCGGCGTCGAGGACCCGCTCGCGCGCGACGCGCGCCGCCGCCTCGCCTCCGCGCTGTACTAGACCCGCGCGCCGAGCGCGAGCTCGCGGACCAGCGCGGCGGAGCGCTCGGGCTCCTCCCAGAAGAACAGGTGCCCGACGCCGTCGAAGATCTCCAGCCGCGCGGCCGGGATGCGCGCCGCGATCATCTCGGCGTTCGACGAGGGCAGCATCTCGTCATCGGTGCCGTGGACGACGAGCGCCGGCGCGGTGATCTGGCTCAGGCGCTCGCTCGTGTCGTGGCCGCCGATCGCCTGGATCTGGGCGAAGATCGCCGGCAGGTTCGCCGGGACGCGCAGCGCGCGCTCGCGAAACGTGGCGTACTGCTCGTCGTCGGCCGCGAAGCGTGCGGAGACGTTGGCCTCCCAGCCCGTGCGCAGCGCCGCCTCGCGATCGCCGGCCATCCAGCTGGCCGACAGGCGCTCGTAGACCGCCGGGCTCGTTCGCGACGCGCCCTCGCCGCCGCAGTACGTGCATCCCAGCGCGAGGGTGCGCACGCGTTCCGGGTGCCGCAGCGCGAGCTCCTGGGCGACCATCCCGCCCATCGAGATGCCCAGGACGTGCGCCGTGCTCCAGCCGAGCTCGTCGAGCAGCCCCGCAGCGTCGTCGGCGAGGTCGGCGATCGTGTACCCGGCCTGCGCCGGGGACGAGTTGCCGATGCCGCGGTGGTCGTAGACGACGACCTCGAAGTCCCGGCGCAACGCGTCGAGGAACGGCTCGCCCCACGAGAGGTGGGTGCCGCTCATGCCCATCACGGCCAGCAGCGGCTCGCCGGAGCCCGACCGCTCGTAGTACAGCTCGTGTCCGCGCACGAAGGCCGTCGGCACGTCGCGCAGGCTACACCTCGAGGGCCATCTGGCCGGCCTCGACGGTGGGTGCCTCCGCCTCGAAGTTCGCGATGCGAACGCCGAGCAGGCGCACGGGCCGGGCGGGCGCGTAGGTCCGCAGAAGGTCGAGCGCGACCGCGGTCACGTGCTGGGCGTCGTCGGTCGCCTCGGGCTGCGTGCGCGCCCGGGTCACCGTCGTCCAGTCGTCGAGGCGGACCTTGATGGCGATGGTCCGCCCGCGACGCCCGGACCCGCGCAGGCCGGCGCACAGCTGGTCCGAGAGCCGGGCGAGCACGTGCTCCTGCTCGGCGCGGTCGGCGATGTCGGTCGGGAACGTCGTCTCGCGCGACTCCGAGACCGCCACGCGCTCGAGCGTCAGCGTCTCCGACCCGCGGAACTGCGCGCGGGCGAGCAGTTCGTGGCCGTGGTTGGGCCCGAAGCGCTCGCGCAGGACCTCCTCGGGCGTGGCGGCCAGGCGCGCGAGCGTGCCGATGCCCATCGCGCCCAGGCGCTCGACCGTCTTGGGGCCGATGCCGGGCACGAGGCCCGGTGAGGCGCCCGCGAAGCGCGCGCACGCCTCCGCTCGAGACAGGACGACGAAGCCCCTGGGCTTCTCCGCGTCCGATGCGACCTTGGCGACGAGCTTGTTGGGGCCGATCCCGACGGACGCCCCGAGGCCGGTGGAGTCACGGATCGCGGCGACGAGCCGTCGCATCGCGGCGTGCGGGGCCATGAGCCCGTCGAGGTCGAGGTAGGCCTCGTCGAGGCCGACCACCTCCACCCGCTCGACGTGTGCGCGCAAGAGCTCCATGACCTGCCGCGAATGGGCGCGGTAGGTCTCGAAGTCGGGCGGCAGGAACACCGCGTCGGGGCACAGGCGGCGGGCGCGGGCCGCCGGCATGGCGGACCCGATTCCGAACCTCCGCGCCTCATAGCTCGCGGTCGTGACGACCGCGCGCGGGCCGCTTCCGGCCACGACGACTGGGAGCCCGCGCAGGTCCGGCCGGCGGCCCAGCTCGACGGACACGTAGAACGCGTCCATGTCGAGGTGGGCGATGGGCGGCATGCGCCCATTCTCGCCGCCGGCCGGACGGTGCTAGACGGCCACCCAGATCGTGCCGACCGAGCCGAAGCCCAGGCGGCGCTTGGTGGCGGCGGTCAGGTCGAACTCACGACCGGCCACGAACGGGCCACGGTCGACGACCCGGACGCGCACGGACCGCCCGCGGTAGCGCAGGGTGATCGGAGTGCCACACGGCAGCGACTTGTTCGCCACGCCGAGCGTGCCCGGCGTCAGCGTGCCACCGCAGCCGAGGCGGTTGCCGTACAGCCCGGGGCCGTACCACGACGCGACGGCGCGACGGAACACGGCGACGCGCGGCAGGGACCGCCGGGCGGAGCCGTTGGTGCTGTCGCCCCCGAAGCGCACGCGCGCCGCGCTGCTGCGATGCGCGCGGTAGTGCAGTGCGAAGCGGCCACCGCGACCCGTGTGGGCGCGGTCGACCGTCCTCCAGCCACCGTGACCGCGCAGCTGGAGCGCGACGGTGCGGCCGGCGCCACCGGGGCGCAGGGCGCCACGGACGAGCACGGGCCTGCCGCCGAGCACCTGGGTGCGGACGAGACGGGTGACGATGCCGGCGCCGACGCGCACGCGCTGCGGCGCGCTGGCGACCTCGGTCGCGCTGGCGGTGTCGGCGGCACGCGCCGCGGGCGCACCCGAGGCGACGCGGACGACGCCGGAGCGGCGCAGGCCGGCCGTGAGGCGGAACCCGCCGCCGGCGCGGGTCTCGCCGGTGTTGACCGTGCGGAACGACGTGCCGCCCGGCGGGGCGAACTCGAGTCGCACAGGCGTACCGGCCTGCGCGTCGGCCAGGCGGCCCGTGACGACGACGGTCTGGCCATAAGCGACGCTGGCGTCGCGGACGGCGGCCTGAACGCCCGGGGTATCGGCCTTCACCACGGCGGGCGCGCCGGTGGCGAGGATCATGGCGTAGCTCAACGCGCCGGCTGCCGTGAGGGCAGCACTGGCGCGCAGCGGAAGCTGCGGCCTCATTCGGAACTCCTTCGGGTCAGTCGCCTGCGAGGTGAGCCGGGCACCGGCCCCCGAAGGGGACGGTCGGTGGCTCGCAGCGGTGAATCCGCGTGCTACGCGGGCATCAGCCCGCGATTCGCCCCGTGCCGGCATGGCCGGCGTTGGTTCCCCCGCTCGCCGCGATAGGCGCGGCGACTCGGCGTCATACGAACAACTGTTCGGGGACCGTACCCAGTCAGGCGGTGGACTGTGTGAGCGGCGTCACACGCCGCAACGGGGCGTTCCGGCGACGATCTGGGCGGCCAGGGCCGCGAAGACCAGCGCCCGCGGGCGGTCCGGGTTGGCCTCGCCCATCGCCTGCGCGTGCGCCAGGAGCTCGTCGAGCACGGCGAGGACGGCGGCCTCGTCGGCCCCGGTCGTCCCCTCCAGCGGGGCCTGGGTCGCCAGGCGCGCGAGGGCGAGCGGCTCCATCGCCACCGCGCCGCGGAAGGCCGCCATGACAGCCGTGCTCGTGTACGCGATCACGCGCTCCCCGGCGAGCCACCGCGAGCTCAGCGCCTCCATGCCCGGCGCCGGGCCGAGGTCGGCCGGATCCTCCCCGGCCAGGATTCGCTCGACGTTGCCCCCGGCGATCGCCGCGAGCGCCTCCGGCCCGAGCCCGACCTCCCGCGCGCAGCGCAGGAACGCGAACGCCGCGAAGCGCCCCGATCCGTACGGGATGTCGCTCGCGTAGAGGATCTGGGACGGGGCGACGAGCGCGTACAGCGTCAGCAGGTCCGAGACCTGCCACCAGGCCGAGTCGAAGAACATGTTCGGAACGTCGCCGAGCGCGGGCGCGATGACCCCGATGTCGCTGATGCCCGCGTGGGCGAGGATCAGGTTCGCTCGCCCAAATCGCCGCGCGAGGTTCAGGGCGTCGGTCCCCAGCGCGGGGATGCCCCGTCCGGCGTGGATGAGGATCGGCACGGCGCGCTCGTCGGCCAGCGCCGCCAAGGCCTCCACGCCGCGGTGTGAGAGCACGAACGCGTCCGAGCGCGGGTGCAGCTTGATCCCGGCCGCGCCGCGGTCCAGGCAGCGCACCGCCTCGGCCGCGGGATCGTCGGTGTTCGGGTCGACGCGGCAGAACGCCACGAGGCGCCCGCCCGAGCCCTCGGCCTCCGCGAGCACGCGGTCGTTGGCCGGCGGGTACCCGCCGGGCTCGGCGGTCGTGAAGACCACCGCGCGCTCGTGGCCCGCGCGGTCCAGCGCGCCCAGCAGCTCGTCCACCGTCGCCGTGACCCCGTCGGGGTCGTCCTGACCGGTGTGGGTGTGCGCGTCGGTCCACCGCGTGCCCTCGGGCAGCGCCGCGGACGCGCGCCGCAGCGGCTCGATGAGGACGTCGTCGTAGGGCTCGCCGGCGACCGTCACGCCCGCGAGGCTACCCGGCGATCTACAATCGGGCGGCGTGACGAATCCGGACCGACTGACCGCCCTCGACGCCTCGTTCCTGCACATCGAGAACCAGGGCGATGCGCACATGCACGTCGCGGCGGTGATGACCTTCGACGGCGAGGCGCCGCCGTACGACGACGTGGTCGACATGCTCGTCGCGCGCCTCGACCAGGTTCCCCGCTACCGCCAGCGCCTCGCCCACGTCCCGCTCGGGCAGGGGCGGCCGCGCTGGGTGGACGACCCGCACTTCAACCCGCGCTACCACATCCGCCACACCGCACTGCCGCGCCCCGGCGACGACGACCAGCTCAAGCGTCTGGCCGGGCGCGTATTCGCGCAGGAGCTCGACCGCTCCAAGCCGCTGTGGGAGATCTGGATCGTCGAGGGCTTGGACGGCGATCGGTTCGCGGTGCTCAGCAAGACCCATCACGCCCTCGTCGACGGCGTGTCGGGGGTCGACGTCACGACCGTGCTCTTCGACACGTCACCCGACCCCGCGCCCGCGCCCGTACCGGCGCACGCGTGGACGCCGCGGCCCGTCCCGTCCGACGCCCAGCTCCTGGGCGAGGCGATGCTCGAGCGCGCGACGGTGCCGGGGGAGATCGTGCGCGGCATCCGGGCCCTGTTCCGCGCCCCGCGGCGCGTGGCGGATTCAGCCCGCGACTCGCTCGTCGGGCTTGGCGCCATGGCCTGGGCCGGACTGCACCCCGCGCCGTCCACGCCCTACAACGTGCGCATCGGGCCACACCGGCGCTACGAGTGGGTCGACGCCGACCTCGGCCGCTTCAAGGCCATCAAGGACGCGCTCGGCGGGACCGTCAACGACGTCGTGCTCACCGTCGTCAACGGCGCGGTCGGCCGCCACCTGCGCGAGCACGGCCACGACACGGACGGCCTCGTGCTCAAGGCGATGGTGCCCGTGTCGGTCCGCGCGGACGCCGAGCGCGGCGCGCTGGGCAACAAGGTGGCGGCGATGTGGGCGCCGCTGCCCGTGGGCATCGCCGACCCGGTCGAGGCCTTCCACGAGGTCCACGCCGCGATGGCGGACCTCAAGGGGTCCGGTCAGGCGGTCGGCGCGCAGGTCCTCACCGAGCTCACCGGCTTCGCCCCGCCGACGATCATGAACCAGGCCGCGCGGCTCCAGTCACGCCAGCGGTTCTTCAACCTCGTCGTCACGAACATTCCCGGGCCGCAGTTCCCGCTGTACATGATGGGCCGCCGGCTGTGCGGGCTGTACCCGGTCGTGCCGCTGGCCGCCAACCAGGCACTCGGCATCGCGATCATGAGCTACGACGGGCGTCTGGGCTTCGGGCTCATGGCCGACCGGGACGGCCTGGCCGACCTGGATGTCCTCGCCGGCTTCCTGCGGGACTCCATCGACGAGCTCGCCGCGGTCGCCGCCATCGACGGCGGCGGAGGCGGCAACGGGGCCCCGAGGCGGCGGCGCACGACGAAGCCCGCCGCGTCCGCCCGCACGTAGGTGGCCCGGGCGCTGCGCTTCGCGGTGACGGTCGTGGTGGCCGTCGTTGCGGTCATCGCGCTGCTGCTGTTCTTCGCGTCGCGCGACTCGTCGACGTTCAACCGCCGTGGCGGGCCGGCCGATGCCGGACGCGCCGTGCCTCCGCCGGCCGCGCCCGCGCGCCCGGCGGTCATCCGGCGCGATCGGGTGACCCTGTCGGCGGCGCAGCTGGCCACGGCCCTGCGCGCGGGCGACGTCGTCTTCCTCTACGGGTCACGGGGCGACGAGCCGCGCCTGCTGCGCGTGCAGGAGGACGCCGCCGGGCCGTTCGATTCCGCCCTCGCCCGCGCCGGCGCGGCGATCGTCCTCGGCCACGACGCCGGGCGCACAGGCGTGGAGGCCCGGGCGTTCGGCCGGACGCTCGACACCGCCACGCCGGACGACCCGCGCCTGCCCGGCTTCGCCGAGACCTGGCTCGGCCACGGCGCTGGGCGATGATGTGGGGACATGTCCACCACGCTGCGCCTGGCCCTCCACCAGCTCAACCCGACGGTCGGCGATCTTCTTGCCAACGAGGAGAAGGTCCGCCATGGGCTTGGCGCGGCCCGCGAAGCGGGCGCGCAGCTGAGTCTCTTCCCCGAGCTGGTCCTGACGGGCTATCCGCCCGAGGACCTGCTCCTCAAGGAGCATTTCCTGCGCGACGCGCGAGCATCACTGGACCGGCTGGCGGCCGACGCCACCGACCACGTCGCCGTCGTCGGCTTCCCCGAGCGCGCCGAGGACGTCTTCAACTCCGCGGGCGTCCTGTCCGGCGGCGCCGTCCGGGCCGTCTACCGCAAGGTGCTGCTGCCGAACTACGGCGTCTTCGACGAGCAGCGCTACTTCCAGAACGGCGCCGGCGGCGGGATCGTCGAGATCGGCGACCTGAAGGTCGGGATCACGATCTGCGAGGACATCTGGG
>DAINCW010000041.1:12949-14400 GCA_036732205.1 Solirubrobacteraceae bacterium | reverse complement strand
GCCCCCCGCCCGATCCAAACCCCAACTCCCATATCCATCCGAATCGACTGGGAACCTGTGTTCGTGTCCCAGACCCGCCAACGCATCGCGGACCTACTGGCTGCCGGGCGCAGCACGAACGAGGTCTCGGCCGAGCTGGGCATCGCCCGGAACACCGTCGATTATCACCGGACGCGGCTTGCGACGGCGCCCCCCGCTGATCGCGGGGTCCAGCCCGCGCCGCCGTCGGCCCGGCACCAGGTGGGCACGCGCGAGGCTGTCACACAGCTTCTCGCCGCAGGCCTGACGCGTGCCGAGATCGCGCGACGGCTACGCCTGAGCAAGGCGACGGTCAGCTACCACGCGCGCCGCGCCGGCGCCCCGGTCGACGCGCGCTGCGCGCGGCGCTATGACTGGGCCGCCGTCCAGCGCTACTACGACGAGGGCCACTCCGTGCGTGACTGCGTGGCGGCATTCGGCTTCTCGACCCAGACGTGGCACGCCGCCGTCAACCGCGGCGTGCTGGTCGCGCGCCCTGCGGCCATGCCCCTCGACGAGCTCTGCCGTGCGCAAACGCAACGCGGCCGGTTCAACCTCAAGCGACGCCTGATCGGCGCGGGCGTGAAGCAGGACCGCTGCGAGACCTGCGGCATCACGGAGTGGCGCGACCAGCCCCTGAGCCTCTGCCTTCATCACGTCAACGGCATGGGACAGGACAACCGGCTGGAGAACCTTCAGCTCCTATGCCCCAACTGCCACAGCCAGACCGAGAACTTCGCGGGCCGCAACCGGCCCAGGCACCTCACCGTGGCCGGCTAGTTCCCGCCGCCGTGGCCGTGGCCTCCGGCGCCATTCCCGTTGCCTTTGTCGTTGGGGACCGGCGGAACGGATGGCACCACCGCGACCGACGGGACGGGCGAGACGACCTCGCGTACCGCGTTGGTGCCTACCGCGCCGTCGTTGGCGCGCCCTTTGGCGTTCCCACGGCCGTGGCCGCTGTCGGTCGCGTTGCCCTGGCCGCCGCCGGTGCCCGGGCTCCCGGCCGCGCTGCCCGGACCCTGGCTGGCGACGGGCACCGAGCCGCTGCCCTGGTCGGAGCCGCCTGAGGCCACGTTGCCGCTCCCGCCCTTGTCGGCGCCCTTCCCATTCCCCTTCGTGGCCTGGGTGGTCGCCGGCCTGCTGGCCGCGGGCGCGATCGCGACGGGCGCGACCGCGACGGGCGCGATCGGCGCGGTCACCGGGGCGACCTGGGTGGCCGCCTGCGCGATGGGTGTCGCGGTCTGGACCGGCGTGACAGCGAGGGTGCCGCCGCGGCGCGCGGGGCTGGACGTCCGGCCGCGCGTTCCGCCTCCACCGCCGCGCCGGGCGTTGGGTGCGACCACGGGCGCGAGCCCGCCCGCCGGCGCGCCGGGGATCGCGACGACGGGAGCCGTCAGCGCGCCCAGCCGGCCCGCCGAGCCGGGGCGCAGCAG
>DAINCW010000041.1:1035-12939 GCA_036732205.1 Solirubrobacteraceae bacterium | reverse complement strand
TGGTCGCGGACGCTGCCCACGGGCCAGCCGTGCACGGCAAGCACCCCTCCGAGGGAGAGGAGCGAGAGGGCGATGACGACGAGGAATCCCGCCGTGACGCCTCCCGAGGCCACGAATGAGCGGGGATGAAGCACGCATCCCTCTCATCGACCGAATCCATCCCGTTCACACTCGTACGTTCGTCCAGCCGACAGCGGTGCGGACGACCGCCGGTGCTGGTCAGCCGGCCGCGAGCGCGACCGGGTCGACAACCTCGCGCGAGGCGATCAGGCGGCGCCCCTCGTCGAGGTCCCCCGAGCGCCCCACCGACAGCGTGGCTACCACGCGGCCCTGCGCCAGGAACCACACGGAGAACGCGCCGTCGTCGAGCGAGCCGCGGACGACCTCGTCGTCCCAGCCGTCCGCCGGCATGGCCCCGACGTACTCCGAGCTCGCCCAGTCGGCGATGTCCGACCAGAAGTACGGGACCTCCGTGTGCTCCGTCGGCGCACCGGCGATCCCCGCGGCGGCGGTGCGGCCATGCGCCGCCGCGACCTCCCAGTGCTCCACGCGCGCGGGCTCGCCGTGCAGCGGGCTGTCCCACTCGCACATGTCGCCGGCCGCCCATAGGCCGTCGGCGCCCACGACCCGCAGCGCCGCGTCGCAGCGCACGCCGCCCGTCGGCCCGATCTCCAGGCCCGACTGCTTGGCCAGCATCGTGTCGGGGACCGCGCCGGCCGCCACGACCACGAGGCCGGCGGGCAGCTCCGCGCCGCCCTCCGTGCGCACGGCCGTCACGCGCCCCTCCTCGGGCCCGACGAACGCCGCGAGGCAGTCGCCGCCGGCGAACGCCACGCCGCGCTCCTCGAGCACCGAGGCAAACCAGCCGCCCGCCGTGCGCCCGTAGGCCTTCTCCAGCGGGACGTCCTCGAGCATCAGGCAGGTCACCCGCTTGCCGAGCTGCGTCAGCGACGCCGCCAGCTCCGTGCCGAGGTAGGAGCCGCCGACGACCACCACGTCGTCGCCGGGCGCCTGCGCGGCGTCGCTGCGGATGGCGTCGGCGTTGCCGAGCGCGCGCAGGTAGTGGATGCCGTCGAGCTGCGCGCCGTCCACGGGCAGCCTGCGCACGTTCGCCCCCGTGGCGATCAGCGCCTGGCCGTACTCGACCTCCTCCTTGGTCGACAACCGCGCGACGCGCGCCTCCGGGTCGAGCTTGAGCACGCTCGTGCGGGTGAGCAGCTCGACGCCGTGCTCGCCCCACCACGCCTCCGGCTTGAGGTAGGTGTCCTCCCGGCCGGTCTCGCCGCGCAGGTAGTCCTTCGAGCAGGGCGGGCGCTCGTACGGCGGGTCCGGCTCCCGCCCGACCAGCAGCACGCTGCCCTCGAAGCCCCGTGACCGCAGCTCCTCCGCGCAGGTCGCCGACGCGACGCCGCCGCCGACCAGCAGGACGTCGACCCGCCGGTCCGCCACTCAGCCGCCGGCGCCCTTGCCGCCGCCGTTGGCGCCGGTGAACTGGCCCGTGATCGCTTCCTCGAGGCCGGGGTCGAGGACGAGCAGCACCTCGTCGCCCGCGCCGATCACGGTGTCGGCCTTGGGCACGAAGCCGCCGCCCTCGCGCAGGACCGAGATGATCAGCGCGCCCTCGGGCAGATCGACCTCGCTGACCTTGAGCCCCGCCGCGGGCGCATCCGGCTGGACCTCGAGCTCGATGATCTCCAGCCGCTCCTCCTCGAGCGCGAGCAGGTGCACCAGGCCGTACCGCGGCACCTCGTGCTCGATGAGGCGCAGGATCAGATCCGTCGCGCTGACCGCCGGCTGGATGCCGAGCAGCTTGAAGTACTGGAGGTTCCGCGGGTTGTTCACGCGGGCGATGATCCGGTCGACGAGGTACTTCTCGCGTGCGACCTGGCAGACCAGGATGTTGTCCTCGTCGTCTCCCGTCACCGCGATGACCAGGTCGGCGCGCTGGATGCCGGCGCGCTCGAGGACCCAGAGCTCCGTGGCGTCGCCGTACTGGACCGCGTGCTCGAGCTCCTGCTCGATCGCGAGATACCGCCGGCGGTCGGAGTCGATCAGCGTGACCTCCTCGCCCTTGGCGATGAGCTCGCGCGCGAGGTTCCAGCCCACCTTTCCGCCGCCGACGACGATCACGTACACGCTGGCCGCTGCCTCAGGACGCCGGGGAGAGGTCGAGCGCGCGCTGGAACATGTCGATCGCGTGCTGGGTCGGGGAGATGGTCTCGAGGCCCTGCTCGGAGTACCACTTGGCGCGAGCGGGGTCCATGACGCGGACGAGGACGCGCGAGCACTCGTACTGCTTGGCCGCGATCTGGCCGATCACGAGATTCGTGTTGTCGCCGTCGGTGCAGGCGATGAAGGCGTCGGCACGGTCGATCCCCGCCTCGACGAGCGCGTCCATCTCCAGCGCCGTGCCGACCGTGAACAACCCGCCCTGGTCCTCCCAGGTGCCGTCCTGGCCCTGGTCGAGGCGCTCGTGCGACAGCGGGTCCTCATCGAGCACGGAGACCTCGTGTCCGGCGGCCAGCGCCTGCTTGGCAACGGCGGACCCGACACGACCCGCACCGACGATCAGCACGAACACGAGCCAGAAGCTAGCGCACTTCTGCGGGCGCTCAGCCGCCCGCCGGCTCGTCGGCCGTCTCGGCCCCGTTGCCCCGCGGGCCGTCCGACGGCGGGGCCGTCAGGATCACCCGGCACGGCGCCTTGTTGACGACGTACTTCGTGATGTCCCCCACGAAGTTGTCGAGCGTCCCGCGGCCGCCGAGCAGTGCCCCGCTGCGGATTCGCGACGGCTCCTCGGCCGCGAGCACGATCGCCTCGACGCCGCGCCGCCGGGCTTCCTCGACGATCGCCTGGCCCGTCCGGCGGGCGCGCACCGTGGCAGTCGCGACCTCCACGCCCTCGTACTCCTCGCCCACGGCCTTCGCCCGCCGCAGGGCCGCGCGGGCGGCCTCCATGCGCTCCTCGGGCAGCCGCGCGTCGATCGGCAGCGCCATCGGCACCTCGAAGACCCAGAGCACCTCGATGGTCGCGCCGGACGCGCCGTCGGCCTCGTCGGTGTTCTCCTCCGAGGCGAGCCGCCCGGCGGTCTGGATGATGTCGTCGTCGAGCGGGTTGCCGAAGACGGGCACGAGGATCGATCCGTACTCCACCTCGGTCTGCTCGGCGCGCAGCGCGGCCTCGGAGATGACCACCCGCTTGAAGACCGGCTTGTCCTGCGAGATGCGGTAGATGAGGTAGAGCCCGAGCCCGAAGGCCATCCAGCCGAAGCCCACGGCGCGCGCGCCGCCGTGCAGCAGCACGACGCTGACCCACGCCGCGGCGGAGATCAGCGCCCCCAGGGCGGCCGGGACCGGCAGCGTGCCGCCGCGCATCCGGATGCCGAGCGGCATCGAGTAGGGCCGCGGGCGATCGGGCTCGAGGAAGCGCGAGCGCACGACCGACAGGTGGGCGATCGTGAAGGCCAGCGTCGCGCCGAAGGCGTAGATGCCCACGAGGAAGTCGACGTCCTGCGGCAGCACCAGCGCGGCGGCGAGCACCGCCGCGATCGTGATCACGACGTAGGGCGTCGCACGCGTTCGGTGCAGGCGCCCCACGGCGCTGGGGATCTGGCGGTTCGTGCCGAGCTGGTAGGCCAGCCGCGAGAGGCCGAGCATGGCCGACTGCGCGGCCGCGATCAGCGTCATCACCGCGGCGGCGGCGAACACGTAGCGCAGCGACTGCGACAGCCAGTGCGGGTGGACACGGCTGACGATGCCCAGCACGGGCGCCCCGATGAACCGCGAGCCCAGCGCGGTGTGGTGATGGGCGGGTGGCAGGGCCGCGATCGCGATGAGGCCGATCCCGAAGTAGACGAACGTCACCGTGGCGCTCGTGCTGGCCACCAGGCGCTTGAGCCCGCGCCGGCGCACCCCGACCTCGCCGGCTAGCCCCGACGCCGACTCGAGGCTCGTGAAGGCGACCGTCGCCAGCGTCATCGCGAAGAGCACCTCGTGCCACGGCGGCGCCTGGCCGTGCCCGAGCTGGTGTATGGCGACGGACGGGTTGAAGAACAGCACGAGCCCGATCCCGATCAGCAGGACCTGGAGGCCGATGTCCGCCAGCACCAGGACCAGCACGCGGCGCGCGCGGCGTGACGAGAAGCCGCGGACGTTGCGCACCGCGACGTACGCAACGATGGCCAGGGCCGCCACCACCTCCACGCTGCCCTCGCCCAGGCGGTGCCAGAAGGCGGCGGCGTAGTTCGTCGCGGCCAGGGCGCAGACCGCGATGAGGATCACGTAGTCGAGCAGGATCGCCCAGCCGGCCACGAACGACACCAGCTCGTTGAACGCGTAGCGCGCGAACACCGTCGACCCCGCCCGGTCCTGGTGCAGCGACGCGCCCTCGACGTAGGTCATCGCGTTCAGGACGAAGAACAGCCCGGCGGCGAGGAAGACGATCGGCGTGAAGCCCAGCGCGTGCGACGCCACGACGCCCAGCGAGAAGTAGATCGCGCTGGCGACCGACGTGTAGGTGATGGCGAACAGCCTCGGCGAGCCCATCGACCGGCGCACCCGCGACCCCTGGCGCTCGACCAGCCGCTCCTCGGCGGCCGTGATGCGCTCGCCGATCGGCCTGCGCTCCTCGCTCCCGCCCCGCTCGTCGTGCCCGTCGCTCATCCGGGCCTCCGTGCGACCCACAGGCGCCCGGCGCCGGCGGCGACGAACAGCACGCCGAGGAGGATGCCGACCGCCAGCGCGCCGCCTCCGGCCACGATGGTGCGGACGACCAGCGCGACGCCGACCAGGATCAGCGCCGCGGACATGACCATCGTGCCCTGGCGGTGCAGGTCGCGGGGCTCCGGCATCGGGCGGAGAGCCTACGCCGCCGTGGTGGCCAGCTCGTCCAGGGGCGGCGTGCCGCGCGGGTCGGCCTCGAGGATCACCCGGCACGGCCGCTCGGACAGGACCGTCTCGACGGTCCGGCTGAACAGCGCGCTTCCGTTGCGCCGGCTGATCGGCATGACGATCGCCTGGGCGCGCGTCTCGCGGGCCTCGTCGACGATCAGCCGCCCGGCGCCGCCCGCCCGGACCTTCTGCCAGCGTCCGGTGACGCGTGCGCCGCCCTGCACCTTGGCCCCCTCGATCAGCGCCTGCGCGGCGAGCTCCTGATCGGGCAGCTCGGCGTCGATGGGTGACGAGCTGGGCACGACGATCGCCACGAGCACGTAGATGCCCCGCCGGCGCCGCGCGGCGAGCTTGACGGCGGTGGCCACCGCGTCGCGCACGTTGCCGCCGGACTCGATCGCCACGAGCACCGACTCGTACTCCGCCTCGCGGTCGACGACCGGGTGCGTGATCGCGACCATCTTCGTCGAGACCAGGTCGAGGCCCTGGCGGCGCCGGTAGGTCACGTAGACGAGCACGCCGATGGCCAGCCAGCCGAAGCCCGTGGCCGCGACGTCGAGGTACAGCGCGGTCACGACGCAGAACGCCAGACCCGTCCCAAGGCCGCCCGCCACCGCGAAGAGCGGCAGCTCGCGTCCGGCGATGCGGATCGTGCCCGGCCCGCGATAAGGGCGCCTGTGGTCGGGGTCGGTGAAGCGCAATCGCGCCACCGACACGTGCGCGATCGTGAACGACAGCATCGCGCCGAACGCGTAGAGGTTCCCCAGGAACGCCGCCTTGCCGGGGATCAGCGTCACGCAGGCGATCGCGCCGAACACGAGGATGCCGAGCCACGGCGTGCCGTACTTCGGGTGCAGCTGGCGCATCCGGTCGGGCATCTGGCGGTGCAGGCCCATCGAGTAGACCAGCCGTGAGACGCCGATGATCCCGGCGTTGGTCGCGATGAACAGGATCGTCGCCGCGAGCAGGCCGACGTACACCTCCCCCACGCCCTGGAGGGCGCCGAGGTGCAGCTGCTTGACGACGCCGAGCACCGGGTCGCCGGCGAACCCGCCCTGGCTCTCGGGGCGGCCGAGCAGCGTGTAGTAGTGACCGTGGGAGTCCTTGTGGACCGGGAGCGCGCTAAGGGCGACCGCGGGCAGCGCGGCGTAGATCGCGAAGACGGCGACGACCACCCGGCGGATGGCCTCCGGGATCGTCTTCTCCTCGTCCCGGGCCTCCTCGGCCATGTTGGAGATCGTCTCGATGCCGGTGTAGGCGATCATCGCCACCGGGATCGCGACGAGGAAGTCGCGCCACGTCGGGGCGAGGCCGAGGTGCACGTTGTTCACGAGCGTCGTGGGCGAGAGCACCAGGACCCCGCCGATGACCACCAGCAGCAGCTGCGTCATGAAGTCCGTCAGGGCCAGCGCGACGTTGACGCCCGCCGACTCCTTGACCCCACGGACGTTGAGCAGCGACAGGAAGACGACCACGACGATGCCCGCGACGATGTCCCCCGGCGAATGGCGCAGCGGCTCCCAGAACAGCCCGCCGATGTAGTGCGGCACGAAGAACGCCGAGATGGCGATCGTGATGACGTAGTTGAGCATCTGGCCCCACGCGGCGAAGAAGGACCAGAACTCGTTGAACGCCCGGCGCGCGAAGCTCGACGACCCGCCGGCCTCGGGGAACATGGAGGTCGCCTCGGCGTATGTGGCGGCCGTGAAGTAGAAGATGACGCCGGCGATGATGAAGACGATCGGCGTGAGGCCGAGCGCGAACGACGCGACGAGGCCCAGCGCGTAGTAGATCGACGACCCGACGTTGCCGTACGCCGTCGAGAAGAGGGCGTTGACGCCGAGGACGCGCTGGAGACCGTGGAGGCGCCGTTCGGCCATGCGGCGGCGATCCTAGCCCGCGGGCTGGCCGGTCAGCCAAGTGGGGCGGGGGCTACGGCCCGGTCCAGCCGGCGGCGTGGCACGGCATGCCGCCGCAAGTGTCGATCACGTCGCCGTTGAGGAGGAACTCGGACTTCTGCGCGCGCGCCGCTACCTCGCCGCGCGGGTTGCCGTGCGGGTCGTGGCCCGCGAAGTTCGGCGTCTCGGGCGCAGGATCCGGGTTCGTGCCTTTGTCGGGCGCCCAGTCGAGCGGGCCGATGTCCCAGTAGACGACGTAGGCGGAGCCGTCGAACGGGAAGGGCGCGCGCGGGATCCCCCACAGCGGCGACGTCTCCAGCGAGCGACCCGGGTCCATCGGGTTCAGGCTGGTGGACGCGCCGATTGTGCGGGCCTCGACGTTCGCCGCCCAGTTGGTCACCTGGTGGTCGCCGAGGGCGACGTGCATGAGGATCTTGTGCGCCGGCGTGTTCGGCAGCGGGTTCGTCGTCATGTGCTCCGCGTAGCCGTCGGCCTCGGCGCGGTCCCACAGCAGCTGCATGACCGACAGCAGGAGCGGGCGCTCGCGCTCGCTCGGATAGGCGGTGTAGAGGGGCTCGGCGTACGAGACCTCGCCGTTCTTGATCCCGCCGTTGTGCGGGATGAAGTCCGAGCTGCGGCGCAGCAGCGTCGAGTAGTTCATCGCCGGCACGCCGAGCACCGCGCGCGTGACGTCGGGCTCGATCGTCGCCAGCGCGCCGCCGATGATGCCGCCCTGGCTGTTGCCGTCGTAGTAGAGGCTCGACGTGTCGAGCAGCGAATGGCCGTCGCCGTCCTGGAACGCGGCGTTGGTCGTGAAGCCGCCGTTCGGGCTGGCCATCGCGCGGCCCAGGTAGACGAAGTTGACGAGCGACTGCTGGACACGGTCGGTGAGCTCGTGGAAGCGCGACGCGTCGCCCTCGATCGACAGCGAGTTCGGCACGTCGGCGGTCGCCATGCCGATCCAGTCCGTGGCGCAGAAGACGAAGTGGTGCTCGGTCGCAAAGTCCTTGACGTTCCCGGCCTCGACCTCGCCGGCGCTGCCGAACAGCCCGTGCCCGTACATCGAGATCGGCGCCTCGATCGGCGTCTTGCCAGGCTGGTGGCTGTCGATGACCGCCTGCGGGATGATGCAGGTGAAGTTCGCGAGCATGCGGTTGGCCGGGTTGATCACCGGCGTCGTCGCGTCCGGACCGGCGTAGAGGAAGCTCGAGCCCGGCGGGCAGCCCGGCTTGTCGAGGTAGCACGGCACGGCGATCTGACCGCGGACGATCCGGCCGAAGCTCGTCGTCTGGATGCCGTCCTGGAGGTTGGTCTCCGACGGCATCTGGTTGGTGGGCGCGGTGTCGGGGTAGTCCGGGTTGAGTGTCCAGATCGGCGCCGTGCCGTTCATGACCCCGTCGCCGGGCGTCGTGTCGCCGAGCGCCTTCAGCGCGTCGTCGCGAATCGACAGGATCCGCTCGGTCAGGTTCTTCGCGCTGGCGACCGTGAAGTCCCACGCGAGGTAGAGGTCGCTCCGGGCGATCCCGGCCTGCGCGAGGTCGCTGAAGATCTGCTCCATGTGCGGGCGGCGCGCCTCGAAGTCGGCGACCGTCGGCTTGGTGGTGATGTTGTCGCGGAAGAATTGGAAGGCGTCGCCGGGCGCCAGCGTCTTCCCGGTCTTGTCCTTGAGGTTGCGCAGCGCCACGACGTAGCGGTGGCCCTCGGTGAAGTTGACCGCCGGACGCAGGATGAGGTTGCGGTCACTGTCGCTCGCCGGGTTCGCGTCCATCTCGCCCCAGATCGGCCAGCGCTGGTGGGTCGTCGTGTCGATGACGACCGCCGGCTGGTCGGCGGCCGCGTACCGGCCGATGTCGGTGATCGGGACGATCCCGGTCTTGTCGAACGCGGCCTGGTTGTCGAGCCCCTTGATGTGCGTGACGATCAGGTTGCCCGGGCTGAAGCCGTCGTTGCGGTTCTGGTCGGTCGGGTCGATCGGCTTGTTTGCGGTGTTGCGCGGCATCGCGAGCAGCTGCAGGTTCAGCCGCACGCCCGTGGGAAACACCTTCGGATCGCCCTTCGCCGTGAAGAAGTCGTTCGGCCACGGGAACAGGCATACCGACGGATCCATCGGGTCGCAGCCGTTGGTCGTGTCGTAGTTCTTCAGCTCGCCGGTCCGCGTCGACCCGGAGCCGCCACCACCCGAGCCGCCGCCACCGCCCGAACCGCCGCTCCCCGTGCCCGCGAGCCCCGAGCCCTGGCTGGAGCCGACGACGGTCGGTGCGGCGTCGTGCGTCCCCGGGCAGCGCTTGGGATCGCGCTGGAACGTCGAGCGCACGAACGCCCTGGCCTTGGCGGACGTGGCGCGCACCGTGATGCGCTGCTTCGCGCACGAGCCGAGCACTCGGCGCCCGGCCTTGGACAGGCGGAGGCGGACGGTCGCCGTCTTGCCGGCGCGCACGCGGACGCGCTTGGACGCGACCGCCTTCTTGCCGGACGTCACCTTCAAACGGACGGCTCCGGTTCGGCGAGCGGTGACGCGGACGCGGATCGCGTCGGTCTTGAGCACCGAGCGCTGGCGCGCGTCGAGCAGCGTCACGCGGAGTGCCGGCGTGTGCTTCGCCTTGGCGGCTGATGCGGGCGACGCGCCGAGCGCGAGCAACGCGACCAGCACCAGCATCCATGGCCCAGCGCGACGGACGTCCATCACGGCACCGGACGATAGCCAAACGAACCCCAGCGTTTCAGACAATCACCACGAGACGGCGCGCGTCGCATCCACGCGGTCGCGCTACCGTGCCGCGCCATGACCCCCGAGTCCAACCTCCCCGACGAGCAGCGCGCCGCGCTCGCGCTCGCTCCCCGCGTCGCGATGGTCGCCGTCATGTCCGCCGCCGACAGCTCCCGTGCCGGCCTGGTCAAGGAGGCGCTCGCCTCCAAGAAGGCGATCAAAGCGGGCGAGACCTCCGAGAACCCGCTCGTCGCCGACGCCTGCAACGTCAACATCGAGACCGAGCTCTCCGGGCTCGACGCCGCCACGATCAGAGAGCACGCCCTGATCCGCCTCTACGACGCCTCGAAGATCCTCGACGAGCTCCCGGCCGACGACGCCGAGGACTTTCGGGCCTGGGTCATGGAGTGCTGCGACGCGGTCGCGAACGCCGCGAAGTCCGGCGGCAAGGGCCTATTCGGCAAGAAGGACGCCGAGGAGGTCACGGACGCCGAGCGGGTGCGCATCGGGGAGGTCTCCGAGTCGCTCGCCGGCCGGCCGCCTCAGGCGTAGAGCGCCTCGATCTCCGCCTCGTACTTCGCGTGGATGGGCTTGCGCCGCAGCTTCATCGTCGGCGTGAGCTCGTCGCCGCCGGGCATCCACTCCTGCTCGAGCACCCGGTAGCGCTTGATCTGCTCGATGCGCGACATCTGCTCGTTCGCGCGCTCGACGCCCTCGGCGATCTCCGCGGCGACCTCGGGATCGTCCGGCGCGCGGCCTGCGGCGACCTCGGGGTCGAGGACGATCAGCGCCACGTTGTAGGGGCGGCGGTCGCCCACGCAGATCGCCTGGCCGATCAGCGGGCTCGCGGACTTCAGCCTGGCCTCGATGTTCGCCGGCGACATGTTCTTGCCGCCCGAATTGATGATCAGCTCCTTCTTGCGGTCGACGATGCGAACGAGCCCCTCCTCGTCGATCGTCGCCACGTCGCCGGTGTGCAGCCAGCCGTCGGGGTCGATGGCCTCCGCCGTCTGGTCCGGGCGGTTGCGGTAGCCGGCCATCACGATCCCGCCCCGGACGAGCAGCTCGCCGTCGTCCGCGAGGCGCAGCTCGACGCCCGGCAGCGGCCGGCCGACGGTCCCGATGCGGATCGCGTTCGGGTCGTTGATCGTCGCGACGCACGAGGTCTCGCTCATCCCCCATACCTCGCAGGGCGGCATCCCGAGCGCCTCGAAGAACTCCATGACGTCGTCGGGCGTGGGCGCGGCGCCCGTGATGAAGCGCTCGCACTCGTCCAGGCCGAGCTGCGCGCGCACCGCGGCGGCGACCTGCTCGTCGCGCCGCTGCGCCGCCTCGAGGATCGCGTCGCCCATCGTCGCGACGAGGCCGGCCTTGAGCTTCTCCCAGACGCGCGGGACGGCGCCGAAGACCGTCGGCCGCACGGCCTTGACGTACGCGAAGAGCTCGGCGGCGTTGGGGCAGTCGGTGATCGTGTGCCCGTAGACCATGAGCGCCGAGTAGTGCGACGCCCAGCGGTCGGCGATGTGCGCGCTCGGCAGGAACGACACCGCGCGGCCCATCGGCGTCACGGGCGTCGCCGCGTGCAGCCCGCGGACCTCGGCCAGCATGTTCGCGTGGGTGGTGATGACGCCCTTGGGCGGCCCGGTCGTGCCGCTCGTGTAGATCAGGGTCAGGACGTCCTCGGGCTCGACGGCGCGCCAGTGCGGCTCGACGTCGAAGCCGTCGCGCTCCAGCGAGGGGAGCTCGTCGATCGTGATGAGGTGGTCCAGCTCCGCGCCCGACGCCTCGATGCGCTCGCGGAACTCGGCCTCGCAGATCATCACGCGGTTGGCCGCGTCGCCCAGCAGGTAGGCGATCTGCTCGGCCGAGGAGGTGTTGTAGACGCTGAACGGCGTCGCGCCCAGGTGCATCGCCGCGAGGTCGGTGACGTGGAACTCGGGCCGGTTGAGGAGCATGAGGCCGACGGTGTCGCCACGGCGCACGCCGAGCTCGTGCAGCCCGCCCGCCACGCGTGTCATGCGGTCGCGCAGCTGCGCGTACGAGATGTCCCACTCGCCGTCGGGGCCGCGCAGCGCCGAGCGCCCGGCGTGGAGCGCCGCGGTGAGCTGGAACGCCTCGCACATCGTGCGGGCGCCCAGGCCTGGGACCTGATCGGTGTTGATCGCCTCGACGATGCTCGCCACGGGCGGGATCCTCTCGATCCCGCCCGCGGCTCGCAAGCGCCTAAGTGATGATCGGGATGATCAGGATGGCCACGATGTTGGCCACCTTGATCATCGGGTTGATCGCGGGGCCGGCCGTGTCCTTGAACGGGTCACCCACGGTGTCGCCGGTGACCGACGCGGCGTGGGCCTCGGAGCCCTTGCCGCCGTACGCGCCGTCCTCGATCAGCTTCTTCGCGTTGTCCCAC
>DAINCW010000041.1:0-1025 GCA_036732205.1 Solirubrobacteraceae bacterium | reverse complement strand
GCCGACGGCCTCCATCGAGAGGGCGGCGAACAGCGTCACCATCATGCCGCCGATGAGCAGGCCCATCAGCACCGGCGGGTCGTTGATGCCGAACGTGACGTTCGACAGGTGACCCTTGTCGATGAGCTCCTGGCGGAACGCGGCGAACAGCACGACCGCCGCGAGCACCGCGGAGCCGATCGCGTAGCCCTTGGTCACGGCCTTCGTCGTGTTGCCGACCGCGTCGAGCGGGTCCGTCACGTTGCGGACCTCCTCGGGCAGGTCGGCCATCTCGGCGATGCCACCGGCGTTGTCGGTGATCGGGCCGAACGCGTCGAGGGCGACGATCAGCCCCGTCAGCGAGAGCTGGCCCATGACCGCGATGCCGACGCCGTAGATGCCGGCGAGCTTCCACGAGGCCAGGATGCCGAACACGAGCACGAGCGCCGGCAGCGCCGTCGCCTGCAGGCCCTGGGCGAGGCCCGAGATGATGTTCGTCGCGTGTCCGGTCTGCGACGCGGCCGCGGTCTTCTTGACCGGGCCGAAGCGGGTCGACGTGTAGTAGTCGGTCAGCACGAACAGCAGCGCGGTGACGCCGATCCCGACCAGCGAGCACAGGTACAGGTCGCCGACGCTCGGGTCGGTGCCACCGCCCAGCAGGGCGTGGCTCGCGTTCAGATGCACCCCGTCCATCAGCCACTTGGTGACCGGGTAGAAGGCCGCCCCGGCGATCAGCCCGGAGACCACGAGGCCTTGGTAGAGGGCGCGCTCCACGTTCGTGCCGCGGACGGCGAAGGTGCCGATGATCGAGGCGACGATCGCGACGGCGCCCAGGACGAGCGGATAGAGAGCGACGGCCGTCTGGTCGCGGAAGGTCAGGACGCCGAGCAGCATGACCGCGACGGCGGTGACCGCGTAGGTCTCGAACAGGTCGGCGGCCATGCCTGCGCAGTCGCCGACGTTGTCGCCGACGTTGTCGGCGATCACCGCCGGGTTGCGCGGGTCGTCCTCGGGGATGCCGGCCTCGATCTTGCCCACGAGGTCGG
>DAINCW010000040.1:0-14500 GCA_036732205.1 Solirubrobacteraceae bacterium | reverse complement strand
GTCCACAGCCGCCCCCGGTACATCGAGGGATACACGCCGCGCGTGAACGGGAACTGGCCCGGTAGCCCGATCGCCGCCTCGGCGTCCTCCGGCAGGTCGCGCTCGGTGTACAGCGGGCGGATCGGCGCCCCGGACAGGGTGGTGAACCCGACCTCGCGCTCTCCGGTGGCGGCGTAGGCCTCCTCCCAGCCCTCGAGTGGGCTCTGCACGTGCTCCGTGGCCATCGGGACAGGGTACCCGGACGACCTTCGGCTCCCAGCCCGTGCAGGCGGGACCAGATGGTTGATGCCACGACCCCGCCGCCGCGGGATCAACCATCTAGCGGCTGGCGGCGAACACGGAGTCGCCGGTCAGCCAGACGATCAGCGCGCGCCCGGCGCCGTCGACCGCGACGCGCGGCTCGCCGCGGACCTGGTCGGCGAGGTCCTCGTTGATGCCGAGCGTGCCCTGGGCGCTCAGCGTTGTCGTGCGCAGGTGGCCCGCGGGCGTCTGCCAGGCCAGGCGGGCGAGCCCGCCCGTGTCCAGGTCCAGCGCGGGCGCCCCGCGGGACGTGTCGTAGTTGACGGCGTCGACGAGCTGCGGCGGGCCAAGGTCCGCGCTGGCGAGCAGGTTCGCGGCGGAGGGGCTCGTGCGCTCGTGCCAGGCGACGACGATGCGGCCCTCGGGGGTGATGCGCGCCGCGGGGACGCCCTGCACCACATCGGACACGGACACGGCCTCGGGGCGCGTCGGGCCGCCGCCGGCCGTGAGCTGCTCGGCCATGACGCGACCCCGCGTGCCGGCGCGCGTCGTCGACGCGGCATCGCGCCAGGCCACGAGCGCGCGACCGCGGGCGGCGGCGACCGCCGGGGAGACGCCGGCGACGTGGTTCGACAGCGCGTGCGCGGTCCCGACCGCGTGCGGGCGGGTGGTCACGCGGGCCGCGCTCAGCCCGTAGGTGCTCTTCGCGTAGCCGCGGTTGAAGCCAGTGCGCCACGCGACGACGCCGCGGCCGCCGTCGCCCACGGCGACCTGCGGCAATGCCGCGTGGTCGCACGTGCCGCCGACCCGCACGGGGCGGGCGAACACGCCACCCGTCCAGCCGAAGGAGGCGACGACGTGGGCGCCGCATCCGGCGCGACCGAGCACGGTCCACACGACGATGGCGTTGCCGCGGCCGTCGATGGCGAGCTGGGCCCCGCGTTCGCCGGCCGAGCCGGGGACGCCCACGGTCCGCACGAAGCCGGGACGGTCGCCGATGCGGAAGATGCTCGCTCGCAGCGGGGCGCCGCGGGTGTCCTCGCGCCACAGGACGATGGCGTCGCCGCCCGGGCCGGCCGCGACGGCGAACGAACGCACGTCGGTCGGCTCCGGGTTGACGGGGGCGGGAGCCGTGAACACCTGCGCACCCCGGCCACGGAAGACCGCCTGGATCGCGCCGCGGGCTCCGGTCGATCCCGCCCAGGCGACGAGCTCTCCGCCGCCACGGTCCTGCGCGAGCAGCGGCGCGCCGCGCGCCGCCGAGCCCAGGCGCGCGGACGTCCAGTCGGCCGCGGACGCCGCGGGCGCGGCGATGGCCGGGGAGACGGCGAGGGTGGCGAGGAGGGCGCGACGCACGGTGGTGGAAACGCCTCCGCCGCAGCCGAAGTTGCGCCGGCAGCCACCACCTGGGCGTTGCCCACCCAGGCGGCGAGCGCGCGGCTCTCACGTTGCTCGGCCGTCAGCTCGTGGCCGTGGCTGCGGTCGGTCATCGAGACGAGCGCACCTGCACGATGCGCCGGCCCGCCGTCCCCGCCATCGCCATCGCCATGAGCGCCACCGCCACGCGCAGACGGCGGCCCAGCGTCTCGAAGCGCATGACCTCCCAGCCCTCCTCGGCGGCGACGCGGGCCAGCTCTGAGTCCGGGTTGACCGCGACGGGGTGGCCGACCGCGCGCAGCATGGGCAGGTCGGACGCGCTGTCGCTGTAGCCATAGGACTGATCCAGGGAGATCCCCTCGGCCTCCGCCAGCTCGCGCATGCGCTGGGGCTTGCCCTCGCCGTAGTTGAAGGGCCCGTCGAGGCGGCCGGTGTAGACGCCGTTGCCGTCCTCCTCGAGCTCGGTGCCGAGGCCTCCGTCGAAGCCGAGCACGTGGGCGATCATCTCGGCCGTCGCGTGCGACGCCGCGGTGACGATGTACACCGGGCGCCCCTCGTCCTGGTGACCGTAGGCGACCTCGAGCATCTGGGGGTAGACGCGTGGGAGCACGCCGGCGAGGACCATCGGCGCCAGGCGCTCGAACTCGACGACGCGCCGGCCCCTGATCAGCTCCCCTACCCGGTCGCGGACGCGGGCGGTGGACTCGTCGGTCGACCCCTGGAGGCGGAACTGGATGTTCTCCCAGGCGTCCGCGGCGAGCCGCCGGCGCGAGATCAGGCCGGCGCGTGCCCCCGCGCGCGCCCAGTGGAGGCCGGACGAGCCCGCCATGAGCGTGCGATCGAGGTCGAAGAAGGCGGCGCTCTTCACACGAACCAGCTTAGGCAGGGATACTCGCCGGAGGATGTCGCAGGAGAACGTCGAACTGGTCCGCGCGCTTCAGCCGGCACCGGACGTCGACCTCGTCGCGCTGTTCGGCGACGAGGGCGCTCTCGAGGGCGCCATCGAGGCGCTCGGTTCGGTGCTCGGGACCGAGGGGACGGCCGGCGAGGACTTCCGCAGCCGCGTGAACAGCTTCGGTGAAGGGGTGTGGCGACACGGGCTCGACGGCCTGCGCCGGTACTGGCAGGACTGGCTCGAGCCGTGGCAGAGCTACCGCACCGAGATCGTCGAGCTCCTCGACCGCGGCGACCGCGTGCTCGTGATCGTGAACGACTACGGTCATCGCCGCGGTACCGAGGGCGAGGTCCGCCTGTTCGGTGCGGCGATCTGGACGGTCCGTGACGGCAGGGCCGTGGAAGCCGAGTTCTACGCCGAGCGGCGCCTCGCCTACGAGGCGGTCGGACTGGAGATGCCTACCACCCATGCGTGAGCTGATCGCCCGCTACGACGCGGCATGGAACGACCAGGACGTGGACGCGATCGCGTCGATGCACACCGACGACATGGTGTTCCACAACCACACGTCCGGCGACGCGGCGGTGGAGGGGGCGCCGGCGGTGCGCACCCACATCGCGGCGATCTTCGAGCGCTGGCCCGACATGCGGTTCGAGGGCCGCCGGCTGTACGTGGCCGACGACTTCGCGGTCTCGGAGTGGACGGCGCGCGCGACCGCGCCGGACGGCCGGAAGCTCGAGTGGGACGGCGTGGACGTCTTCCCGTTCCTCGACGGGAAGATCGCCCGCAAGGACGTCTACTCGACGTCGGGCACGCCGCGGGTTGTCGGCTGAGCGAGGCGCTTGCGGACCCACTCTGCGTCCGTCGTGACCTGATGCCACGTGAAGCGGCGGACGTCGAGGCCGGCTGATTGCAGATCGGCCGTGCGGCGACGATCGGCTTCGAAGGCCTGTGGGCCGTTGTGGTACGCGAAGCCGTCGAGCTCGACGACGAGGCCGCGGTCGCGCCACAGCATGTCGACCTCGTAGCCGGCGATCTCGACGTTGAGCTCGGGCGGCGGCAGCCCCGCGGTCTCGATCAGCCGGCGCATGCGGATCTCGAGCTCGGATCGGGTGCGGTCGAGGTCCGGCGCGGCGGTGTGGAGCGCCGTGCGGAGGCGTTTGTGGCCCTTCCGGCCGGGGCTGCGGGCGACGAGGGAGAGGATTTCGTCGTGCGGGCCTCGGGCGAGGGCTCTGTCGACGGCCCGTTCGAGGTGCGCGGGCGACACGATCTCGGCGAGGTCGAGCAGCGTGCGCGCGGGCTTGGTCATCGGAATCCCGTCGCGTGTCATGACGTCGCGCGGGTCGAGGCGCGAGCGGTGAGGGCGGATGCGCGGGTCTGCTCTCCCTCGTCGCCCGGGCGCGGTCACGTCGATCGGTCCCGCTACGAGCGGAGCGAGATCCAGCGCGGCCGCAGCGGCTCTGTGCGAGAGCGCTGCGCCTTCCCCACACGCGAGGACAGCCGCGAGCCAGCGGCCTTGCTGCGTGAGCTTGCGGTGGCCTACGGCATACACACCGAGATGGAGGCGATGAAGCGTCCCGTCCGCGACGAGCCGCGCGATCGCCTTTCCATCGAGGGAGAGCGCTCGGAGCGCCCTCAGCCCGACGATTCCATGCTGCCGCTCGGCGAGCGAGGCGAGGGCGTGGCGCAGGGGTGTGGACATCTGGTGGCGCCGTGGACCACTGGATGTCCTCACCCCCGTCACTCCCTCGATGCTGGCCGTGAACGTGTCGCGGCTCAGCACCGGTTCGTCACGTCACCGTGACGTCAGACCTTCAGGATCACCGCGTCGCCCTGGCCCCCGCCCGAGCAGATCGCCGCGCAGCCGTACCCGCCGCCGCGGCGGCGCAGCTCGTGCACGAGCGCGCCGAGGATCCGGGCGCCCGATGCGCCGATCGGGTGGCCGAGAGCGACCGCGCCGCCGTTGACGTTGACGCGGTCCTCGTCGATGCCGAGCACGCGGATCGAGTTCAGCGTCACCGAGGCGAACGCCTCGTTGATCTCCCAGAGATCGATGTCCTCGGCCGTCAGGCCGGCCTTCTCCAGCGCCTTCCGCGCCGCGCTCGCCGGCGTCCGGGCGAGGTAGGCGAACTCGTCGGCGGTCTGGGCCTGGGCGACGATCTCGGCCAGCGGCTCCTTGCCGTTGGCACTCGCCCACTCGTCGGACGCCACCACGAGAGCGGCGCCGGCGTCGTTCACGCCCGGGGAGTTGCCAGCGGTGTGCGAGCCCTCCTTGCCCGCCAGGCCCGGCAGCTTGGCCAGCGCCTCGAGCGAGGAGTCGCGCCGCGGCGCCTCGTCGACCTCGACGACCGTCTCGCCCTTCCTTGACTTCACGGTCACCGGCACGATCTCCTCCGGGAGGCGCCCCTCATCGGTCGCCGCGATCGCGCGCTCGTGGGAGCGCAGCGCCCAGCGGTCGAGGTCCGCGCGCGTCATCTCGAGCTCGTCGCCGATCTCGGTGGCCTCGATGAACATCTGCTTGCCGCTGAACGGGTTGGTCAGGCCGTCATGGACCATCGCGTCCAGCGCCTTCGCGTCACCCATGCGGTAGCCGAAGCGCGCGTCGGGCAGCAGGTACGGCGCCTGGCTCATCGACTCCATGCCGCCGCCGACGCCGATCTCGACCTCGCCGGCGCGGATCGCGTTGTCGAGCAGCGCGGTCGCGCGCACGCCGGACGCACAGACCTTGTTGACCGTCTCGGAGGAGACCTCCTTGGGGATCCCGCCCTTGATCTGAGCCTGGCGCGACGGAATCTGGCCCTGGCCCGCCTGGAGTACCTGCCCCATGACGACGTGCTGGACCTGCTCGGGCTCGACATTGGCGCGCTCGAGCGCGGCCTGGATGGCGATGCCGCCGAGTTCGGTGGCATCGAGCGTGGCAAGGGCGCCGCCCATCTTGCCGATGGGCGTTCGGGCGGTGCCGAGGATGACGGTCTTGGGCATCGGTGTGTCTCTCGTTTCTCGCGTGGACCAGCTGGAGGGGGAACACGGATTATGCTGGCCCGCGCTTGCGCGCCGCCGCCACGACCGATTCCCCCGCCGCGACCGGCGCCGACACCATCGCCGTCGGGGTGTTCGACGACGAGGAAGTGGCGCACGACCTGCCCGGCGGCGAGCTGGGCGCGCTGCTGGCCTCGGGCGAGGCCAAGCACTCCTTCAAGAACCTGGCCCTGACCCACGCCGACGGGCGCCGCTGGCTGCTCGTGGGGCTCGGCAAGCGCGCGGCGTTCACGCCCGAGCGCGCACGGATCGCGGCCGCCGTCGCGCACGGCCGCGCCAAGGAGATCGGGGCCACGACCCTGTGCTGGGAACTGCCGCACCACACCGACGACGCCGTCGCCGGCGCGTTCGTCGAGGGCACGCTGCTCGCCGCCTACCGCTTCGACCGCTACCGCAAGCCGCCCGAGGAGGACGCGGCTGACATCGAGGCGCTCCTGGTCTCTGCGCACCACGACGTGTCGGCGGCCGTCGACCGGGCCGCGATCCTCGCCGAGGCCCAGAACGCCGCGCGCGACCTGCAGAACACGCCGGCCAACGACATGACGCCGACGCGGCTCGCACAGCGCGCCGCCGAGCTCGAGGGCGTGACGGTGGAGGTCATGGGCCGCGACGAGATCGCCGCCGCCGGCATGGGCGCGTTCGCCGCCGTCGCGCAGGGCACCTACGAGGACCCGAAGCTGATCACGTTGCGCTACGAGGGCGAGAACGCGAGCGGCCCCGTCCTCGGGCTCGTCGGCAAGGCAGTGACGTTCGACAGCGGCGGGATCTCCATCAAGCCCGCGGCGAAGATGCACGAGATGAAGTTCGACATGTCGGGCGGCGCCGCGGTCATCGAGGCCATGGGCGCCATCGCCCGGCTGCGGCTGCCGGTCCGCGTCGTCGCGGTCGTGGGCGCCACCGAGAACATGCCGAGCGGGCGCTCGGTCAGGCCCGGCGACATCGTGCGCACGAAGGAGGGCCTCACAGTCGAGGTCAACAACACCGACGCGGAGGGGCGTCTCGTGCTCGCCGACTGTCTCGCCCACGCGCGCGAGCAGGGCGCCGAGCGCCTCGTCGACCTCGCCACGCTGACGGGCGCGGTCATCGTCGCGCTGGGATCGACGTACGCGGCGCTGGTCAGCAACGACGAGCCGTGGGCCGCACAGATCGAGGCGGCCTCGGCGGCGAGCGGCGAGCTGCTGTGGCGCCTGCCGCTGCACGAGGAGTACGCCGACCAGCTACGCGGCCAGTACGGAGACCTCAACAACGCGCCCGAGGCGCGCAAGGCCGGGACGATCGTCGGCGGCGAGTTCCTGAAGCGCTTCGCCGGCGACGTGCCGTGGGCGCATCTGGACATCGCCGGTGTCGCCTGGGACCAGGGCCGCCCCTACGCCCCCAAGGGCGGTACGGGGTTCGGCGTGCGGCTGCTCGTCGACCTCGCGAGCAGCCTGGCCTAGCCGAAATACGGCGCATCCCCAGGAATCCGCTCGCCGCGCTGACCGCGTCCTCAGCGACCGCCCGGCAGAATGCCGGGCATGGACTTCCAGCTCTCCGACGACCACCGCCTGATCCAGCGCACGGTCCGCGACTTCGCCCGCAACGAGGTTGCCCCCGTGGCGGAGGAGCTGGATCGCACGAAGGCATTCCCCTACGAGATCGTCCGCAAGCTGGGCGAGCTCAACCTCATGGGCATCCCGTTCCCCGAGGAGTACGGGGGCGGCGGGGGTGACACGCTGGCCTACGCGCTCGCCGTCGAGGAGCTCACGCGGATCGACTCCTCGGTCGCGATCACGCTGTGCGCACACACCTCGCTCGGCACGCAGCCGATCTACCTCTTCGGGACCGAGGAGCAAAAGCAGGAGTGGCTCCCGCAACTGTGCGCCGGCGAGAAGCTCGGTGCGTTCGGCCTGACCGAGCCCGAAGCCGGCTCGGACGCCGGCAACGTCAAGACCCGGGCACGGCTGGAGGACGGCGAGTGGGTCATCAACGGCGCCAAGCAGTTCATCACCAACGCGGGCACCGACATCTCCGGCGTGGTCTGCATCACGGCGCTGACCGGGGAGGGCACCCAGGGCGAAAGCCCTGGGTCGAGCCAGAAGGAGATCTCCAACCTCATCGTCCCCAACGGGACCCCCGGCTACGAGCAGGGCGAGCCGTACCGCAAGATGGGCTGGAACGCGTCGGACACGCGGCCGCTCACCTTCACCGACTGCCGGGTTCCGGAGGCCAACCTCCTCGGCCCGCGCGGCGGCGGCTTCAAGCAGTTCCTGCACATCCTCGACATCGGCCGCATCGGCGTCGCGGCGATGGGCGTCGGGCTCGCGCAGGGCGCGCTCGACGAGGCGCTGTCCTACGCGCAGCAGCGCAAGGCGTTCGGCCAGACGATCGGCAAGTTCCAGGCGATCCAGGCCAAGCTCGCCGACATGGCGACCGAGATCGAGGCGGCGCGCCTGCTCGTCTACAAGGCCGCGCTGGAGAAGGACCGCGGCGAGAACTTCACGCTCACGGCCGCGCAGGCGAAGCTGAAGACCGGGCGCCTGGCCGTGCGCTGCAGCGAGGAGGCCGTGCAGATCCACGGCGGGTACGGCTACATCGAGGAGTACCCAGTGTGCCGCTTCTACCGCGACGCGAAGATCCTCACCATCGGCGAGGGCACCGACGAGGTCCAGCAGATGGTCATCGCTCGCGCGCTCGGTGCGTAGGGCACTCGCGCTCTGGCTGGTCCTGCTCGCCGCGTACGCGGCGACGCTCGGCGTGCACCAGCAGCCGGGGCTGCGCGTCTCGGCGCGCGAGACCCACGAGCTGCTCACCGCCGAGTCGATCGTCTCCGACGGAGACGTCGACCTGCGCGACGAGTACCGCGCCGGAGACTGGAAGCGCTTCGGCGGCCCCGCGGTGAAGCCCACCGCCGGGCTCGTGCACGGCCGGCTCGTGGAGTCCCAGGGCGCGGGCTTCCCGCTGCTGATCGCTCCCGCGTACGCGATCGGCGGGCGCACGGCGGTGCGGCTGTGGCTCGCGGCGATCGTGGCGCTGGGCTTCGTGGCGGCGGCGGCGCTCGCGCGGCGGCTGGTGCCCGACCCGTGGGCGACCGGCGCGGCGCTCGTCGCCGGGCTCTCCCCGCCCGTCGTGGCGGCTGCCACTTCGATCTCACCGGAGGGTGTGGGCGGCACGGCACTGGCCGCCGCCGCGCTGGGCGCGCTCGCGGTGCGCGAGCACCCGGCGACCAAGCGGCTGGCCTTCGCCTCCGCCGCGGCCATCGCGATCGCCCCGTGGCTCGCCGTCTCCCTGGTCCCGGCCGCGGCCGTCTGCGCGGTGGTGCTGGCGCGCTGGCTGCGCCGGCGCCAGCGCGCGCTGGCGGCGCTGGTCGCGCTGGAGGTCATCCTGACCTCGGGCGTCATCTTCGTGACCATCCACGACCGCCTCTACGGCGGTCTGACGCCGTACGCGAGCTCCCTCGCGGCGCACGCCGCGACGGGCGCGGCGTCGCTGGGCGACCACCTGAGCCGCGCGCCACGGCTCGTCGGCGTGTTCCTCGATCGCGACGCGGGCCTGCTGCGCTGGTCGCCGTTCGCCGCTCTCGCACTCGTCGCGGTGTGGCTGCTGTGGCGCTCGCGCCGCGACCGCCTGGCGATGGCGGTCAGCGAGCAGATCGACGTCGAGGTCGCCGGTGGGTTCCTCGTCGCGGTGTGCGCCACCCAGGTCGCGGCCGCGGCGTTCCTCGCACCGTCCCTGCACGGGCCCTGGGCGCCGGCGCGCCTGCTGCTGCCCGCCGTTCCGGTCGGGACCGCCCTCGCCGCGCTCGCCCTGCGCCACGCGCCGCGCATCGGCGGGGCGCTCGCGGCGATCACGCTCGCGGGCACCATGTGGCTGCTCGCCGGGCCGCGCATCGGCTACGCGACGCTCGCGCCCCCGCGCGGCGACGTCCCGTGGGGCGGCGCGCAGGACGTCCTCCCCGTGTTCTCGGGCACGGTCGGCACGGGCGAGGCGATCGCGATCGCGATCGTCGTCGCCGGCCTGGTCGCGCTCGTCGTCAGCGAATGGCGCGGCTGGGGCAGCTCACGCCGGCCGCCACCACTCGGCGCGCCCCAGCTCTAGACGCGCTAGACGTCGGCGCCGGTCTCCTCGAGCAGCCGGCCCGCCGCGGTCGCCGGGTCCAGCCGGCGCGCGACGACCTCGTCCAGCAGTTGGGCGAAGGCCTCATCCTCGACGAGGCCCTCCTCGAGGCGGCGGCGCAGGCGGGCGGTCGCGAGCGCCACGATCTCGTTGCGCAGGTTGCGCCGCCGGCGCTCGGACAGCGTGCCCTCCTCCTCGATGTGCGCGCGGTGGGCCTCGAGCTGCTCCACGAGCTCGTCGATCCCCTCCCCGCGCGAGGCCTCCGTCTTGATGATCGGCACACGCCATCCCCGCTGCGGAGCAAGGGACATCACGCCGCGGATCTCACGCACCATCGTCTCGGTGAGCGGGTGGTCGGACTTGTTGACCACGATCACGTCCGGGATCTCCATGATGCCCGCCTTCAGCGCCTGGATGGAGTCGCCCGAGCCCGGCATGAGCACGAGGACGACGGTGTCCGCGTGGTTGATGATGTCGACCTCGGCCTGGCCGACGCCCACGGTCTCGAGGAAGACGTCGTCCTTGCCCGAGGCGTCCATGAGCAGCGCGGTCTGGAGCGCGGCCTCGCTCAGCCCGCCGTGCGCGCCGCGGTTGGCCATCGAGCGGATGAAGACGCCGGGATCCAGGAAGTGCTCGGTCAGGCGAATCCGGTCGCCGAGGACCGCGCCCTGCGTGAACGGCGACGACGGGTCGATCGACAGCACGGCGACCTCGCGGCCGGCGGCGCGCCGGGCCTTGATCAGCGCGCCGATCAGGGTCGACTTGCCGACGCCGGGCGACCCGGTGAACCCGAAGACGGCGGCCCGCCCTGTCGTCGGATAGACCTCGCGGACGACGGCGTAGCCCTCCTCCTCCCCGTTCTGGACGAGGGTGATCGCCCGGGCGAGGGCGCGGCGATCACCGTCCAGCAGGCGCTGCGCAAGGCTCGTGGCGGTCGCCATGGGCGCGGGATCATGGCATTACGATCGGCTCTTCATGGAGCCCGCCCTCGCCCCGTCACAGCCGCTGGAGGCGCCGCCGCCGCTGCGCGGCGAGCCGCCTCCCCTCCACGGCGGGCCGCTCACCGTCCTGCGATTCATGGCGCGCAACAACATGCTGCGGCCGGGTTACGTCGCGTTGCTCATCCGCCTCGCGTGGCTGAAGCTGCGCTGGCGCGGGCGGCTGAAGACCGACGGCATCGCGTTCGTCTGCCCCGACGTGACGTTCGAGATCGGCCCCAACGCCGTCGTCCACCTCGGGCGCTGGTCGTGGCTCGGCCACGGCACCAAGGTCCGGGCGCACGATGGCGAGGTGCGCATCGGCGCGAAGAGCGTGCTCGGGCAGGAGTGCACGATCTCGGCGTTCCAGCACGTCTCGATCGGCCGCGAGTGCATCGTCGCCGATCGCGTGATGCTCATCGACTTCGACCACGGGATGGTCGAGGTCGAGCGCCCCATCCGCACTCAGGGCATCTACAAGCGCGACGTGCGCGTGGGCCACAACGTGTGGATC
The DNA here is from genome assembly GCA_036732205.1 of Solirubrobacteraceae bacterium. GTDB lineage: Bacteria > Actinomycetota > Thermoleophilia > Solirubrobacterales > Solirubrobacteraceae > VAWY01. The sequence continues at coordinate 3,366 of DAINCW010000040.1, read as the reverse complement.
GGCTACGGCGCGTGCATCCTGCGCGGGGTCACGGTCGGCGACAACGCGGTGATCGGCACGAGCGCGGTCGTCAACCGCGACATCCCGGCCAACGCGGTGGCGGGGGGCGTGCCCGCCCGGGTCATCCGCGTGCGCGACGAGCCGCGCACGCTGCGCTGGCGTTGATCTAGCCGGGCCTGCGCGCGATCGTGATCAGGTAGCGGCTGTCCAGCCGCACCGATCCGTCGTCTTGCTCCGACTCGGCAAGCATGCCTTGCAGGTCGTCGCGCAGCGGCCCGTACGCGTCGCCCATGTGCTGCTTGGCGAGCACGATCCCGCCGAAGTTGTCCTCGTAGAACGACCAGGCGGTCTCGAGGTCGTCGAACTCGGCCGGGGAGAGCCCTTCGTCGAACGACACCTCCAGACCGTGCGGCTCCAGCATGGCCCGGACGTGGTCGTGGTCGCCCCATTGCACAGGCCCGCCGACGCCCGGCGGAGGCGGCGGCATGTGGCCGCCGATGATCTTGAACATGCGTCCGGGAAGGCTGTCGGGCAGCCACGTCGTCGTGCCGATGACGCCGCCCGGCCGGCACACGCGGGCCAGCTCCGCCGCGGCGACGTCGTGCCGCGGGGCGAACATGTGCCCGAAGGTCGACGTGACACGGTCGAAGCTCGCGTCCTCGAAGGGCAGCGCCTCGGCGTCCGCCTCGACCCAGTCGACGTCGACGCCCGCCTCGGCCGCGCGCTCGCGCGCGCGCTCGAAGTGCTCGGGGGTCAGGTCCGACCCCGTGACGCGCGCGCCGCGCTGCGCCGCGGGGATCGCCACGGTTCCGCCCGTGCCGGTCCCGACGTCGAGCAGGTCCATCCCCGCCTCCACGCCGATCAGGTCCAGCAGGTGCGGCCCGACCATCGTGATGAGCGCCGAGACCTTGTCCCAGTCACCGGCCGCCCAGGACGCCCGCTGGCCCTGCTTGATCTGTGCCGCAACCTCGTCGGTGGCCATCCCGCATCCCCCTTGCTCGTGTCCCTGACCGTGCGCGGCGAGCCTAATAGGCTCCGCCCGGCGTGAGCAAGGAACCCAAGCTCCCGACAGGTCGGATCGGGCGCAGCGCCAGGGTCGGCACCGCGCTGGGGTCGGCCGGGGTCAAGCTCGCCGGCGCGAAGGTCCGGCGCAACGACGAGGCGATCGACAAGGCGCACCTCGCGGCCGCCGACCGGATGGTCGACACGCTCGGGAACATGAAGGGCGCCGCCATGAAGATCGCGCAGCTCGCGTCGTTCATCGACACGGACTTCCTCCCCGACGAGTACCGGGCGATCTACCAGGACAAGCTCGCGAAGCTGCGCTCCGACGCGCCGCCCATGGCCTACGACCAGGTCAAGGGCGTGCTCTCCGAGCAATGGGACGAGGCGCCGGAGGACGTCTTCGAGGACTTCGAGCACGAGGCCCGCGCCGCCGCGTCGATCGGCCAGGTCCACCGCGCGACGCTGCCGGACGGCCGGGCGGTCGCGGTGAAGATCCAGTACCCCGGCATCGGCAAGGCGCTCGCCGCCGACATGCAGAACGCCGGCCTGATCATGCGCTTCGCCAAGGCGCTCGCCCCGGGCCTGGACGCGAAGGCGGTCGCCGCCGAGCTGAAGGAGCGTGTCCTCGAGGAGCTGGACTACGAGTACGAGGCGCAGAACCAGCGGACGTTCGCGCGCGCCTACCGCGGCCATCCGTTCATCGTCGTGCCCGACGTCGTCACGCGCCTGTCGACCGAGCGCGTGCTCGTCACCGACTGGATCGACGGTGCGGACTTCGAAGACGTCAAGGCGCTCCCGCAGCCCGACAAGGACCGCTTCGGCGAGATCGTCTTTCGCTTCTGCTTCGGCTCGATCTACCACCTCCAGCACTTCAACGCAGACGCACATCCGGGCAACTACCTGCTCGCCGACGACGGTCGGGTCGCGTTTTTGGACTTCGGCATGACCAAGCGCCTCGACGTCGATCAGGTCGCGCTCCAGATCGCGGCGATCGAGGCGGGGCTCGAGCGCGACCCGGGCAAGATCCGCGACGCCCTGGCGGAGCTCGGCTACCTCAAGCGGCCCGAGCGCGTCGACGCGGAGCTGCTGATGAAGCACATGCTGGCGGTGGGCGGCTGGTACATGGAGGACGCCGAGGTCACGATCGACGCGCGCCGCGTGATGAAGGCGATGGCGGCGATGACCGACCCGCGGTCGAAGTACTACGAGCTCGTCCGCCGCGAGTCGCTGCCGGCCGACGAGCTGATGGGCCAGCGCATGCAGACCGGCGTCCTGGCCGTGCTCGGGCAGCTGGGCGCCACGCGCAACTGGATGCGCATCGGGCGCGAGTGGTGGTTCGCCGACGAGCCGGCGACCGAGCTCGGCCGCGACGAGTGGGCCTTCTTCGAGGCCAAGGGCGAGCGGCGCGTGCGCAAGTTCGCCGCGCGCCACGCGGATACCTGAGCGTCACCGACGATCGGCGAGCCATCGGTCAGCCGGCGGCGATCGCGTCGATCTTCCAGCTGCCGCCTTCCTTGACGAATCCCGCCTTGCGCTTGCCGGAGCCCGTCGTGAACGTGGCCGTGGCGTTGCTGCCGTTGACCGACACCGAGATCGAGCCCTTGATCTTGTCGGGCTTGGCGCCGACCGTGGACTTCTCGCACGCGGCCACGGAGCCGCCGAGCTGCGTCTTGATCAGCTTCTTGGACGCGTGGCTGCACCCGGACTTCGGGTTCTTCGCCACGTCGTTGACGAGGCTCTTGATCTGGTCGCTGTCGCTCGAGGACCCACACGCCGAGACCGCTAGCGCGGGCACGGCGAGCAGGGCGAGCACGGTGGGGCGAATGGTCATACGGATCCTTTCGGGTGGGGTCAGCCCGTGGAGGCGATGACCTTCCAGCTCCCGTTCTCCTTCTTGAAGGCGACGGTGTTCTTGCCGGAGTTGCCGGTGATCTTCGCGGTCGCCGTGCTGCCGTTGACGGTGACCGAGTCGACCTTCACGTTGGGGTCGACGGCCTTCGGGTCGGCCTTGGCGAGCGCCTTGCACTTGTCCACCCCGCCGATCTGCTTGAGCAGGTCGGCCGCGGCGTACTTCGTGCAGAGGTTGCTCGGGGTCTTCCCGACGTCCTTGACGATCGACGTGATCTGGCTCTTGTCGCTGCTGCCGCCTCCGCAGGCGCTCAGCGCGAGCGCGGGCACGACGGCGACGGAGACGAGCAATGTGGGTCGGAGTCTCATTTTGGGTCCTCTCGGGTTGGGCTTGCGGTCGGCGGCCCTACGGGGCCGCCTGGCACGACATCACACGGTGGCGCGGCCGACCTCGGCGTAGACCTCGGCGGTGCGGCGTGCGATGTCGTTCCAGTCGAAGCGGCGCACGTGATC
>DAINCW010000039.1:5223-14540 GCA_036732205.1 Solirubrobacteraceae bacterium | reverse complement strand
GCTGATCGCGATCGACCGCGAGCGCTGCATCCTCTGCTACCGCTGCGTGCGCTTCTCGCAGGAGATCTCCGAGGACGACCAGCTGGTGCTGCTGGAGCGCGGCGCGCACTCCTACGTCGCGACGTTCGACGGCCACCCCTACGTCGCGCCGTTCAGCGGCAACATCATCGAGCTGTGCCCGGTGGGCGCGCTGACGTCGCGGCCCTACCGCTTCCGCGCGCGCCCGTGGGACATCGAGGGCTCAGGCTCGGTCTGCACGCTGTGCCCCGCACAGTGCAACGTGACCTTCACCGTCCGCGACGACCGCGTTCTGCGCGTGCTCGCCCGCGACAACGAGGAGGTCGACGACGGGTGGCTGTGCGACAAGGGCCGCTTCGCCTACCAGTCGATCCATGTCGACGAGCGCATCACCCAGCCGCTGGTGCGCGACGGCGGCGAGCTGCGCCCCGTCAGCTGGGAGCGCGCGCTCGACGAGGCCACGCACGGGCTGGCCCGGGCCAAGGGCCACGTCGGCGTGGTCGTCGGCGGCGAGACGACCAACGAGGAGGGCCTGCTCGCCTCCCGCATCGCCCGCGACGCGCTCGCCACCCGCGACATCGACTCGCGGCGCGCCGCGGAGCACGCCGCGCCGCTCGCCTTCTCCGACCCCGCGCCCGGGGCGCGTGTGTCGGACCTCGAGTTCGCGCACGCCGTGCTGGTCCTCGACTGCGAGCCCGTCGACGACATCCCGATCCTCGACCTGCGCATCCGCAAGGCCGTGCGACGCAACAACGCGCGGCTCGCCGTGGCCACCGCGCGGCCGTCGTCGCTGGACGCCAACGCCGAGGTCGTCCAGCGCTTCCCCCCCGGCCGCGCCGAGGTGGGCGACGAGGCGCGTGCGCTGCTGCGCGGCGCGGGCCCGGACGTCGTGATCCTCGTCTCCGAGCGCTCGGCGCCGCTCGCGTTCGCGCTGGCCGGCGATCTCGGCCTGGCCGGCCGCGACGGCGCCGGCGTCATCGTCGTGCCCGACGGCGGCACGAACGGCCGTGGCCTGCGCGAGGTGGGCGCGCTGCCCGCCGCGGGCGGGCGGACCACCGCCGCCATCGGCGCCGCACTGGCGAGCGGCGAGCTGACCGCCGCGTGGCTGCTGCACGTCGACCCGCTGCGCGAGCTGCCGAGCCGAGCGACCTGGGAGCAGGGACTCGACAAGGCCACGACGGTCGTCGCGCACGCGGCGTTGTGGTCGGAGGGGCTGCGCGAGCACGCCACCGTCGTCTTCCCCGCCGAGGCGTACGCCGAGAAGGACGGCACGATCACGCACCCCGACGGGCGTGTGCAGCGCCTGCGCCCGGCGATCGGCCATCCGGGCGAGGTGCGCTACGGATGGCAGGTGCTCGCCGACCTGGGCCGCGGCCTGGGGCTGGACATGGGCGACGTGCTGACCGGCGCGATGGCCTTCGCCCAGGTGCGCGCGGCCGTGCCGTTCTACGCGGGCCTGACGCTCGACTCGATCGGTGGCCAGGGCCTGCGCTGGGCCGAGACCGACGCGGCCTCCACGTTCAGCGCGCCCGCGGCGATGGCGCCCGCTCCCGAGGCGGCCGCGGCCGCGAGCCCCAACGGCAAGCTGCTGCTCGGGACGTTCCGCTCGATCTGGGCGGCGCCCGAGGTCGAGGTCTCCCCCGCGCTGAGCTTCCTGCACCCGACCCAGCGCGCGGAGATGTCCCCGCGCGACGCGCAGCGCCTCGGGCTGCGGCACGGCCAGCGCGTCGTCGTGGCTCAGGGCACCGACGGCGAAGACGACGGTCTGAGGCACTCGGTCGAGGCGACCGTCGCGCTCGTGGACGCCTCGCCCGACGGCTCGGTGTTCCTCGAGGAGGCGATCCCGACCGGCGCGGCCAACGCGCTCGACGGCCCGCTCGTGGAGGTGCGCCCGGCGTGACCGGCCTCCTCGCGACCGTCGGCTTCTACGAGCCGTGGTGGATGCAGATCGCCAAGGCGCTGGTGATCTTCATCGTCGTCTTCAGCATGATCCCGCTCGTTCTCGTCCTCGAGCGCAAGCTGATCGGCCGCTTCCAGGGCCGCTACGGCCCCAACCGCGTCGGCCCGTACGGCCTGATGCAGCCGATCGCCGACATCCTCAAGCTCGCGACCAAGGCCGACTTCCGCCCGCGCACGAGCCAGGCCTTCCTGTTCACGCTGGCGCCGATCCTCTCCGTCGTGGCCGCCGTGGCGGCGATGGCGATCATCCCGTTCGGGGATCCGCAGGACATCTTCGGCACGAAGACCGGCCTGTACGGGATCGACGTCTCGATCGGGCCGCTGTTCATCTTCGCGTTCGGGGCGATCGCGTTCTACGGGCTGATGCTCGGCGGCTGGGCGAGCGGGTCGAAGTACTCGTTCCTCGGCGCGATGCGGGCCGCGGCGCAGCTCATCTCCTACGAGGTGTCCCAGGGCCTCTCGCTGGTCGGCGTCGTGATCATGGCCGGCACGCTCTCGCTCACCGGCATCGTCCACGCCCAGGACGGCTACGGGCTCTGGTACGTGATCCCGCAGTTCGCGGGCTTCCTCATCTTCACCGTGGCCGGCTTCGCCGAGACCAACCGCGCGCCATTCGACCTCGCCGAGGCCGATGCGGAGCTGGTCGGCGGCTACAACACGGAGTACGGCGGCGGGCGGTTCGCGTCGTTCTACCTGGCCGAGTACGCGAACGTGATCGTGGTCTCGGCGCTCGTCGTCACGTTCTTCCTCGGCGGCTGGCTGCTGCCGTTCGGCATCAACCCGCCGGGCTGGGTCGACCCGATCGTCGTGCTCGCGAAGACGACGCTGTTCGTCTGCTTCTTCATCTGGATCCGGGCGACGCTGCCGCGGCTGCGCTACGACCAGCTGATGAGCTTCGGGTGGAAGGTGCTGCTGCCGCTGGCCACTCTCAACGTCCTGGTGACCGCGATCCTGGTGGTGAGCACCTGATGCCCTACGACCCCGGCGACGTCGTCGAAGTCGTCCGCGCGCCCGACGCGGGCGGCGCGGGTGGCTTCTACCGCGCGTTCGGCGAGACGCTGCGCGGCCTGAAGACGACGTTCTCGAAGATCGTCGAGGGCACGCAGACCATTCAGTACCCCGAGGAGAAGGTCCCGGTCTACCCGCGCTTCCGCGGGCGCCACAAGCTGCATCGCTTCGAGGACACCGGGCTGGAGAAGTGCGTGGGCTGCTCGCTGTGCGCCGCGGCCTGCCCGGCCGATTGCATCCGCGTCGTCGCGGCCGAGAACACGCCATCCAACCGCGTGTCGGCCGGCGAGCGCTACGCGGCGGTCTACGAGATCAACCTGTCGCGCTGCATCTTCTGCGGCTACTGCGAGGTCGCATGCCCGTTCGACGCGATCACGATGGGCCACGACTACGAGATGAGCGACTACGACCGCTCCGACCTCATCTTCACCAAGGAGATGCTGCTCGCCGAGCCGATCGAGCGCACGCCGCTGCGGCGGGAGGGCGAGTAGGGCTCGATGGCTGCCGTCCTGTTCTTCCTGGCGGGGATCGGCGCCATCGCGGGCGCGATCGGCGTGGTGTCGCTGCGCAACCCGTTCTTCAACGTCCTCGCGCTGGTCTTCCACCTGATCTCGCTGGCGGCGCTGTTCCTGTTGCTGCGGGCGGAGTTCGTCGCAGCCGCCCAGGTTGTCGTGTACGCCGGCGCGGTGATGGTGCTCTACGTCTTCGTGGTGGCGTACGTCGGCGGCGCGGACGAGCCCCTGCGCTCGTCCGGCGGGCCCACCCTGCGCACGGGCGCCGTGCTGTTCGCCGGCGCGCTGCTCGTCGAGCTGTGCATCGCGATCCTCGGCTCCGGTCTCCAGCTGCTCGACACCCGGGGCGCGGGCTACGACCCGAACGCGGTCCCGGCGTTCGGGACGCCGGGCTACATCGGCGAGCTGCTGCTCCGCCGGTTCCTGTTCCCATTCGAGGCGGCGTCGTTCCTGTTGCTGCTCGCCGCGGTGGGCGCGATCGTGCTCGCCAAGCGCCGCGACAACACGCCCGACCAGGACGCCGCGACGCGCCTGAGCGTCGCCGACCTGATGAGCGCGTCGACGGGCACCATGGCCGAGGCGGCGAGCGGGGGGGACACGGCCCGCGGCGCAGCGCCGGAGACGACGGAGGCCGGCCCGTGAGCATCGCCTGGTACCTGGTCGTCTCGGCGTTCATCTTCTGCATCGGAGCGGGCGGCGTCCTGGTGCGCCGCAACCCGCTGGTGATCCTGCTCTGCCTCGAGCTGATGCTGAACGCGGGCAACCTCGCGCTCATCGGCTTCTCGAGGATGTGGGGCAACGGCGACGGCCAGGTCTTCGCGATCATCGTCATGGTCGTCGCGGCCTGCGAGGTGACCGTCGGGCTCGGCGTGATCGTGGCGATGTACCGTCGCAACACGGCGATCGACGTCGACGACCTGCGCGAATTGCACGGATGAGGCGCCCATGACGACGGCGGCCTGGCTCATCCTCGCGTTCCCGCTGCTGGGGACGATCGTCACCGGCCTCGGCTACCGGGCGCTCCCCGGCCGCACGGCCGGCTGGATCGGCACGGCCGCGATCGGAGCGGCGTTCGTGTGCGCGCTCGTCGCGTTCGCGTCGATGCAGAGCCGGGCACCGGAGTCGCGCCACGCCGTCTCGTCGCTGTGGGACTACGTGAAGACGGCCGGTGTCGACGCGCAGATGTCGATCCTGGTGGACCCGCTGTCGATCTTCATGGCCCTGGTGGTGAGCGGGGTCTCGACGCTGATCCACCTCTACTCGGTCACCTACATGACCGGCGACCGCGGCTTCGCGCGCTACTTCGCCTACCTCAACTTCTTCGTCTTCTCGATGCTCGTGCTGGTCCTGGCCGGCAACTTCCTGCTGTTGATCGTCGGGTGGGCGTTCGTCGGCGCGGCGAGCTACCTGCTGATCTCGTTCTGGTACCGCCGCAGGTCGGCGACGAACGCGGGCGTCAAGGCGTTCGTCATCAACGTCATCGGCGACGTCGGCCTCGTGGCCGGCACGTACTTCATCTTCAAGCACACCGGGACGCTGGACTTCCTCAAGACGTTCGCGCACGCGAAGACGTCCTTCGGCCACAACTCCGGCGACCTCGTCGCGGGGTGTGTCCTGCTGCTCGTGGGCGCGTTCGCCAAATCCGCCCAGGTCCCGCTGCACACGTGGCTGCCCGACGCCATGGAGGGCCCGACGCCGGTCAGCGCCCTGATCCACGCCGCGACCATGGTCACGGCCGGCGTCTACCTGATCGCCCGCATGCACCCGCTGTTCGAGCAGGCCCCCGCCGCCGCGGACGTCGGCGCGATCGTCGGCTGCGTGACGCTCGTGATCGCCGCGACGATCGCCATCGTCGTCACCGACATCAAGCGCGTCATCGCGTACTCGACGATGTCGCAGATCGGCTACATGATCATGGGCGTCTCCTCGGGCGCCTACGCCGCCGGGCTGTTCCACCTCATGACGCACGCCTTCTTCAAGGCCCTGCTCTTCATGGCGGCGGGCTCGGTGATCGGCGCCATGGCCGGTGTGCAGGACATGGACCGCATGGGCGGCTTCCGCAAGGCGATGCCGTTCACGTTCGCGTGCACCGTCGTCGGCGGCCTGGCGCTGTCGGGCGTCCCGCCGTTCTCGGGCTGGTTCTCCAAGGACGAGATCCTCGCCAACGTCGCCCAGCGCGGCGGGTGGCACTGGGCGCTGTACGTCCTCGGCCTGGCGGCCGCGCTGCTGACGGCGATCTACACGTTCCGGCTGATCTTCCGTGTCTTCTACGGCGACCCGGTGCCCGAGGCGCGCGAGCTCGAGGCGGGTCACCGCCACCACGCAACCGAGCACGTCAACCCCGCCGACGGCGAGGTTGAGGACACCGACGTCGGCTTCCCGGGCCCCGACCACTTCGTGGCCGAGCAGGCCCTGCCCATGAAGCTGGCGATGGGCATCCTCGCCGCGCTCGCGGCGGTCGGCGGGCTCATCCAGATCCCGCAGGTCACGCGCCTGGTCGACAAGTTCCTCGAGCCGTCGTTCTCGGACTCGCGCTTCTACGGCCACCTGGACCCGTCGTCGACGTCCGCGTACGTCGGGCTCGTCGGTGGTGCGCTCGTGGGCCTGACCGGCATCGCGATCGCCTACGTGGTCTGGATCCGCCGGCCCGGCACGTCGGCGGCGGTGCGCGTGCGCCTCGCCTCGGTGCACGACTTCCTCGTGCACAAGTGGTACTTCGACGAGCTGCTCGACGTGGTCGCCGTGCGGCCCGCCGCCTGGGTCGGCCGGTTCGCGCAGGGCGCGATCGAGCGCCTGTTCGTCGACGGCGCCATCGTCGGCGGCACGACCGGGATCGTCCGCGCCGGGTCGGCCGCGGTGCGCGCCGTGCAGTCCGGGCTGCTGCGCGCATACGCCGCGCTGCTGCTGTTCGGCCTGACCGCCCTCGCCCTCTACTTCCTCCTCCAGAGCTGACCGAGATGCTCTCGATCCTCATCTGGCTCCCGCTCGCCGCCGCCACCGTCGGCGCGCTGTTGCCGCGCGCGTGGGCGGGGCGCGTGGCCTTGGGGGGCTCGCTCGGCGCACTGGGGCTCGCGATCGCCCTGATCGCCGGCTACTCGAGCTCGTCGGGCGGCCTCCAGCACGTCACGGACACGATGTGGATCAGCCAGCTCGGCATCCACTACAAGCTCGGCGTCGACGGGCTGAGCCTGTTCCTCGTCGCCCTGACCGCGCTGGTATTCGCCGCCGCGTCGCTCGCCGCCAACATCCGCGGCTACGAGCGGCCAGGGCTCTTCTTCTTCCAGTTCGGCCTCGCGGAGTCAGCCGTGCTCGGCGCCTTCTGCGCGCAGGACCTCGCGCTGTTCGTCGTCTTCTTCGACCTCATGCTCGTGCCGTTCTTCTTCCTCCTCAGCGGCTGGGGACAGGGCGACCGCATGGCCGCGACGATCAAGCTCGTCGTCTTCACGCTGGCGGGCTCGCTGCTCATGCTGGCCGCGGCGATCGCCGTGGGCGTGATGGCGCACGCGGGCCCGAACGGCAGCGTCTCGTTCGCGTTCTCCGACCTGCGGGCGCACCTGCTCGGCAACGGGACGCAGGAGTGGGTCTTCCTGTTCTTCGCCGCCGCGTTCCTCGTGAAGATGCCAGCCTTCCCGCTGCACGGCTGGATGCCCGACGGCTACCGCGCGATGCCGATCGAGGTGCTGGCCGTCTTCTCCGGCGTGCTGTCGAAGGTCGGCGCCTACGGCTTCCTGCGCATCGCGTTGCCCCTGTTCCCCCACGCGAGCGCGCACTTCCAGATGCTCATGCTGCTGATCGCGCTCGCGTCGATCCTCTACGGGTCGGTCATGGCGTTCACGGCGACGCATGCCCGCCTGATCGCCGGCTACTCGTCGATCGCGCAGCTGGGCTTCATCACCCTGGGCATCTTCTCCCTGCGCCCCGAGGGCGCCCAGGGCGCGCTGATCCAGATGGTCAACCACGGGCTGGTCGTCGCCCCGCTGCTGCTCATCATCGGCCTGCTCGCCGCCCGCGCCGGCGGCTCGGAGGACATCCGCGACATGGGCGGGATCGCGTTCCGGGCGCCCGTGCTCGCGGCGCTGTTCCTCGTCGTCGCGCTCGCCACGCTCGCGATGCCCGGGTCGGCGAACTTCGTTGGTGAGTTCTTGATCCTCCTGGGGGTCTTCCGCGCGAAGATCGTGATCGCGCTCGTCGCCTTCACCGGCGTCGGGCTGGCCGCGGTGTACGCGCTGCGCCTGTTCATCCGGGCGATGCACAACCGCACCGGCCCCGACGTGGAGTCGCGCGACATCCGCTTCGCGGACGGCGTCGTGCTCGTGCCACTGGTCGCGGTGATCCTGGCCTTCGCGCTCTACCCGCAGCTCGCGCTGCACCGCGGCGAGCGCAGCGTGACGTCGTCGATCGCCGCGGCGCGCACGGAGGCCGCCCGGTGATCGCCGCGATCCACGGCCCGCACCTCGACTGGTCGGCGCTCGCGCCGCTGGTCGCGCTGTACGGCGGGGGCACGATCGTGCTGCTCGCGGGCCTCCTCGGCGGGCGCTTCGTGCGTGTGGCGCTCGTGCCGGGGCTGACGCTGGCCACGCTGCTCGCCTCGCTCGGGCTGACCATCTGGCAGTGGCACGCGAACACGACCACGATCGCCGGCGCGCTGCGCGTCGACGACCTCGCGCTGGCACTCAACGGGATCTTCGTCATCAGCGCCGCGGCGAGCGTGCTGCTGTCGTGGCGCGCGGCGGCGCCGCGGCTGGCTTCGCCCGGCGAGTACTTCGCGCTGCTGCTGTTCAGCGCGGCGGGGATGCTCACGCTCGTCGAGGCCCAGAACCTCGTGACGCTGTTCCTCGGACTGGAGATGCTCTCCATCCCGCTCTACGTCCTGTGCGCGAGCGAGTCGCGCCGCGCGACGTCGCTGGAGGCCGGGCTGAAGTACCTCGTCGTCGGCTCGGTCGGCTCGGCGACGCTGCTCTACGGCCTGGCGCTGGTCTACGGCGCGACGGGCGCCACGGACTTCGGCGCGATCGCGACCGCGCTGCACGGCGGCATCCTCACCGATCCGCTCTTCCTCACCGGCCTGGCGCTGATCGTCACCGGCCTGGGGTTCAAGTCGTCGGTCGCGCCCTTCCACCAGTGGACGCCCGATGTCTACGACGGCGCGCCGACCCCGATCACCGCGTTCATGGCGACGGCGACCAAGGCGGCGGCGCTCGGCGTGTTCCTGCGGCTGTTCGACGTCGCGTTCATCAACGCCCAGGTCAACTGGGCGCCAGCGGTGGCCGCGCTGGCCGCGGTGACGATCGTCGTGGGCAACGTCGGCGCGCTCGGCCAGACATCGGTCAAGCGCCTGCTCGCGTGGTCCAGCGTGGCGCAGGCCGGCTACATGCTCGCGGGGGTCGTCGTGTCCACGCAGCTGGGCATCCGCGCAACGGTCTGGTACCTCGCGGCGTACCTCGTGATGAACCTCGCGGCCTTCGCGGTCGTCGTCGCGCGCGAGCGCGAGACGAGCCTCGGCGACGGCTACGGCGCGTACGAGGGCCTGGGCGCGTCGCGCCCCGTTCTCGCGTGGCCGCTGACCATCGCGCTGCTCTCGCTCGCCGGCTTCCCGGCCACGTCGGGGTTCGTGGGCAAGTTCTTCCTCATCGACGCGGCGGTGGACGGCGACTACACGTGGCTGGGCGTCGTGATCGTCATCGGCTCGATCATCTCGCTGGCCTACTACCTGCGCCTCGTCGGGCTGATGTGGGGCCGCAGCGCCCCGGCCGCCGAGCCGGTGCTCGCGGGCGGCAGCGCCGACGCCGAGGCGGAGCTGGCCGACGGGGTCGGCTCGGC
>DAINCW010000039.1:1328-5213 GCA_036732205.1 Solirubrobacteraceae bacterium | reverse complement strand
GCCGGCCGCCGCGCCACTCGGCGAAGTCCTCCCATTGCTCGGCCGCGCGCCCCGCCGGCTGGGAGGTCGTGACGGTTGCGGTGGTGTGCGGCGCGGCGACGATCGCCCTCGGGATCATCCCGTCGCCGCTGTTCGACCTGACGAAGGACGCCGGGCGCGCCATCGGCGGGCTGTTCTAGACCGCCGGGCTCGGCGCTACAGTCGCGCTCCCCGTGAGCGCCCCGTCAGAGAGCTTCAACGAGACCGAACTCGCTCGTCTCGCCCCCCACTTCACGAACCTCGATCGTCCGGTCTTCGCGCTGGTCAACCTGCCCGAGACCGTCAAGGGCGCGCTGTTCGCCCGCTACTCGCGCTACCCGGGCACGCTGCGCCGGCTGTTCCTCGACGAGTTCGCGGACTCCATCCCCGAGGGCCAGGCTCGCTGGGACGGCGACGAGGGCGAGCGCGCGGCGCAGCTCTACGAGCGGATCTTCGTCGGCTACGGCGACGACTCGGTCGCCCAGCTCGGCGGCGCGCACGTCGCGATCGAATGGTGCTCGAACGTCCTCACCAAGGTGTTGCAGCGCCCGCGCCTCGGCGCCTACCTCGAGCAGTCCACGCGCTACATCGCCTACGACACCCCGATGCCGGGCGGCGGCTACCGCTACTGGCGCGACCCCGAGCTGGGCCCCGAGTACGAGCGCGCGATGGACGCGGTGTTCGACGTCTACGCGCAGGCGCTGCCCCGCGTGATCGCGTGGGCCGACGGGATGTTCGCCGGCGAGCCGGGCCCTGCGCGCGACCGCGCCGTGAAGGCGAAGGCGCTCGACCTGCTGCGCGGGCTGCTGCCGGCGGCGTCGCTGTCGCACATGGGCATGTACGCGACGGGCCAGACCTATGAGCAGCTGATCCTGCACCTGCTCGCGCATCCCCTCCCCGAGGCGCGGGAGATCGGCCGCCAGATGCTCGACGCGATGAAGGCCGTGATGCCGAGCTTCGTCGCGCGCGTCGAGCGCCCGGAGCGCGGAGGCGAGTGGATCTCGTTCCTCGAGTCCCGCGAACGCGTGGGCGAGCGGTGGGCCGCCCGGCTGGGGCTCGACCGCGAGCCGGGCGACGACGGCGCCGGCGGCCCCTCGGTCCGCCTGCTGCACGTCGACGGCGACGAGGAGTCGCTGCTGGCCGCGCTGCTGTTCGAGGCCGCCGGGGTCGGCGAGGAGGAGACGCGCATCCGCCTGGCCGCCCTCGGGGCCGACGAGCGCGCGGAGCTGCTGGGCGACCTCGTCGGGGAGCGCGCCAACCGCCGCCATCGCCCGGGCCGGGGCTTCGAGGCGCTGCGCTACCGCTTCGAGATCGTCTCGGACTACGGCGCCTTCCGCGACCTCCAGCGCCACCGGATGCTGACCGTGCAGTGGCAGCGCCTCACGCCCGACCTCGGTGCCGGTGTGCCCGAGGAGGTCGAGGCCGCGGGCGTCGGCGACGACTACCGCCGCGCCCTGGACGGCTCACGCGCCGAGTGGGAGCGCCTGGCGGGCTCGGGCCGCGAGCGCGAGGCGCTCTACGCGCTCTGCCTCGGCTACCGCATCCGCTACGTCTTAGATCTCAACGCTCGTGAGGCGATGCACCTCATCGAGCTGCGCTCAGGCCGCGAGGGCCACCCCGGCTACCGGGCGGTCGCCCACGAGATGCACCGCCAGATCGCCGCCGTCCACCCCTCCGTCGCCGGCGCCATGCGCCACGTCGACACCGAGACCGAGCCCCGGCTGGAGCGCATCCTCTCCGAGATGCGCACCGAATCCCGGGCGCGGGCCCGGACCTGAGAGTCTCGGCGACTAGCTGCGGCCGGAGCGGGCGTCGATCGGCGAGGTCGAGAAGAAGAAGAACCAGACCTCGAAGAGCAGGAAGCACACGATCACGCCGGCGACGAGCACATACTCGAGCGCGGTGAGCGAGACGGGCTCGGCGCCGGGCACGCCGTGCGGGCGCTCGCCGCTCATGGGACGCAGCCACGGGACGTGCTGGCGGACCTGAGACCTGCGCCCGCTGAGCGTGTCGTAGCGGTTGCTCATCACGGCAAGCAGCCGGAGCAGGACGAACGCGATCGCGAATATCGTGATGACGATGGCGGCGACGGCGGGCATCGAGATGCCGCCCTCGCCCGCCAGCCGTGAGCCGACCCAAAGCCCGGCCAGTGGGGCGCCGGTCCAGATGTTCAGCGAGGCAACCGCCATCCCGGCGACGAGGCCGACGCGCTCCATGCGCACGCGGAACAAATGCGGGCGCTTCTTGTCGATCACCTGCACGTCCATATACATTACTGTATCAGGATACGATATTGTATGTCGATGGCCGTCGCTCGCCTGTCCCGCGCCGAGAGCCAAGCCCAGACGCGGACCGCCCTCAAGGAGGCGGCCGCCCGGCTCTTCGCCCAGCGAGGCCTGGACGGGACGAGCGTGGAGGCCATCGCGCACGAGGCGGGCTTCACCCGCGGCGCCTTCTACTCGAACTTCTCCTCCAAGGAGGAGCTCTTCGCCGAGATGCTCCAGGAGCGGGTCTACGCGGTCTACACCCACATGGCCGAGCGCATCCTCTCGGGCGAGGACCGTACGACGAGCGTGCGCGGGTACGGCGAGCAGCTCGCCGCCGTGCAGGAGTACCCCGAGGGCCGCTGGATGTTCCGGCTGTGGCTCGAGCTGCTCGCCCACGTGGACCGCGACCCGCGGCTGCGCGAGCTCGCGCAGGGCTTCTGGCGCGGCAACCGCGCGCTGGTGACCGAGATCCTGGAGACGCAGTCGAAGAAGTCGGGAACGAAGCTCCCCGCGCCGGCGCACCACCTCGCGAGCGCGCAGATCGCCATGGACGTCGGGCTGGCGCTCCAGCACTACGTCGACCCGGATGAGGTCCCGCTCGAGGTCTATCCCTCGGTCTGGGAAGCCGTCTTCGGGCCGCTGGACCCGCGGGGGCCCGGGTCGTCTGCCTCGTAGCGCCGAGAGCGCCCCTGCGGGCGCGACGAACAGGGCTTCGAGGGGGCGAGATTCGTGGAGTTGTCGCCTAGGTCGAGTGGTGCTCGACTTTTCCGACAACGTGGGCCTCGACCGACGGATCACGCGGTTCGCGGCCGGCCGCCATGGCGTCATCACCCTCGCCGAGCTTACGTCGCTTGGGGCCAGCCGGGGCCACATCGACCACCGGGTGCGCGCGGGTTGGCTGCGTCGCGAGCACAACGGGGTCTACCTAGTGGGGGCTCCGACCGATCGCGGCCGATGGCTCGCGGCTGTGCTCGCGTGCGGCCCGGGCGCAGTGCTCAGCCACCGCAGCGCCGCGGCGCTGTGGGGGATCCGGGCCAGCATGAGCCGCATCGTCGAGGTGACGGTCCCAGCCACGAGCGGGCGCCGCGCCGGTGCGCGCAGGGGGATCCTCCTTCACCGCTCGAGCACGCTCTCCCTTGAAGCCCAGACCCTTCGCGACGGCATCGGGGTGACGACGCCCGCGCGCACGCTGGCCGATCTGCAGCGCGTCCTGCCGCCCCGCGAATGGCGTGACGCCCTGCAGGAGGCCGAGGTCAGGCGCCTGCCGCTCGGCGAGCACGTCCGCGTCGCCGACGGCACGCGAAGCGACCTGGAGCGGCGCTTCCTGGCGCTCTGTCGTCGCCATCGGCTGCCGGCGCCCGAGGTCAACCAGCGCATCGGGCGATACCTCGTCGACTTCGTCTGGCGCGCGCAGCGCCTGATCGTCGAGACCGACGGCGCGCGCACCCACGCCACCCTCGCCGCCTTCGAGACCGACCGCGAGCAGACCGCCGCCCTCACCGCCCAGGGCTGGCGCGTCGAACGCTTCACCTACCGCCAGATCACCGGACGCCCTGACACCGTCGCGGCGGCCCTGCAGGCGCTCCTCGCCTAGCGGCGG
>DAINCW010000039.1:0-1318 GCA_036732205.1 Solirubrobacteraceae bacterium | reverse complement strand
GCGCTTGCGCTTGCGCTTCTTCGACGAGGGGTGCGGCGCCGGGGCCGGCTCGGCCGCGCCGTCGTCGTCGTCGGCGTCGCGGGCGTCGCGCGCGGCGGTGCCCTGGACGTCGCCCTTTGCGCGGTCGCGCGCCTCGCGCAGCTCTTGCTGGGTCGGCCACGGCTGGGCCGCGCCCGTCAGCCACGCGGGCGGCTGCCCCGCCGGCCAGCGGTGAGCGAACAACGGCGCGAGCGCGATGAGCCAGAACGCCTGGACGAACGGGAGCGTGGCCCCGAGCTGAAGGACGAACAGGGCGCCCACGATGATCCCGAGCACGCCCATGAAGCGCGTGAGGAGCCCGGCACGCATCGCATTGAGGGCGATCATCACGAACGCGAAGGCAAGCGCGAGCTGGCCCGCGATCCCCAGGAACGGAACGACGTCGAGGCCGTTGCCCTGGAAGACCTGGTCGACCGCGTGGCGGCTGTGGTCGTGCGACGAGACGAAGCTCGAGGCGTTGCTCGCCGTGATGATCTGCTGGACGACACCGACGATCGCCACGAGCGGCGCCCCGATCAGCGCGACGTTGCGCGCGGCGCCGGGCGTCTCGGGGCGGCGGAACTTCGTCGCCGAGAAGAGGTAGAGCAGCACGTAGGCGATCAGCAGCGTGCCCAGCCCGGTGATCACCGCCCCGACGACCAGGTCGGTGGCGTGGTCGTGGAGGAACTGGACGAGCGTGGTCCGTGGGTTCACGCCGTGTTGCGTCGCGCGGCACACAGCGTCGCGCGCCTGCGCACCGACGGTCTTGCAGAGATCACCGGCGAATGTCTGGACGAGGCCGATGTGCGGCACGTCGCGCAGCGCCAGCGAGGCGAAGACGCCGCCGCCCAGCAGCAGCAGGCCGGACACGGCGGCGGCCGCGGCGGCGCGCGGCCGCTGCTCGGCCTCCCAGGCGAGCTGCTGCTCGGGGGTGATTGCGGATGCCTCCATGGCGGCCTAGTCGGCCGTCGCGTCCGAGCGCTGGCCCGAGGCCAGTGGGAGGACCTCGTTGGAGAAGCGGATGGCCGGGACGGGGTCGTCGTCCGAGCGGTCCACGGTGCGCGACAGCCGGTCGCCGGCGGCGAGCATCAGGTCCAGCCCGGGTTGCGCGAGCCTGATCAGCACCTCGATGCGAGCGCGCCAGCGGACCTGGGCCGTGGTCGGCGGAGCCATGGGGGCAGTGTATGTCGGACGTAGCATGGGGGCGTGCCGACGCGCCCATCCGCGTGCCCAGCCTGCGGCGGCGACCTCGTCCCCTGGCTCAGCGCTCCGGCGGCCGACCCGCCCCACCCCCCGATCG
>DAINCW010000038.1:6177-14803 GCA_036732205.1 Solirubrobacteraceae bacterium | reverse complement strand
AGAGATCGATGCACTCGTCGCAGATGTAGACGCCGGGGCCGGCGATCAGCTTCTTGACCTGCCGCTGCGACTTCCCGCAGAAGCTGCACAGGAGCTGCTCGTTGGAGTCTGTCGGCCTCGCCATCGCGTTTCTCTCTCCCAGGGGTTCCCAAGCTAATGCTCGGAAATCACCCGGTCAATGATCCCGTAGTCCTTCGCCTCTTCCGAGGACATGAAGTAGTCGCGCTCGGTGTCCTTCGACACCTTCTCCAGATCCTGGCCCGTGTGCTGGGCGATGATCTCGTCCAGGCGGGTGCGGACGTCGATGATCTCCTTGGCGTGGATCTCGATGTCGGTCGCCTGGCCCTGGAAGCTCGACGACACCTGGTGGATGAGGATCTTCGCGTTGGGCAGCGCCATCCGCTTGCCCTTCGCGCCGCCCGCGAGCAGCAGGGCGCCCATGCTCATCGCGATGCCGACGCAGATGGTCTGCACGTCCGGCTTGATGAACTGGATCGTGTCGTAGATCGCGAGGCCCGCGTAGACCGAGCCGCCCGGGGTGTTGACATAGATCGAGATGTCCTTGTCGGGGTCCTCGGACTCGAGGTGCAGCAGCTGCGCCACGATGAGGTTCGCGATCTGGTCGTCCACGGGCGTCCCCAGGAAGATGATGCGCTCGTTGAGCAGGCGGGAGTAGATGTCGAAGGCGCGTTCGCCTCGCGACGTCTGCTCGACCACCATGGGGACAAGTGGGCTCATGGTCCTCGCTTCGGTTCGCTGGGGGCGGGGCGAGTCCTCCCGCCGATGCCCTTGAGCGTGCCAGTCTACCGGGTGATCGGCACGGTTCAGAGGGGTCTGAAGGGTGAAATCAGGACGATCCGCCAGGCGTCCAGATCTGCCCGCCGGAGCCCCGGCCGCCGACTTCTCCGGCGGTGCCGGCCGGGGGCTCGGTCTCCGGCGTCCACAGCTTTCGACCCGGCTCCGCCGTGTGCCCGCGCGCTTGCGCCTGCTCCACCGAGATGGGCGTCGCGGCTTCGACGAGTAGGTCCACGGCGCGGCGTGAGGCGAGGTCCGCCCGCACGTCGTCGAGGCGGCCGGCCTTCTCGAGCTGGTCGCGCAGCTTCTCCACCTTCACGCTCTCGCGCTCGGCCGAGGCCTGGAGCGCGTCGAGAATGTCGCCGTCGGAGGCATGGATGTCCTCGCCCTCGACGACCGCGGCGATGACGGCCTCGCGGCGCAGCGCCTGCTCGGCGTCGGGCTTGGCCTCCTCGAGCAGGTCTTCCTCCTCGCGGCCGGCGATGCGCAGGTAGGCCTCCTTGGAGATGCCCTGATGGGCCAGCGTGTGGAGCATCCGCTCCCACAGCTCGCGCGCGCGGGCATCGACGAGCGCCTCTGGCACGTCAACCGTCGATTCGGCGACGACCGCATCGACGACCGCCTCGCGGAACGCCTGCTCGACGCGGCGCTCGTCGGCCTCCAGCAGCTTGGTGGCGATGTCGTCGCGTAGCTCGTCGAGGGAGTCGAACCCCGCCTGGTCGACGGCGAAGTCGTCGTCGAGCTCGGGCAGGACGCGCTCCTTGACCTCCTTGACCGACGCGGCGAACTCGGCGTCATTGCCCGCGAGGTGCTCCGCGCCGTAGTCGTCGGGGAACTTCACCTTCAGCGTGCGCTCCTCCCCCGCCTTCGCGCCATCGAGCTGCTCCTCGAAGCCGGGGATGAGCCGGCCGGAGCCGAGCTCGATCATCTCGTCGCGCCCCGCGCCGCCCTCGAAGGGCTCGCCGTCGATCGATCCCTCGTAGTCCATGACGACGAAGTCGCCGCTGCCCGCGGCGCGGTCGACGGTCTCCAGGCGGGCCCCGCGGTCGCGCAGCTCGTCGAGCTCGGCCTGGCCCGCCGCGTCCTCGGCCTGCGGCTCGCGCCGGCCGACCTCGACGCCGCGGTAGTCGCCGAGCTTGGCCTTGGGGCGCACGCCGATCTCGACGCTGAAGCGCAGCGGCTGGCCCTCGCCGGGCAGGTCGGAGAGGTCGAGCTGCGGATCGCCGATCGGGTGGATGCCGGCCTCCCCGATCGCGTCGGCGTACCACCGGCCGAGCGTGTCGCGAACCGCCTGGTCGAGGACGGCGGGGCGCCCGACGCGCCGCATGACGATCGGCGCCGGGACCTTGCCCTTGCGGAAGCCCGGGATCTTCATCTCGCGCCCGAGCTGGCTGGCGGTGCGCTCGACCTGGCGCTCGACCTCGGCGGCCGGGACCTCGGCCTCGACGCGCACGCGCGACTCGGGCAGCTCGGTGACGGTGGTCTTGACGGCGGTCGCCATGGCGACGGCCCAGGCTACCGTTCGGCCCGTGGAGTCCTTGCTCACGTGGTTCTACACCGGTCACGCCGGCCATCTGGTGGCCGGCGTGATCGACTGGTGCGAGTTGATGGGGCGCTACCTGGTCGCGCGGGCGCGCGGCCGGGACCCCTGGCCGCACTAGTCGGGCAGGAGCCCGACGACCTCCGGGTGACGCTTTGCATAGCGGGCGAGGATGCGGTTGACCGCGCTGGTCGCCCGAAGAGCAGCGCGCGGCGGGCTGTCGAGGGCGGCGCGCAGCGCGGCCCTCGCAGCGCGGAGGTCGCGGTCGCGGGGCGCCACGGCGGCGAGCCGCCGCGCGATGTCCTTGCGCCGGTACCGGTCGAGCCGGCGGTGGCGCACCACGAGCGTTGCCGCCTCGGCGCGCAGCATCCCGGACGACGTGGCCACCACGTAGTAGGCGCGCGCGTCCGCCCGCTCGCTCGCGCTCTCGCCGCCGCCCTTCGCCCGACCGTGCGACGAGCCGCCGCATCCGGCGAGTGCAAGCCCGACCACCACGACGACGAGCGCTACCAACCTCCCCGTGGGCACGGACCACACGCTACATTCGTTACGAGAGGGATGGGTCGGCTGTGCTCCGCCGTGTTGGCCGCGAAGCGCAACCTTCTGCGCTTCACCGTGCGCTGACCTCGGCGCGGACCAGCGAGAAGATCGGCCAGCTCTCCGGCACGCCCTTGAGGTCGTGCAGGCCGCGGTGCTCGAAACGCAGGCCGGAGCCGACCACGGTGCCCCACACGGTGCCCGAGACGAGGATCTCCCCGTCGCCCGAGATGCCGCAGACGCGCGCGGCGATGTGGACGGCCATGCCGCCGACGTCGTCGCCGATCAGCTCGCACTCGCCGGCATGGAGCCCGACCCGGATCCGCACGCCGAGCTCCTCGACGTCCTCGACGATCGCCCGGGCGCAGCGCACCGCGGCCGACGGCGGCCCGGCGAAGGTCGCGAGGAACCCGTCGCCGGTGGTCTTGACCTCGTGGCCGTCGTAGCGCTCGAGCTGGCGGCGGACAGTCGCGTCGTGCGATGCGAGCAGGTCGCGCCAACGCGCGTCCCCGAGCTGCGACGCCTGCGTCGTGGCGTCGACGATGTCGGTGAAGAGGATCGTCCGCAGCGCGCGTTGCGCAGCGCGGGCCGAGCGCTCGCCCGTGAGGAACTCCTCGATCTCGCCCAGGAGCGACTCGGTGTCTCCGATGCTCGGGAGGCTGTCGGTGCCGTCGAGCTCCACGTAGCGCGCCGCCGGTATGCGCTCGGCCATGTACTGCGAGTGGCGCACGTCGATCAGCTCGTCGCCGCGCCGGTGCGCGATCAGTGTCGGGACCGTGACGCGCGGCAGCAGGTCGCGAACGTCGACGCCGCCCATGGCCTCGATGATCGTGCGCAGCGTCCCGGGGCTCGCCGAGAGCCGCTCGAGCCGGGCGAACCACGAGACCAGCCGCGGGTCATCCGCGGCGCTCGGCGCGACGCGGGCGGCCATGGTGCCGTCGCCCCACGAGGCGAGGATCTGCTCGAACTGCGCCGCCCGCTCCTGCTCGTCGTGCGTGAAGTCGTAGCCCGGGGCGCTCAGCGTGCGCGCGACGCACGCGTACAGGAGCAGGTGGCTGACGCGGTCGGCCCGCTCAACCGCGTACTTCACACACAGCGGTCCGCCGGTCGTGTAGCCGAACAGGGCGACCTTCTCGGACCCGATCGCGTCGAGCACGGCGTCCAGGTCGCCGATCTCCTCGTCGAGCCCGGAGGTCGGCGGCGTCGGGTCCGACAGGCCGGTGCCGCGGCGGTCCATGAGGATGAGGCGGCCGACGCCTGAGAGACGCCCGAAGAAGCGCACGAGGCTCGGCTCCTCCCACATGTGCTCGACGTGCGAGATGAGCCCCGGGACGAACAGCAGGTCCACGGGACCCTCGCCGGCGACCTGGTAGGCCAGCGAGCACTCCCCGTGCCGGGCGTACTGCGTCTTCGGCATGACGGTCACGTTGCCAAGCTTCGCAGCCCGGCGAGGCGAGCTCTCACTTCGAGGGGTGAGCGAGGGGACTCGAACCCCCGACCGCCTGGACCACAACCAGGAGCTCTACCAGCTGAGCTACGCCCACCGTGACACTGGCGAATCTAGCAGCGTGGTCCTGACCGACCCGGTCGCCGGGGCCTCCATGCCCCGGCGGCCAGCCTCGGCCTCCTAGGCGGCTCGGCGATCCGAGCCGCGGCGGTCCTCTTCGGCCACCCGGCGGCCGAAATCGGTGAGCACGAAGCGACGTGGCACGACGCCCACGGCGAAGGCCTCGTCCTGGACCGGCTCCAGCACCCCGCCGACCTCGGCGATCGCGAGCCAGCGGACCATCTCACGCAACGGTGTCCCGGCTTCGATCGCGAGCTGTGCGAGCTCGTCGAACGTTGCGGGCTCTCCGGCCGTCGCCAGCGTGGCGAACAGCCGTGCACCGACGGGCGACCGGCGCTCGATCGACTGCCTTCCGTTGGCATGCCCCTCCGACCCAGTCTGTGACATGGGCGCCCCCCTTCTTGGTAGACCGAAATCTACTCCTGTCAATGCACTATTTCCAGGGCTGGCCGATGACCAGTCACCAGCCGCTTCGCATGCCCTATCCAGGTCAAGCTCGCAACCCGAGCAGTCGATACAAGGGACAGCATCGCCAGTACGCCCTCACCCCCTGTCGTCATGGCCAAAGAGGCGGAACATGCCTGAGCTCGGACGCCAAAGCGCCCGTGACGCCCCGCGCGCCACCGGTTGGCTCTGCCCGACAGAAGCACATCGAGTTCGCATGCTTGACATGGGGTCACGCGTGCGCCGGGCGCGATCCATCGCGATGGGCGCAATGGGCGTCGGCATCCTGGCGTCCAGCCCGCTGATCGGTTGGCCCATGGTCCCGATGTTCGTCGTCGCCTTCGTGGCCCTGGGGACAGTCGACAAGCGGATTGCGCGGGCCAGCCGTCCGGAGGGGGTGGTGGCTCGCACCATGGTTCTGACGATCGTGCTGACGGGCTTCTCGGCTGCGCTGACGGGCGGCGCCGTCAGCCCTGCGCTCCCCCTGCTGGTCGTCCCCGTCGCCGTGTCGGCCGCGCGCTTCCGTGCGGAGGTCGTGTGGGCGGGTGCGGGCCTTGCGGCGCTGACCGCGGTCGTGGTCGGGGTCATCGGCGGTGTCCAGCAGGCCATCGACCACCCACTGATGCTGATCGCCGTGTTCGTTCTGCTGGTCGCCGTGACCGCGGCGACCACAGCGCTGATGGACGCCGAGTTCGAGTTTCGCAGCCAGTCGGTCCTCGATCCGCTCACCGGGCTGCTCAACCGCAGCGGGCTCGAGGCGCGCTTCGCAGAGGTCCGTGAGCAGGCCCAGCTGCTGGACCGGCCGGTGTGCCTCATCATGTGCGACCTCGACCACTTCAAGGCGGTCAACGACGGTTGGGGCCATGATCGCGGCGACACGGTCCTGCGTGAGGTCGCCTACGAGATGCGCAAGTCGCTGCGTTCCTTCGAGCTCTTCTACCGGGTCGGAGGCGAGGAGTTCCTCGTCCTGCTGCCGGGCATCGACCTGGACCGAGGGGTCGACATCGCGCAGGTCCTGCGCGCGGCGGTCGAGGGCCGTGAGCCCGGCGACCTGGCCATCACGGCTTCCTTCGGCGTCACCGCGGCCACGGGTGAGAGCATCGAGTTCCTGCGGCTCTACAAGGCGGCGGATGAGGCCCTGTACCGCGCCAAGGCCGCGGGCCGCAACATGGTCGTCGCGTCTGGGATGCCATCTCTGGTTCGAGAGCCGGACGTCCGCAGCGCTTGAACCTTGCGCATGCCCCGGGGAGGACTCGAACCTCCGACCCGCGGCTTAGAAGGCCGCCGCTCTGTCCAGCTGAGCTACCGGGGCGGGTGAGGTGCCCAGCGTAGACCGCGCGTCAGCCGTCGACGAGCGGTGAGGCGACCGGCGCGAGCGCGATCAGTCTCGCGGGCTGGCGGTACACGACCTCGCTGTCGATGCGGCGGACGCGGTAGCCGGCGCGTTCCCACGTTCGCTGCTTGCGGACGTCCTCGGCGCGGAACTGGTGGTACTGGGCCCCATCGATCTCGACGACGAGCCGATGCGCGGGCCAGGCGAGATCGGCTTCCTCCCCGGCGATCCTGGTGTTCATCCGCGGCGGCGCGATCCTGGCGTCGTGCAGCAACTCGAGCGCGCGACTCTCGGCGTCTGAACGCGCCCGGTCGTACGGCAGCTGCGAGTAGCGACGGGACAGCTCTTCGAGCAGACGGGTCCCGCGGCGGCCACGATGACGCGAGAGGGTCGAGCGGAGGCCCTGCGCCGTCGCAGCCCTGAGCCGTTGGGCTTCGCGGAACGCTCTGCCCAGCGGGCCCGCGGCGAGGTATGGCGCGAGGTCCACGAGCGTGCGTTCCGCGGTCGTGATGGCGATCCCCTCGTGGCGCGTAACGTCGCCATCGAGCGTCTTGGAACGAGCGACGAGCAGGCCGCCGACCCTGCGTGGACCGCCGCTTCCGGGACGGGTGACGGTCTCGAACGGGGGCTCGAACGGCCTGAACCCCCAGCACGCGGCAGCGCTGGCATGGCTGAGCACAGTGTCGGGCGTGATCAGGGTTGCGGCGATCCACCGCTGACGCGCGGTGAGCGGCGCGTGGGTCAGCGCATAGACGCCCGGGTGCACCACGCGCCAGCCCCAACCGCCAACGCGATGGTCGATCATCCCGCGTACCCACCCCATCGCCAGCAGCTGCCATGCGGCGACGACATCGCTCTGGCGCGCGGCGAGCTCTTGGAGGTGAACGTCCATTTCACCCCGTCATAGGGGTGTCGATTGGACGTTCGCCCCCCGTGTGGCGTATCGGGGCGGCCGGATTCGAACCGGCGGTCTCTGCCCCCCAAAGGCAGCGCGATACCAGGCTTCGCTACGCCCCGTCCCGTCGAGTGTAAAGCCGGGCCCCGCCGTCGCCGATAGGGGGCTAGGTAGACGGCGTGCCACGGCCGGCACGCGCCACGGATGCGGGAGCGTCGATGAGGACCCGACTGGCCAGGATGGCCGCCATGCTGATCGCCGCCGGTGCGTTTGCCTGCGCCGGCACGAGCGTCGCAAGCGCCGCGCCCTGCGCGCACGCGAGCGACGTCCCCACCGCGGACTCCGCCGGCACGGCCCGGCGCGCCACGCTGTGCCTGCTCAACCGCGTGCGCCACGCACACCACCTCAAGCGCCTGCGCACCAACCGGTCGCTCCAGGGCGTCTCGCAGAAGTACTCGCAGAGCATGGTCGTCCACGACTTCTTCGACCACGTCTCGGCCGTCACCGGCCTGGGCCTCGTGCAGCGCATCCAGCAGACCCCGTACCTCACCGGCGTCGGCAACTGGGTGCTCGGCGAGAACCTCGCCTGGGGCTCTGGCGACCTGGCGACCCCCGCGAAGATCATGGACGCGTGGATGCACTCGGCGGGCCACCGCCACAACATCCTCACCGGCCGCTTCCGCGAGATCGGGATCGGCATCGCGATCGGCGCGCCCGTGCCGCTCACTGGCAACCCGCCGGCCGCGACGTACACGACGGACTTCGGGCAGCACGGCTAGAGAACCATCGCTAGCCTCCGCCGCCGCCATGGCGGAGATCCAGCCACTGCGGGCCCTGCACTACGCGGCGCCCGATCAGCTCCACCAGCTCGTCGCGCCGCCGTACGACGTCATCGACGACGCCCTGCGCGCCGACCTCGCGGGCCGCTCGCCCCACAACGTCGTCCACGTCGACCTGCCGGCCAACGCCGACTACGACGCGGCCGCCGCGATCTTCCGCGGCTGGGTCTCAGACGGCGCGGTCGTCCGCGACGACGAGCCCGCGATCTGGGCGTTGCGCCAGGACTACACGGGCCCCGACGGCCGGGCCCTGACCCGCCACGGCTTCTTCGCCCGCGTGCGCGTGACGGAATACGGCCCCGGCCGGATCCGCCCGCACGAACGCACGCACCCGGGCCCCAAGGAGGACCGGCTTCGACTCACGCGTGCCACCCGAGCCAACCTGTCCCCGATCTTCAGCCTGTTCTCGGACCCCGACGGCCGCGCGGCCGCAGCGCTCGGGCCCCACGTCGAGGGCGCGCCGTGGGGCGAGATCACCGATGACGAGGGCACGCGCCACGCGCTGTGGCGCGTCTCCGACGGCGACGCGATCGCGGCCGTGCAGGCCGCGATCGCCGACGCCGAGCTGCTCATCGCCGACGGCCATCACCGCTACGAGACCGCGCGCGTCTACGCCGACGAGATCGGCGGCGAGGGCGCCCACCGCTACGTGCTCATGTGCCTCGTGGCGCTGCAG
>DAINCW010000038.1:3560-6167 GCA_036732205.1 Solirubrobacteraceae bacterium | reverse complement strand
CAGCAGGAGGCGCTGGCCGGCGTGCTGCGCGCCGAGTTCGACGTCGAGCCGGCCGAGGAGCTGTCCGCGCCCGAGACCGACGGCCCGCTGGCGATGGGCTACATCGACAGCCACTCCCGCAAGCCCGTCCACGTGACGCTGCGCGACCAGGCCACGGCCGACGACGCGCTCGCCGGCCGCCCCGAGCCCTACCGCCGGCTGGACACCGCGGTGCTCGAGTCCCTGCTGCTCAAGGGGCCGCTGGAGCTGACCGACGACGACATCTCCCACCTGCACCGCTTCGGCTACGCCCGCACGGCCGCGGACGCCCGGCGCCTGGTCGAAGCGGGCGACTTCGACCTCGCCTTCGTCCTACGCCCGCCGCCCGCCGAGCAGGTCCGGGAGGTCGCCGAGGCGGGCGAGGTCATGCCGCCCAAGAGCACGTACTTCTTCCCGAAGCTGCTCACCGGGCTGCTCTTCAACCCGCTCGACGACGCGCTGGACGAATGACCGTGCAACCACCCGGTTGACGCGGAGTAAAGTCCGTTTCATGAGGGCAACCGCACGCCGCACCGAGAACTTCCGCCACACGGTCGACGTCCGCGAGCATCACCTCGCGGCCGACGAGCCGCGCGACGCCGGCGGCGAGGACTCCGCGCCGAGCCCGGAGGAGCTGCTCGCCGCGAGCCTCGCCTCGTGCGCGGCGATCACGGTCGAGATGTACGCGCAGCGCAAGGGCTGGGACATCGGCCACGTCGAGGTGGACTGCGAGTACCAGCCCGCCGAGCGCGGCTGTCCGACGAAGTTCGACCTCGTTCTGCGCCTTCCCACCTCGCTCTCCGACGAGCAGGTCGAGCGCCTCAAGGTGATCGCGGCCAAGTGCCCGGTCCACCGCACCCTCGACGGCGAGGTCATGTTCACCGAGCGCGTCGAGACCGTCGAGCTGACCGCCTGAGCGGTCTCGCCGACCAGCTCTCCTCCGTCCTGCTGCGTCCCGAGGACGCAGCAGCACTCGACGTCCACGGCCGCATCGACTCGGCCGTCCTCGTGCCGCTGTACGTCGACGGCGGCGAGCTGCACGCGGTCTTCACCAAGCGTGGCGACGACATGCGCCGCCACGCCGGCGAGATCTCGTTCCCCGGCGGCCGGCAGGACACTGGCGAGGACCTCCGGGACACCGCGCTGCGCGAGGCCGAGGAGGAGATCGGGCTACCGCGCGACGCCGTGACGCTGGTCGGTGCCCTCCAGCCGACGCCGACCATCGCGACCAGCTACGCGATCTATCCGTTCGTGGGCGTGATCGAGCCCGGCCACGCGTGGACCCCCTCCGCGCGCGAGGTGGCCGAGGTGCTCGAGCTGTCGATCTCCGACCTGCGCGCCGGCTACGGCCGCCAGCGGCTCCTGCGCCGCGGCGTCCCGTTTCGCACCGACACCTACGTCGTCGGCGAGAACCTCATCTGGGGCGCCACGGCGCGCATCCTCGGTGACCTGCTGGATCGCCTGACTCCCTAGACGTCCTTCTCGATCGGGACGTTCACCAGGTTGCCCCACTCGGTCCACGAGCCGTCGTAGTTCTTGACGTCGTCGCGGCCGAGCAGCTCGTGGAGCACGAACCACGTGTGCGCGGAGCGCTCGCCGATGCGGCAGTAGGCGATGATCGGGTCGCCCGAGAGGACGCCCTTTCCGCCGTAGAGCTCCTCGAGGTCGTCCTTGGACTTGAAGGTGCCGTCCTCCTTGACCGCCTGCGCCCAGGGAATCGACGCCGCGCCCGGGATGTGCCCTCCGCGCTGCGCGCCCTCCTGCTCGTAGCCGGCCATCGCGATCAGCTCACCGGAGAACTCCTGCGGCGAGCGGACGTCGACGAGCTTCTTGGCCTGGGTGCCGACGACGTCGAGCACCTCGTCGCGCTTGGAGCGGATCGACTCGTCGCCCGGCTGCGCGGTGAAGCTCTGCGCGTCGTGGCTCGGGACGTCCGTCGACGTCGTGCGGCCCTCGGAGAGCCACTTCTCGCGCGGCCCGTTCATCAGCAGGACCTTTGTGTGGCCGTAGTAGCGGAGGTACCAGTACGTGTAGGCCGCGAACCAGTTGTTGCGGTCGCCGTAGAGGACGATCGTGTGGTCGTTGCCGACCCCGCGCGAGCCGAACAGCTCGCCGAAGTCCTCGGGTGCGAGGAAATCGCGCTTGACCTGATCCTGCAGGTCCTTCTTCCAGTCGAAGCCGATGGCGCCCGGGATGTGCGCCTCGGCGTAGAGGGCCGGGTTCTCATCGACCTCGACGATGCGGATCGAGTCGTCGTCGAGGTGCTGCTCGACCCAGTCGGTCTCGACCAGGACGTCCTTCGCGTAGTCCGCCATGGGGCCTCCTCGGAATTCCAGTCAGCTTTCGAGGGAATGCTAGATCACGGTGCGAGCACGGCGTCGATCGCCGCGCGTGCGGCCTCGCGCCAGGGCTCGGAGTCGCCGTCGAGCACCGCGTGGGGGATGCCGTTGTGGCCGGCGAGTTTCCGCGTGAGCTCCGCGCCGCCCTCGGTCCCCTGCTCGTAGACGACGCCGCGCACCGTCGTGTCGATCGTCCGCCAGAGCATCATCTCCCACCGCGAGCCGTGCAGGTCGGCGGCGTCGACGGGAC
>DAINCW010000038.1:0-3550 GCA_036732205.1 Solirubrobacteraceae bacterium | reverse complement strand
CGAGTGCGAGGCGGGGATGCTGGGCAAATGGGGCGTGCGGTCCGGTGATCTCCTCGAGTTGCGCGGCGTCGACGGGACCGAGCAGCCACATCAGGACGGTGACGTTGTCGAGCGCGTAGCGCAGGGTGCCGACCACGTCGGGGTCGGCGACGACGCACTCCGCACCGGCCGCCTCGATGCGCTCGCGGTTGGCCTCGTCGCGCGTGGTGATCCGCACGGCGTGGCCCTCGGCGCTGAGCTCGCGGGCGAGCTCGAGCCCGCGACAGCCACCGGCCACGAGCAAGAAGCGCGCCATCAGGGGTTGCGCAGTGATGCCTCATACGACTCGCGCGTCAGTGGCGGCAGGCCCTTGCGCGCCCGGCGCTCGTTCTTGAGCGCGAGCAGCTCCTCGATGTCGGTGTCGCGCTCCTGCTCCGCCATCAGCGCCTCCTGGCGCTTGGCCTGCTCGTGCTGCGCCCGGCCGACGTCGAGCTCGACGTCCTCGAGGGTGCGCTCGGGCCGGCCGCTCGCCCGGCGGCGCTCGTTGGCGGCGTCGAGCATCTGGTCGATGTCGTCGAGCTCGTTCTCCGCCTCCACCTCAGGTGAGCGCGTCGGGCGCCAGCGCAGCTGGTCGGCGCCGGTGCCCGGGTACAGCCAGCCGATCAGCAGCAGCGAGCCGACGATGAAGGCCACCCCGACGAAGGTGATGACCACGAATGCGTCGGCGGCGAGAACCATCCGCGCGTAGGATCGCACGCCCCCGATGGCCTCCCCCGCCTCAGTCTTCGCCGAGCACGCCGCCCGCGGCGAGCTCGCCTACCAGGTCGACTCCGACGGCCGGGCGGTCTGGCCGCCGCAGGTGCGGTTCTCGGAGTGGCGCGTGAGCGCCGGTGAGGGCACGGTGTACACGACGACGATGGTGCGCCGCCGCGGCGAGGACCCGCACAACGTCGCGCTGATCGACCTGGACGAGGGCTTTCGAATGATGAGCCGCGTCGACGCCGGCGAGGTGACCGTCGGGATGCGCGTGCGCGTGCGCTTCGAGGACGGCGTGGCGGTGTTCGCGCCGTGAGCGTCGCGATCGCCGGCGCCGCCGAGTCCGACGTGGGCCAGGTCGACGAGGGCCTCACGCCGACCGACCTGATGGCGCAGGCGTCCCTGCGCGCCCTTGACGACGCCGGGCTGGCTCCCGCGGACGTCGACGGCGTGTTCGCGGCGACGACGCAGCTGCCGATGCCGTCCCTGAACCTCGCCGCGGCGCTCGGCATCCGGCCGCGCTACACGGACGGCACGCAGATCGGGGGCTCCTCCCCGCTCGCGCACCTCCAGCACGCGCGCATCGCGATCGAGGCGGGGCTGTGCGACGTCGCCCTGATCGCCTACGGCTCGACGCAGCGCTCGGTCGGGCGCTCCAGCGCGTCGATCCAGGAGATCTCGCCGTGGGAGGAGCCGTACCGGCCGATGCTCCCGGTCACGGGCTACGCGCTCGCCGCAGCGCGGCACATGCACGAGTTCGGCACGACGCGCGAGCAGCTCGCGGAGGTCGCCGTCGCGGCGCGCGAGTGGGCGCGCCTGAACCCGCGCGCCTGGTCGCGGGACCCGCTGACCGTCGCCGACGTGCTCGCGGCCCCGATGGTCTGCGATCCGCTCGGCGTGCGCGACTGCTGCCTGGTGACCGACGGCGGCGGCGCGCTGGCCGTCACGAGCGCCGAACGCGCCCGGAGCCTGCGCCGGCCGCCCGTGCACGTGCTCGGCTCCGGGACGGCGCACACGCACCGCCATATCTCCGAGATGCCCGACCTCGTGCACACCGCCGCCTCCGAGTCGGGCGCGCGCGCGTTCGCCGAGGCGGACGTCGGCACGGGCGACGTCGACGTCCTCGGCCTCTACGACGCCTTCACCATCACCCCGATCCTGTTCCTCGAGGACCTCGGCTTCTGCCGCAAGGGCGACGGCGGGGCGTTCGTTTCCGGAGGCCGGATCGCCCCGGGCGGAGACCTCCCGGTCAACACCAACGGCGGCGGCCTCAGCTACCAGCACCCCGGCATGTACGGCCTCCTGCTGCTCGTCGAGCTCGTGCGCCAGCTGCGCGGCGACGTCGAGCCCGAGCGCCAGGTCTCGAACTGCCACGTCGCCCTCGGCCATGGCAACGGCGGCGTGCTGTCCAGCCAGTGCACCGTGCTGCTGGGCGACGAGACGACGCGCTGAGCCCGCCGCTCACTCGAGTCCCGCCCGCACCCGCTCCATCTCGCGCTCGATGCGGTCGGCCGCGGCCATGTCGTCGGGCGAGCAGCACGCCAGGTCGCCCTCGAGCTCCGCGATGCGCGCCTCGCACGCGCGCTCGCGATCGACCGCCACGTCCTCGCGGCCAGGCTCGCCGGAATCGCCTCGACGGCGCCACAGGCGCATGACCCGACTGTACTCCGCTCGCTAGCGTCCCGGCCATGGACTTCGCCCTCACCGACGAGCAGCGCCTCATCCGAGACACCGCCCGCGAGTTCGCGGACAAGGAGATCGTCAACCAGGCGCGCGAGAACGCCCGCAACCACCACTTCGACACCGACCTCGTCAAGAAGATCGCCGCCCAGGGCTACCTCGGCGCGATCGTCCCGCCCCAGTACGGGGGCGCGGGGCTGGACTACACCTCCTACGGACTCGTCGTCGAGCAGATCGGCCGCGCCGACTCCGCGATGCGCACGGTGATCTCCGTGCAGACGTCCCTCGTCTGCTCGGCGATCCTGAAGTGGGGCACCGAGGACCAGAAGCAGGCCTACCTGCCCAAGCTGTGCGCCGGGGAGTGGCTGGGCTGCTTCGGCCTGACCGAGCCCGACACCGGCAGCGACGCGGCCAACCAGAAGACGCGCGCGCGCCGCGAGGGCGACAAGTGGGTCATCAACGGATCGAAGATGTGGATCTCGATGGGCAACTACGCCAAGGTCGCGATGATCTTCGCCCAGACGGACCCCGAGCTGCGGCACAAGGGCGTCGCGTGCTTCCTCGTCGACACCGAGCAGGACGGCTTCCAGGCGCAGGAGATCCATCACAAGATGGGCCTGCACGCCTCGGACACGGCGTCGATCTCGCTCGACGACGTCGAGGCCGACCAGATGCTCGGCGAGGTCGGCGACGGCTTCAAGGTCGCGATGAGCGCGCTGGACTCGGGGCGCTTCTCCGTCGCCAGCGGGTGCGTCGGGATCTGCCAGGGCTGCGTCGACGAGTCGAGCACCTACGCGAAGGAGCGCGTCCAGTTCGGCCGGCCGATCGCCTCCTTCCAGCTCGTGCAGGCGATGATCGCCGACATGGTCGTCCGCGCGGACGCGGCGCGCATGCTCACGTGGCGCGCGGGGTGGCTGAAGGACACCGGCCAGCCGAACACCACCGAGACGTCGATCGCGAAGCTCTACGCGACCGAGGCCGCGGTCTGGTGCGCGAACGAGGCCATCCAGGTGCACGGCGGCGCCGGCTACGTCGACGACCACCCGGTCGAGCGCTGGTTCCGCGACGCGCGCGTGACCACCCTGTACGAGGGCACGTCGCAGATCCAGAAGCTGATCATCGGCCGCGCCGCGAC
>DAINCW010000037.1:10825-14884 GCA_036732205.1 Solirubrobacteraceae bacterium | reverse complement strand
ACCACGGTGAGGTCGGCGATCCGGTAGAGCGAGTGCAGCGCGTCGTCGCCGATCCAGCCGAGGAAGGTGCCGTGCTCCATGAGGCCCAGCTCGGCCGCCTGCGCCTTGAGCTCGGCCTCGTGCGTGCCCGAGCCGGCGACGAGGAAGCGCAGGTTTCCCACGCGCTCGATGAGGCCGGGCAGCGCCTCCAGCGCGAGCTGGAAGCCCTTCTCGTAGACGAGGCGGCCCACGAGCAGCAGCAGGCGCTCGTCGGGGGCGGCGAACTTCGCGCGGAGCGTGTCGAGGTCGTCCACGGGCTGGAGGTCGAGGGGGTCGATCCCGTTGGGGATCACCCGGATGCGCGCCTCCTCCAGGCCGAAGATGTCGGCGACGTGCTCGCGCATGTAGGCCGAGCACGTGATGACGGCGTCGGCACGGTTGGTCATCCAGCGCTCGACGCCGTGGATCCACGACTGCGGGTGCTTGTCCACCCAGCCCTGGTGGCGGCCGTACTCCGTCGCATGGATCGTCGCGACCAACGGGCAGCGGAAGCGGTTGGCGAGGTGGTCGCAGGCCACCGCGACGAGCCAGTCGTGCCCGTGGACGAGGTCGAACGTGTAGCGGTCGCCCAGTTCCACCCCCGCGGCGAGCATGTCGGCGTTCATGTGCTCGACCCAGGAGACGAACTCCCCGAGGTCGCGCGGCCGCCTCGGCTCGCGCACGCGGTGGACGATCACGCCCTCCTGCACGGCCTCGGCGGGCATCGAGTCGTCGCCGCGCGTGAGGACGTGGACCTCCGTGTCCTCATTGCACACCATCGCCTCCGAGAGCTTGCGCACGTGACGCGCCAGGCCGCCCTCCACGATCGGCGGGTACTCCCAGGAGAGGATCAGGATGCGCTGGTTCACGGCTCGAGCAGGGGCAGCGGGGAGGCGTGCGGTGCGAGGTTGCGGACCGAACCCGAGGCTGAGCCTAGCGTCCGCAGTTCGGCCGCCAGGGCCTCGCGGTGGCCGTTGGCGCGCTCGAGCGGGTAGTCGCCCGCGAGGTCACGGGTCACCATGAACGCCCAGTCGCTGGCCTGGAGGGCCAGCAGCTCGCGCACCGCGTCGGCGCTGACGTCCCGCCCCGCCGCGATCAGGTCGAGCTCGGCGCGGCGTGCCGCCCACGCGAGGTCGGCCACCGGCTCGCCGTCCCAAGTCGTCAGGTCGCGAGGCGTGCCCCAGGTGGTGACGGGCAGCGTGGCGGGGGCGTCGATCGCCGCGTGGCGCGCCACGGCGTCGTCGAGGTGGGCGATCGGCAGGCCCACGCGGTCGGCCTCCGCCAGAACGGCGGCGAGCCAGGTCACGCCCTCGTGCCACCAGTGGCCGAGCAGCTCGGTGTCCAGGGCGCAGACGCATAGGCCCGGGCGCTGCGCCGCCCGCGCGACGAAGTCGGCCGCGTCAGCGCGCGCCTGCGCCGCCGCCCGCTCGGGGTCGTAGGCCGCGCCGTCGTTCGCCCACGCCATGTGGTCGTGGTGGGTGTGGCGGAAGGAGTCGCGGTAGGCGCCCTGCGACGGATAGCCGCTGGGCGACCACGCGAGATCGATGATCTCGCGGTCGATCGGGACCAGCAGCGGGCCGGCGGCCGTGCGCAGCGGCGTGGTCGCGCCGGGGACCACGTCGGTGAGCTCGACGCACGCCGCGTGCACGCCCATCTCCTCGAGGACCGGGTCCAGCCAGGTCGCGTGCGCGCACTCCGGCAGCCAGAACCCGCCGCGCCATTCGCCGAAGCGCTCCCGGTGGGCGTCGATGCCCGTCTGCACCTGAAGGCGCACGCCGGCCTCGGTGGCCAGCAGCGGGAGGATCGCGTGCGTCGCCGCGGAGGTCCACGCCGCGTGCGGCGCGAGGGCGCCGAGCAGGTCGCCGTCCAGGGCCTCGAAGCGCTCCAGCGCGCTCTCGTAGGTCGCCGCGGAGTGCTCCAGGGCGGCGACCTCGGCGGGATCGTCGTGGCCGGCGATGTCCTGGCGATGGGTCTCGCGACGCACGTCGCGCAGGAACACTCCGAAGCGCTCACCGACGCCGGGCGCCTCGAGCTGGTCGCACAGCACCGGCGTGAGGCTGAGCGTGACGCGCGCGTCGAGCACGTCGAGCAGCGGGAGGTAGGTGGACGCCATCGCCTCCCACAGCCACTCCTCGCCGAACGGCCACGTCCCGTGGCCCTCCACGTACGGCATGTGCGTGTGCAGGACGAGCGCGAGCTCGGTCCGCGGCTCGCTCACGATCGCAGCACGGCGACGAAGTCCAGCGCCTTCTCGAGCGGCCCGGGCGCCAGGCGGAAGTCGGACTCGGCGATCGCCGGCGTGAACCAGTCGTAGAAGGGCTTCGTGAGACGAAGCCGCGGATGGATCGCGTCCCACCCGAGCCGCTCGATGGCGATCTGGTGCACGGCGAGCTTGCGGGCGTGGAACAGGCCTTGCAGCTCGACTTCGGCGTAGTGGGCGGCGCACAGCGAGCGGAACTCGTGGGCGCGGTACTCCTTGACGTGCCACGGGTTGCCAGAGCGCTCCGCGCCCTTGGGCGCGAGCGTCAGGACGTTCGGCGTCGAGACGTACGCGACTGGCGCGAGCGTCTTGAAGTGCTCGAGGATCGCTCCCGGGTCTCCGACGTGCTCGATCGTCTGAAGGAAGACGACGGCGTCGCAGCGCTCGGCGAAGGCCTCGACGAGATCGCGGGCGAAGCGCAGGTTCGCCCGGCGGTAGCGCAGCCGCGCGTGCTCGTGTGCCTCCGGGTTGGCGTCGACTCCGACCACCGACGCGGCGCCTGCCGCGGCAAGCAGGTCTGAGCCGTAGCCCTCGCCACACGCCATGTCGACCACGCGCAGGCCGCTGACGCGCTCGGCGATCCAGCGGTAGACGACCTGGTGGCGGCGATACCAGTAGTTCTCCTCCGGGACATCGGGCAGCGTGCGCTCGCCGGTCAGCCGCAGGGGCGGCACCCCGGGTGGCTGGTCCTGCTGGAGGTAGACGGGATCCGTGCTCATCGCGCGCGGCACGGTATCGACGCCACGGCGCGCAAGGGCTGAACGCCAGCGTCTACCCTGCCCGGGCCGTGGCCGCAGCCCTCTCCGCCGAGCAGATCCGCGACGCCAACACCCGCTACCACGACGGCGCCGCCGCGGAGTACGACGCCAAGTGGGGCATCGACTTCGGCGCGGGCGGCCAGGCGCAGGTCGTCGGCAAGCTCGCGAAGGCGCTCGGCTCGCGGAAGCTGGGGCCGTACGGGCGCTCGCTGGAGATCGGCGCGGGCACCGGGTACTTCACGCTGAACCTGCTCCAGGCCGGCGTGGTCGGAGAGGCGGTCGCCACCGACATCTCGCCGGGCATGCTCGACGTGCTGTCGGCCAACGCGCACCGGCTGGCGCTGAAGGTCGAGACCCGCGCGTGCGACGCCGAGGCGCTCCCATTCGCCGACGACTCGTTCGACCTGGTCTTCGGCCACGCGGTCCTGCACCACCTGCCCGACCTCGACCGGGCCTTCTCGGAGTTCCGCCGCGTGCTGCGCCCGGGCGGGACCGTCATCTTCGCCGGCGAGCCGTCGAGTCTCGGCGACCGGCTCGCGTCGGTGCCCAAGCGCAGTGCGCACGCAGTGGCGCCGCTGTGGCGCCGGCTGATGGGCGCCGCGCCGGCGACGCACCCCGGCCGTCACGGCGACATCGACCCGTGGCTGGAGACCGTCGTCGACGTGCACGCCTTCGGCCCGCGCGACCTGGCGCGGGCCGCGGGCGGCGCCGGATTGATCGACGTGCGCGTTCGCGGCGAGGAGCTGCTGGCCAACTGGTTCGGCTGGGCGAACCGGGCGCTGGAGGCAACCGCCGAGCCCGAGACCGTCCCGTGGGCCTGGCAGCAGTACGCCCACCGCGGCTACCTCCTGTTCCAGGACGTCGACCGCCGGCTGCTGGAGTCGCGCCTGCCGCCGGCGATCTTCTACAACCTGATGCTCAGCGCGCACACGCCGCAGTGAGCCTCACCCGCCGCGAGGCCCTTCGTGCCGCCGGTGTCGCGGCGGCGTCCGCGGCGGCGCTGGGGCCGACGGCGTCGTGGGC
>DAINCW010000037.1:5968-10815 GCA_036732205.1 Solirubrobacteraceae bacterium | reverse complement strand
CTCTGATCCCCCAAGCCATGCGCCGCGAGGGCGACCACCTCGTCATCGAGTGGGCCGACGGCGTCGTGGGCCGCGAAGCGCAAGGCGACGCTCGGCGGCCTGGCGAAGCGGCGCCGGCCTGATGGGTGAGGTCGAGCGCAACTTCCCGCTCTTTCCCCTCGGACTCGTCGCCCTGCCCTCTGAGTACGTCCCGCTGCACATCTTCGAGGAGCGCTACACGACCATGATCGGCGAGGTCCTGGAGCGCGAGCGCGAGTTCGGGATCGTCTGGCTGGCGGAGGACGAGCTGAAGGTCGTGGGCTGCGCGGTCGCGGTCGACGAGGTCCTCGAGCGCATGGACGACGGGCGGATCAACATCCTCTGCCACGGCACGCGGCCGTTCCGCCTGCTCGAGCGCCAGGACGACCTGCCCTACCCGGCCGGAACGGTCGAGTTCCTCGACGACAAGCCGGAGGCGGCCAACGAGCGCGCCGCCGAGAAGGCGCACGAGGCCTACTCGACCCTCGTCGAGCAGGCCGCCGACCGGCACCTGGAGAACGAGGAGATCGAGGCGATGAGCGCGTACGAGATGGCGGCGACCATCGACTTCGGCCTCGAGGCCAAGCAGGGTCTGCTGGAGCTGCGCTCGGAGAACGCCCGGCTGCGGCTCGTCGACCGGCTGTTCAGCGCGGCCACCAAGCGCCTGGACTACGTCGAGCGCGCGCAGGCGCGGGCGCTGTCGAACGGCAAGGTGCGCTTCGGCTGAGAGGTCGTTCGACCTCTAGGCGGGTTCCGGCGCCGAGGCCCTGGCCCCCCACGGCAGGCGGCCCTCGGCGCCGAGGTAGGAGCCAACCAGGATCAGCGCGAGGCCCGCGAGCGTCGTGATGCGGATGCGCTCGTCGAGGATCGTCGCGCCGTAGACCACCGCGAACCCCGGCGCGACGTACGCGACGATCGACGCGCGCGCCGGTCCCACGTCGTTGATCATCGTGTAGAAGATCAGGAACGCCAGGCCGGTCCCGCCCGCGCCGAGGGCCGCCATCGAGCCGATGGTGTCCAGGCCCGGCCCGTGGGCCGGGAACGCGAACGGGAGCGCCGGGACGAGCAGCAGCGCGCTGATGGCCATCGTCCCCGCCGCGGTGGCCACCGCGGGCACGTCGCTGAGGCGCTGCTTGAGGTACAGCGCCCCGACCGCGTAGCCAAGGCTGGCCGTCAGGACCGCCAGCCCGCCCAGCAGGGCGGCCAGCCGCGTGCTGAGGTCGACGCCGAAGAGCAGCGCGACGCCCAGGATGCCCACGACGATGCCGACGGCGCGCCAGCCGCGCGAGCGCTCGGCCTGCGCCCAGCGGATCGCGAGCAGCGCCGTGAAGATCGGGGCGGACGAGACGAGGATGCCGGCCAGGGACGAGGCGATGTGCTGCTCGCCCACGGTGATCAGCAGGAAGGGCGCGACGACCTGGACGAGCGCGAGCACGGCGATCGGGGCAAGTCGCCCGCGCAGCGCGCCGAACGCTTTGCGCCGCATCGCGACCGGCGCGAGGACGAGCGCGCCGAGCGCAGTGCGCCCGAAGACGATGACCACGGGGTCGAGATCGCCGAGGCTGACCTTGATGAACAGGTAGGACGCACCCCAGAGGGCGGCCAGGATTCCGAGCAGCACCCATGCGCGCCGATGCACCTGGCCACCGTGTCACCTGGCCGGTGGTTGCGCAAACGACGATGCCTGATGGCGGGCATCAGCGCCGCTCATCGGCCCCGCCCGGCCGTCAGCGGGCGAGCCGGCAGACGCCCTTGGCGACGACGCGGACGAACTCGGCGAGGCGGAACAGCGCCGGCTGCTGGCCGCGCGAGTTGTCGGCAAAGCTCAGCATCCCGTCCTGGCCGCGCACCTGGTAGCGCAGCACCGACCCGGGGCGGGCGGGCAGCGAGAGGCCCGCCTTCACGGGCTTGCGCAGGTCGCGCTGCAGCTGGCGGGCCTGGAGCAGGAGCGGATCGGGCAGCGGGTGCCGGCGCCCGTTGCAGGTGGCGGTGCCGGCGTCGTTGACGACGAGGCTCAGCTTTGCGCCGGGGATCCCGCCGTCGCGCCGGACGGCGAAGAGGTCGGGTTGGGTCTCGCCGCAGCCGACCAACGGAGCCGTGGCGGCCGTGACCAGGACGATGGCGGCGAGACGGCGCACGGCGGCCATCATCCCGCGGCGATCACCGCGCCGGGTCTCACCCCACGACCGCGACGCCACCGCGCCGCGGGTCGCCGGCCCCGCTGAGCGCGCCCGTCAGCGCGTCGCGTTCCACCGCCTGGACGCCGCCGAAGAAGAGGTTGAGGTCGCGGAACGGCGTGACCGTGCGCCCCGCGGCCTCGAGCACCGCGGTGTCGATGCCGGGCTCCGCGTAGACCACGCCATCCTCGAAGTGAACGCGGGGCGCGTCGACGGCCTCGTTCGCGCTGCGCCCGTGGTCCACGACACCGACGACCGTCTGGAGGATCGCCGAGCGGATGCGGTTGGAGCCCGCGCTGCCGACGACGAGCTCGACCCCGCTGTCGCCGAGCACGACGGTCGGGGCCATCATGCTCGGCATCCGCCGCCCGGAGGGGTAGCTGTGGAAGCCCAGCGGGCTGAGATCCTCCTCGCCCATGATGTTGTTCACGTGCACGCCCGTGCCGGGGACGACGAG
Source organism: Solirubrobacteraceae bacterium (assembly GCA_036732205.1). Taxonomy (GTDB): domain Bacteria; phylum Actinomycetota; class Thermoleophilia; order Solirubrobacterales; family Solirubrobacteraceae; genus VAWY01. The sequence goes on along the minus strand of DAINCW010000037.1, from coordinate 8,163 downwards.
CCCCGAGCCCTCGCCGTTCGTGCAGGTCACCGCGCACGCCCGGCCGTCCGCGTCGAGCACCGAGATGTGGGTCGTCGAGCCCAGGCGGGAGGCGATGAACGCATCGGCGAAGCGCTCGTCGGCGAGCCCGACCACGAACTCGGCCGTGCGCTCGGCCTGCACGCGCTCCATGACGTCGACGAGCTCCAGCACACCCGGCGCGCCCGTCGTCTCACGATCGAGCAGCGCCATGGCCAGCGCGATCAGCACCCCGCCCGCCGACGGCGGCGGGTTCGTGAGGACCGTCCGGCCGCGGTAGGCCGCCTCCTGGGGGCTCCTCGCGATCGGCGCGTACGCGCGCAGATCCTCCGCAGTGAGCAGCCCGCCGCGCTCGCCGACCCACTCGACGACCGCCGCCGCGATGTCCCCCTCGTAGAAGGGCGCGGCCCCGTCGGTGGCCAGGCGCTCGATGGCCTCACCGAGCTCGGGGGCGACGAACGTGTCGCCCTCCCGCAGGACGCTGCCGTCGTCGCGGGCGAAGAGGGCCGTGGCCTCGGGCGTGGAGACGAGGATCCCGGCGAGGATGGAGAAGACGTAGGCCTGGGGGCCGTTGAGGACCACCCCCTCGCGCGCGAGCTTGGCGGGCCGCGAGGCGAGATCGGCGAGCGGCACGGTGCCCCAGCGCCGCGTCGCCTCGGCGATCCCGGCGGGGTTGCCGTACGTGCCGCACGACGCCGGCCCGACATTGAAGAGCTGCACCGCGTCGCCGAACGAGACGTCGACCGGCAGCAGCTCGGCCCGCATCGCCGTGTCGGTTCCGCGCCCCGGCGCCTCGACGAAGAAGTCGAGCAGCGTCGGCTCCTCCCCCGCGCCGGCGACCAGCATGTAGCCGCCCGCGCCAGGTCCCGTGAGCAGCGGCTCGGCGACCCAGCTCGTGAGCATCGCGGCAACCGCGGCATCCACCGCGTTGCCGCCATCGCGCAGCACCGCAGCCCCGGCCTCAGCGGTCAGCGGGTGCCCGGCGGCGACAATCCCTTCAGTCATCAGTCATCGACGGTCCTTCACCATCGATGGCGCCGGATCGGCTTTGGTGGCAAAGACGCAGTGAGCGTGGCGTGCGCTAGCACGCGAGCGAGCGAGGACGCCGCCAGCAAAGCCGAAACGGCGTCAGCGACGGGGGACGAACTCGGGGACGTCGAGTTCGGTGACACCCAGGCCCGTGCGACGTGTCGCAGACCCCTCGCGCGGGCGGTCCGCCGCGCGGCTCACGCGGGGCTCGCCGGCAGGCTCCTCGACGCGCTTGCGGGCGGGCCGCGGCGAGTCGGCGTAGCCGGTCGCCACCACGGTCACCCACACCTGGTCGTCGAGCTTCTCGTCGACCATGGCGCCGAAGATGATGTTCGCGTCGGGGTGCGCCGCCGCGCTGACGGCCTTCGCGGCGTCGTTGACCTCGAACAACGACAAATCCTTGCCGCCGGTGATCGACAGCAGGATCTTGCGCGCGCCGTCCATCGACGTCTCGAGCAGCGGCGACGCGACGGCCGCGGAGGCCGCCTCGAGAGCGCGCTTGTCGCCCGTGCCCATGCCGATGCCCAGGAGCGCTGGGCCGGCGTCGGACATGATCGTGCGCACGTCGGCGAAGTCGAGGTTGATCAGCCCCGGGAGCGTCACGAGGTCCGAGACGCCCTGCACACCCTGGCGCAGCACGTCGTCGGCGACCTGGAACGCGTCGACCATCGACGTGTTCTTGTCGAGCACCGCCAGCAGGCGGTTGTTCGGCACGACGATGAGCGTGTCGACCTCCTCCGCGAGCGCGGCGACACCCTCCTCGGCCTGCTCGCCTCGGCGCGAGCCCTCGAAGCCGAACGGCTTCGTGATCACGCCGACCGTCAGGGCGCCCAGCTCGCGCGAGATGCGGGCGATGATCGGCGCGGCGCCGGTCCCCGTTCCGCCGCCGGAGCCGGCGGTGATGAAGATCATGTCGCTGCCCTTCAGCAGCGCCTTGATCTTGTCGTACTCCTCCATCGCCGCCTGGCGGCCGAGCTCCGGGTTCGAGCCCGAGCCGAGCCCGCGCGTGACGGAGGCGCCGATGTGCAGCGTGATGTCGGCGTTGGACTGCTGAAGCGACTGGAGATCGGTGTTGACGGCGATGAACTCCACGCCCTCGACCTCGGCCTCGACCATGCGGTTGACCGCGTTGACACCGGCGCCGCCGA
>DAINCW010000037.1:2741-5958 GCA_036732205.1 Solirubrobacteraceae bacterium | reverse complement strand
GCTCAGTCCCCCGTAGGCGGGCTCGGCGCTGCGCGCGTAGACGTCCGCCGGGGGAGCGGGCGCGCCGGGACGCTCGAGCACGTCGGAGGGGATCTCCGACGAGAAGGCGTGACGCAGGCGCTCCTGCGGCGACGGGATCCGAGGCTCCGCGGGCGCGGACGGGACCTCCGGCTCGTTCGGGCGCAGCGACGGGTGCGGCACCTCGGGACGCGGCGGCGTCTCCGCCGCCGTCACGCGGGGCTCGGGCACCGCGGAGCGGTCCTGGGCGGGCGGCTGCGACGCGTGGGGCTCGCCCGGCTCGCCGGGCTTGTCCTCGTCACGGGGCTGCGAGCCCTCGGACGTGGAGCGGAACAGGGCCGCCAGGGGGCCCTCCCGCATGCTCGCGCGCTTACCGCCTGCCATTTCCGAGGACCTCCTTCGCGAGGTCGCGGTACATCTGTGCCGCGACCCCGTCGGGTTCGTATTTGAGCACCGACATGCCCTTCACGGGGGCCTCGGCGAAGCGAACGGTCTTGCGGATGCGCGAAGCGAAGACCCGGTCGCCGAAGTTCTCCTCGAGGATCTCGATGGCCTCCTTGGCGTGAACCGTCCGGGAGTCGACCAGGGTCGGAAGGATCCCTTCGATGTCGACCTTCGGGTTGAGGTTCTCGCGGATCATCGAGAGCGTGTTCTGGAGCTGGATCAGCCCCCGCATCGACAGATACTCGCACTGCACGGGGACGATCACCTTGTCGGCCGCCGTGAGGGCGTTGATCGTCAGCAGCCCGAGGCTCGGCGGAGTGTCGATGCAGATGAAGTCGTAGTCGTCCTTGATCGGCACGAAGGCCTTCTCGAGCGAGCGCTCGCGGCCGATCTTGGTGGACATCGCGATCTCCGCGCCGGCCAGGTCGATCGAGGCGCATGCCACGTCGATCTCGCGCTTGCGGATGACCTCGCGGATGGAGAGGTCGTGGACGAGCACGTCGTACATCGACTTCTCGAGCGTGTCGGGATCGATGCCCTGGGACATCGTCAGGTTGCCCTGAGGATCCATGTCCACGCACAGGACGCGGTGACCTTCCTCGGCGAAGGCCGCGGCCAGATTCAGCGTGGTGGTTGTCTTGGCCACGCCGCCCTTCTGGTTGGCGAAGACGATGACCTTGGCCTTGCTCACGGGAGGACTCCGATGGTCGCGGTGGACCCGTACGGGGGCGTTATTCGCAGGCGCTCGCGCTAATCCTTCACGGCGCCGCTGCGGCGCTTGACCGAGACCGAGTACGCGGGTGAGCGAAAGCGCAGGATCGGGTCGTCGGAGAGCTCGATCCCGTCGGTCACCCGGGTGGGGTCGAAGACGAGGACGTCGCCCGGATCGCGCTCGCGCTCGGTGTCCATGCCGGTGATCTCCAGCGTGCCGGCCGCGACCGTCTCGCGGTCGTCGGGCCACACCGCCGTGGCGTCGTCGATCGGGTCGCCGTCCGCCGCGATCTGGACCTGGAGCGCGAAGCGCATCGGAGTCTTGGCGAGCTCGTCGGGCATCTCGTCCTGGAGGTAGTTGCGGCCGCGCCGGTTGGCCTCGTCTGACGAGATGCTCTCCTCGCCCGCCTCCGGCAGCCAGCTGTAGCGGACCCATCGCTCGCCGCCGCCCGCGTCGGCCCAGCGGAAGGAGTGGATCGCGTTGTAGCGGCAGTTGGCGTAGCTGGGCGGGGGCTTGAGCGCCATGCCCGCGCGCGCGGCGCGCCACGCGCTGCGGTGCGTGGCGAGGAACAGCAGCAGTGCCGGGCTGGGGATCTCCGTGTTGCCGATCGGCTTGGCCGCGCGCGTGAACTTGACGAAGTCGTCGGGGCTGTTGACGAAGAAGCACGGCAGGGTCACGGCGACGATGTCGGTCCGCGTGTCGTCGGGCAGGTAGAACTTGACCGCCAGGCCGCGGCCGTCGCGCGCGCTGTCGGGCCCCTTCGGGTTGCCGCTCCCGTTGGAGAACCGGGCCGTCACGCGGGTCGACTCGCCCTGCATGTGCGCGGCGCGTGTCAGCGCGGCGGCCTCCGGCGTCGCGGTGAAGGTCCCGGTGACGAGGACGCCCTTGGCGTGGGCGGCGCGGTATCCGTCGTGCCGGCCGGAGACCGCGTTGATCGCGTCGACGGCCTGCTCAGGCGAGGTTCCCACTACGCGACCCTAACCGCCGGTAGCCTGCGGCGCCATGGTCAGCCACACCGACGAGATGGCGCCGTTCACGTACGAGCTCGGCGACCTGGCCGCCGGACGCCGGCAGCTGGGCAAGCTCGTCCAGGCCGAGCACGTCGGGCTCAGCCGCTGGGACATCCCGGCCAACCGGCGCAACGCCCCGCTGCACAACCACGCCGACGAGGAGGAGATCGCGTGGGTCCTGCGCGGCTCGGGCTTCTCGGTCCAGCAACCGGCGTCGGGAGGCGAGCTCGAGGCACACCCGGTCAGCGAGGGCGACTGCGTGGTCTACGGGCGCGGATCGCTGGCGCACACGTTCCTCGCCGGCGACCACGGCCTCGACGTCCTTCTCTTCGCGGAGGGCTCTGACACGAACATCACCTGGCTGCCGCGCGCGCAGTCCATGTGGCTCGGGCCGCACTGGCTGCCCGTCGACGGAGAGCACCCGTTCGTCCGCGAGAGCAACGCCGGGCCGCTGACGCTGCCCGATCCCGCCCCGGAACGCGCGGGCAACGTCGTCGCGCTGGACCAGGCGCCGACCGTCGACTTCGAGAACGGCCCGGGGAAGGCGCTGGGCCGCTTCCCCGGCAAGGCCGCGGGCGCGAAGGTCTCCGCGCTAAACCACATGGCGATCGCGCCCGGGCGCGAGGCCGCCCCGCCGCATTGCCACTCGCTCGAGGAGGAGCTGTTCGTCGTGCTGGACGGCGCCGGCGTGGTCCACATCGGCGAGGAAGAGCACGACGTGCGGCCCGGGTCCATCGTCTCGCGCCCGCCGGGGACCGGCGTCGCGCACTGGTTCACGGCCGGCGACGACGGGCTTGGGGTGCTCGCGTACAGCACGAAGGACCCCAACGACGCGGCCTTCTACCCGCGTACGGGGCTCGTCGCGCTGCGCGGGCTCGGCGTCGTGTTCCGTCCCGAGCGGGTCGACCCCTGGAGCGGCGGGGCATAGCCCTCCTCGACCACCGCCTGGTCGTCGTCACCGGCAAGGGCGGCGTCGGCAAGTCGACGGTGGCAGCGGCGCTCGGGGTCCAGGCGGCGGAGCGCGGCAAGCGCA
>DAINCW010000037.1:0-2731 GCA_036732205.1 Solirubrobacteraceae bacterium | reverse complement strand
CACACCGTGACGGCCGCGGGCGCCGACCCCCTCTCCGTCGACCCGCAGGCGGCGATGGAGGAGTACCTCATCGACCAGCTGCCCGCGAAGGCGCTGGCCGACGTGCTCGCCGGCAGCCGCGCGTTCAACTACTTCGCCGCGGCGACACCGGGCATGCGCGAGCTGCTGACGATCGGCAAGGTCTGGGACCTCGCGCAGGACGAGCGCCGCACGCACCCCGGCGACCCCTACGACCTCGTGATCCTCGACGCCCCCGCGACCGGGCACGCACTGGCGATGCTGGCGGCCCCGCGGACATTCGCGGAGGCGGCGAGGGTGGGGCCGATCAACCGTCAGGGAGGGCTGATCCACGAGATGCTCTCCGACCCCGCGCGCACCGCCGTCGTCGGCGTGACGACGCCGGAGGAGATGCCGGTCAACGAGACGCTGACGCTGGAGGCCCGACTGCGCGACGAGATGGGCCTGGACCTCGCGCTCGTCGTGGTCAACCGCGTGCACCGGGTGGGCCTGACGGCCGGCGAGCGGCGCGTGCTCGCCGGCCGCGACACCCACCCGGCGATCGCCGCGGCCCTTGCGCAGGACCGCCTGGCGCAGGCCGGGCGGGCCCAGCTCCAGCGGCTGCGCCGGCGGGTCGGGGCACCCACGTGCACCCTTTCGTTCGTCGCGGGCGACGTCGAGCTGGACACCCTCGCGCGCAGGTTGGGGCGTGCAGTGTGAGACCCCGCGCGAGCGTCGCCCGGCTGGTCAAGGACAAGCGCGTGGTGATCTGCGCCGGGTCGGGCGGCGTGGGCAAGACGACCACGTCGGCAGCGCTCGCGATGGGCCTCGCGGCGCGCGGCGCCAAGGTCGCCGTGGTGACGATCGACCCGGCCAAGCGCCTGGCCGACTCGCTCGGGCTGGCGGCGCTGGACAACCAGCCGCGGCTCGTCGACCCGGCCCGGTTCGCGGGGCACGGCATCGAGATGCGCGGCGAGCTGTGGGCGATGATGCTCGACCCCAAGCGCACGTTCGACGAGCTGATCGGGCGCCTGGCGGTCGATGAGCGCGAGCGCGAGGAGGTGCTAGCCAACCGGATCTACCAAGAACTGTCGAACGCGGTGGCCGGGTCCCAGGAGTTCACGGCGATCGCGAAGCTCTACGAGCTCGACCGCGAGGGCGACTTCGACGTGCTGGTCCTCGATACGCCGCCGTCGCGCAACGCCCTGGACTTCCTCGACGCGCCCGACCGGCTGACGAACTTCTTCGAGGGGCGCGCGTTGCGGGTGTTCCTGGCGCCCACCGGCCTTGCCGCGCGGGTCGTCGGGCGCGGGACGGCGGTCGTCTTCTCGGTGCTGCGGCGCGTGACCGGCGTGGACCTGCTCTCCGACCTCAGCGTCTTCTTCCGCGCGCTCGGCGGGCTGATCGATGGGTTCCGCGAGCGCGCCCGGGCAGTCAAGAAGCTGCTCGCCGACCCGGGGACGACGTTCCTGATCGTCACGTCGCCGGAACACGAGCCGGTCGAGGAGGCGATCTTCTTCCGCGGCAAGCTCGAGGAGGCCGCGATGCCGTTCGGCGGCCTGGTGATCAACCGGGTGCAGCCGGCCGTGGGGCTCGACCGCGAGCCGCGCGCGGTGCGCCGGGAGCTCGCGGGCGAGCTCGGGGAGCCGCTCGCGGCCAAGGTCGCCGCCGCCTACGCGGACGCGCGGGCACTGGCGCAGCGCGACGCCGCAAGCATCGCGCGCCTGCGCTCCGAGCTCGGCGTCAAGGACCCCGTGATCGTGCCGCAGCTGGCCGGCGACGTGCACGACATCGACGGCCTGGTGGCCGTCCACGCCCACCTGTTCGGCAGCTAACCGCCGGGCTGGATCGACGCGAGGTCGACGCGGGCGCACGCCGTGGCCGTCGCGCTGCGGGCGTCCGACAGCTGCACCGTGAACTCGCTGACCTGGCGGCGGGCGTCGGCACGGACGTCGGCGGGGCCGGACCTGGCGGCGATGCGGCGCGCGCGGGCCAGGAGCTTGCGGATACCGCTGCCGACGCCGCGCGCCGCGCTGCAGGGCGCGGTTGGCTTCAGCGTCGACGTGAACAGGCTCGCGGGCGCGAAGCTGATCGAGTAGCCGAGGCCCTCGCAGCCCTCCGACTCGTAGACGTTGAAGATGTACCGGTGACCGGTGAGCAGGTGCATCTTCGACGCGTTCGTCACCGGATACGGCCCGCCACCGAAGAGGACCGCGCCCGTGAGCGGCGGCCCGAGCGAGTCGGCGTCATAGACCGTCACGTGCATGAGGCTGTCGGCATTGCACTTCGCGGTCGACGACCCGCCGAGCGTCAGCACGCCGTCGCGCGCGGCATAGGCGACGTACCAGGCCTGGTCGATGGCGGATGACAGCGTGGCGTGGATGTCCGACCCGTCGATCGGACCCTTCGCCGTTCCCGGCGTGCTGTTGTCCGCCGCCGTGGCCGTCGCGACGAGCGACGACGCCGCGGCCAGCACGACGAACAGCGCGGTGACCCTCCCCCGAAAGCGCATCCCGCGGGGAGTGTAGGCGTACGGGCCCGTTCAGGCCAGGCGACGAGCGCTAGAAGAGATCGTCGACCGGTGCCCGGTCGTCGGTGGACTGTTCAGCGTCGGTGAAGCGCGCCTCCTCCTCCTCCGCCGCGATGCGGTCGGCGAGGCTGCGCAGGTCCGCATCGAGGTGGCCGCACAGCACGTCGCGCAGCAGCGCGCGCAGATGCCCGGACATCTCGTCGA
>DAINCW010000036.1:6790-14916 GCA_036732205.1 Solirubrobacteraceae bacterium | reverse complement strand
AGAGGTAGAGCAGCACGCCGCGGCCCTCACGCTCGATCATCGCCAGCGCCGACTCCAGCTGCTCGCCGCAGTCGCAGCGCAGCGAGTGGAAGACGTCGCCCGTCAGGCACTCGGAGTGCACGCGGACGAGGACGTCCTCCTTGCCGTCGACGTCGCCCTTGACCAGGGCGACGTGGTGCTTCTCGTCGACCACCGACCGGTAGCCGACCGCCGTGAACTCGCCGAACGCGGTCGGCAGCTTCGTCGAGACGACCCGCTCGATGAGCTTGTCGTTCTTGCGCCGGTAGGCGATCAGGTCGGCGACCGTGATCATATTCAGCGCGTGGCGCTCGCAGTAGCCGACCAGGTCTCCGACGCGCGCCATCGTGCCGTCGTCGTTCATGACCTCGCAGATCACGCCGGCGGGGTTCACCCCCGCTAGGCGGGCCAGGTCCACCGCCGCCTCGGTCTGCCCCGCGCGCTCGAGCACGCCGCCGATCCGGGCCTTCAGCGGGAAGACGTGGCCGGGCTGGACGAGATCGCGCGGTGACGACTCGGGGTCGACGGCAACCTGGATCGTCCGGGCGCGATCCGCGGCGGAGATGCCCGTGGTCACGCCCTCGCGCGCCTCGATGGAGACCGTGAAGGCCGTCTCGAACGGCGACTCGTTCTTCGCGGCCATGAGGTCCAGGCCGAGCTCGTCGCAGCGCTCGGGGGTCAGCGCGAGGCAGATCAGCCCACGCGCCTCCTTGGCCATGAAGTTGATCGCGTCGGGAGTCGCGAACTGCGCCGCCATCGTGAGATCGCCCTCGTTCTCGCGGTCCTCGTCGTCGCACACGACGACCATCCGCCCGGCGCGGATGTCCTCGATGGCGTCCTCGATCGTGCTGAACGGCGTCTTGGCCTTGGTGCTCATCGCGTTACGAGCCTTTCGACGTACTTGGCGAGAACGTCGACCTCCAGGTTGACCACGGTCCCCGGCGTGGCGGCGCCGAGCGTCGTCCGCTCGAGCGTCTCGGGGACGAGCGCGGCGGTGAAGCCGCCCTCGTCCACCGATGCCACGGTCAGGGACACGCCGTCGACGGCGATCGACCCCTTCTCCACCACGTAGCGCAGCAACTCCTCGCCGGCTTCGATGCGGACCTCGGGCGGCCCTGACGCGACGACGCCCATCCCGTCGACGTGTCCCTGCACGACGTGCCCACCGAGGCGGTCCGTCGCGCGCAGCGGCAGCTCGAGGTTGACCTTCGCGCCCGGCTCGAGATCTCCGAGCGACGAGCGGCGCAGCGTCTCGGACACGACGTCCGCGCCGAACAGCTCGCCGGCGCACAGTCCGACGGCGGTGAGACAGACGCCGTTGACGGCCACCGAGTCGCCCTCCTTCAGCTCGGAGGCGAGAGACGAGCGCACCGAGAGGCGCACGCCGTCGCCGTTGCGATCGACACGATGCACCTCGCCGAGGTCGGCGACCAGGCCGGTGAACACGCCGTCACCACTCCCGCAGCCGGGCGGAGACCAGCAGATCCTCGCCGACATGCTCGCAGTCGAGCGTCAGCGCGCGCGTCGCCTCGGCGATCTTGTCGACGCCCTCGCCCTCGAGCGGGTCGCGCGCCGAGCGGCCGCCCAGCACGACCGGCGCCAGGAACAGGCGGATCTCGTCGACCTCGCCGGCGTCGAGGAACGCGCCCGCGAGGTGCGGGCCGCCCTCGAGCAGGATCGCGGTGACCCCGGCCTCGCCGAGCTGGGTGAGCGCCGAGCGCACGCGGCCGGGCTCGTTCTCGCCGGCCGCCACGACGATGTCGGCGCCGGCGGCCTCCAGCGCGTCGGTGTCGGTGCGCCGGGCGGCGCGCGACACGACCACGGTCAGCGGAATCTCGGGAGCCGCGGTGACGAGCTGGCTGGTGATCGGCAGCCGGGCCAGCGAATCGAAGACCACGTGCCGCGGCTGGCGCACGACGCCGTCGACGCGGGCGGTGAGCTGGGGGTCGTCGGTGAGGGCCGTGCCCACGCCGACGGCGACCGCGTCCACAGCGGCCCGCCACTGGTGCGCCCGCGCCCGGCTCGACTCGCCGGAGATCCACTTGGAGTCGCCGGTCTGCGTGGCCACCTTGCCGTCGAGGGTCATGGCCGACTTGAACAGCACCCACGGGCGGCCGGTGCGCGCGTGCTTGCGGAAGGCCTGGTTGCCGAGCCGCGCCCGGGCGGCGAGCTCGCCCTCGGCGACGACGACCTCGATCCCCTCGTCGCGCAGGATGCCCAGCCCGCGGCCGGAGGCCTTGTCGCTGGGGTCGTCCGAGCCGACCACGACCCGGGCGACGCCCGCCTCCGTGATCGCGTCCGTGCACGGGGGGGTCTGGCCGTGGTGGCAACAGGGCTCGAGCGACACGTAGAGCGTGGCGCCCCGCGCGACCTCGCCGGCGGCGCGCAGCGCCGCGACCTCGCCGTGCGGCCCGCCGTAGCGGTCGTGCCAGCCCTCGCCGACGACGTCGCCGTCGCGCACGACGACCGCCCCGACGTTCGGGTTCGGCGTCACGCGCCCCACGCCACGCTGCGCGAGCTCGATGGCCCGCGCGAGGTGGGCGTGGTCGATCTCCGTGATCACGGCCACCCCCCAAGGATAGGGAGCCGTGCTAGCCGGTCGTGGGCGCGCAGGCGCCGCGGTTCAGGTGGTAGATCGTCACAACCGGGCCCGGCCGGTGGTAGGAGAGCGGGTAGAAGTCGAACGACCAGTCGAAGTTGAACGCGACGCGGTCGTTCGCCCCCCCGTACGGCGAGACGCGGTAGACGACCGTCGAGCGCGCGCGCAGGCGCCGGTAGTACTTCACCGCCTGCGGCACGACCTTCGGCGCGGCGAAGGCTCGCCCCGACTGCGTCGAGGCGCTGATCACGTAGCAGTAGCCGCCGCGCTCGTACTGGTCGACCAGGCTCGGATACGTCGTCTTCTCGTAGTCCTCGACCGAGACGATGCGGCCCGGCCCCTCCCGGATCGGGTTGCCATTGAGATCGAACTTCGATCGGCTCGTGGCGAACTTCACCCACCGGTAGCCGTTGGAGGTCAGCGGCGAGGGTCGCCCCACGTCCTGGGCCCACGAGTCGGGCATGGCCGGCTCGACCACGATCTTGGTCGTCGCGGGCACGTGCGCGACGAGCCACGCCCGCGCGACGTTGCGCGTGTCCGGGCGCGACAGCACGAGCCCGGCGTGGATGCTGAAGATCAGGCCCTGGAGGCACAGCGCCACCACCACGAGCGCCGTGAAGGTCGGGCGCAGCGCCGGCCTTCGTCGCCCGGCGCGGTCGGCGAGCTCGAGCGCCGCGTACGCGGCGAGCAGGCAGATGATCGGGAAGATCGGCAGCAGCCAGCGCCCGAAGTAGCGACCCTGCGTGCCCATGAAGATCAAGAACAGGATCGGCGCGGGCACCATCACCCAGACGAGCCGGCGCTCGTCGCGCCACAGGGCCACCGCGCCGCCGAGCGCCGCGAGCGCCGGGACCCAGCCCAGGCCCCAGGTCAGCGTCCACAGGTAGTAGATGATCCCGCCGTCCTGGGTCAGCCCGACCTTGCCCCCGGCCTCGTCGGTGGCCGCCGACTGGTGGTTGATGCCGTCGAGGAAGTTGCTCGGCGTGATCAGCGCGTACGGGTTGGCGATGAGGAAGGCGACGATCGCCGCGCCGGCGGCGGCCCCGAGGCCCCTCAGCGCGCTGTCGCGGCCGCCCGCAGCCGTGTACTGCGCCGCCGCGGCGCCGAGCAGCGGCAGGAGCATGATGCCGCCGGTGTACTTGGTCGCGCAGGCCAGGCCGAGCCCGATGCCGGCGACCACGTAGTCGCCGCGCTGCCCGCGGCGCAGCACGCCGCCGATGCCCAGCAGCGCCAGGCACACCGGCGCCAGGGTGGGGACGTCGTTGAGGCCGAGGTGGGAGTAGAAGACGGGCAGGAAGGCCACCGCCATCAGGCCGGCGCCGAGCAGCCCCACCCGGCGGTCGAAGAACCGGGCGCCGGCGAGGTAGACGAGCCACACCGCGAGCGTGCCCAGGATCGCCGACGTGGCGCGGGCGATGAGGAAGACCTCGGTGGGGTTCGTCGCGTAGGTGTGCGAGACGGCCTCGCGCCCGCCGAACCACACGAGCAGGACGATGTGCAGCAGGTACGTGTAGGAGGGCGGGTTGACGAAGTAGTTCGGGTTCCAGCTGTGCCCGAAGAGGCCGATCGCCTTGGGGACGAAGTGCCCGTTCTCGTCCGCGTTGTAGGCGTAGGGCAGCCCGTGCTTGGCACCCCACAGCCGCAGCACGAGCGCGACGACGAGCACCGGCACGAGCGCGATCGCGTACGGCGACACGAGCGGCACGGCCTCAGCGCGTGCCCGCGCGGTGAGCGGGCGCGCTGTGGCGGTCATGTCAGCAGCGGGCATACGCGGCGTAATAGCGACTCACGGCGATGCGATGGAACCCCGCCGGAGGAAGGTTGACGATCGGGTCCACCGTCGAGTCCACGAAGACCTGCCGCGCCAGCGCGTCGCGGCCGGTCACGACGATGGCCACGCCGCGCTGGATGCGGTGCGCGACGCGGGGCGACGGGTCGGCGCGGGCGACGACGCCCTGCGCGCCGCGGTCGAGGATCCAGCGGACGTCGGGCACGAGCTTGTGGGTCGGCACCGAGACCGGGCCGCAGTGCAGCGCCTGGTGGGTGGCGGGTGCGCGCAGCACCTGGGTCAGCGCGGCGTGGGCGTCGCCGCGGAAGCGCAGCTCCGTCTCGAACGAGCTCGGGTTCAGGCGCAGCGCGCTGAACACGATCGCGAAGACCACCAGCGCGGCCGCAACGACCTTCCAGGCCAGGCGGACGCGCGAGCCCTCGCGCAGCATCGTCCAGCCCCCGATGGCCACCGCCGCGAAGATCATCACCATCACCGACGGCACGAGCAGGTAACGCTCGATGACCGACAGGCCGGCCACGCCGACCGCGCCGAACGTCAGCACGCCCGACCCCAACAGCACGATCGGCAACGCCGCCCGCCGGGGCGCGTACCACAGCGCGAGCGCGCCGCCGACGAGCCCGGCGAGCATGATCGGCGCCTTGTCGAGGTCGAGTAGGAACCGCTTGGAGGCTGCGGGCACCGCCGACAGGCCCTTGGCACGCCCGAGCTCCTCGGCGAGGCCGCTCGTCGAGTGCAGCGAGAACAGCGCGTCGCCGGTGACGGCTGCGTCGAGGATCGCCCAGGAGACCGGCCCGACCGCGGTCAGGGCGGCGTACAGCAGCCGCGTCCGCCACGAGGCGGTCGGGAAGCACCATAGGAAGTACAGCCCGATGAGCACCCACGCCTCGGGTCGCAGCAGCGAGGCCGCCATCAGCGCTCCGAAGACGGGTACGCCGCGTCGCGGGCGCTCCACCTCCCAGGCCGCGGCCCAGACGACGATGGCCAGGAACGGGATGTCGATGTAGCCGCGAACGGCCAGGAACGGGAAGTTGAAGCGCGTCATCAGCAGCACGACCGCGACCGCGCCGACCACCGGCCCGAACGTCAGACGGCCCAGGCGGTACAGCCCGGCGACAAGCGCGAGGAACGACGCGATGGTGAGCCCGACCCAGACGCGGTCCCCGCCGTCGCCCAGCAACGACAGTGCCCCGCCCACTGCGATCGCCAGTGGGTGCTCGGTCGGATGGCGGTAGCCGACGAACGACAGCTGGTGCAGGTGAAGGGCCTCGCGCCCCCAAAGCATCGAGTAATAGCTGTCGTAGTTGGGGTATGTCGGATAGACCAGGAACCCGATGAGGGCGATCGCGCAGAGCAGCGCGAAGCCCGCCTTGGCCAGGCCGGATGCGTCGAGCGCCCGGATCCCGGGCCAGGTGAGCGTGGCGCTTTCCACGTAGACTCGAGGTCAGTCTCCCATGAAGCTGATCATCCAGATCCCGTGTTGGAACGAGGAGGCGCAGCTCCCTGCGACCCTCGCCGACCTGCCCCGCGAGGTCCCCGGATTCGACGTCGTCGAGTGGCTCATCATCGACGACGGGTCCACGGACCGGACGATCGAGGTCGCGCGCGCCAATGGCGTCGACCACATCGTCCGCCTCACGAACAACAAGGGGCTCGCCGCCGGCTTCCAGGCCGGCCTCGACGCGTCCCTGAAGCTGGGCGCCGACGTCATCGTCAACACGGACGCCGACAACCAGTACTCGGCGGCCGACATCCCCAAGCTCGTCGCGCCGATCGTGGAGGGGCGCGCGGACATGGTCGTGGGCGATCGCGAGGTCACCAACCTCGAGCACTTCTCGCCGCTGAAGAAGGCCCTCCAGCGCCTCGGGTCGTGGGTCGTGCGCCAGGCGTCGGACACCGACGTCCCCGACACCACGTCGGGCTTTCGCGCCTACAACCGCGAGGCCGCGCTCCAGATGGCCGTCGTGTCGAAGTTCACGTACACGCTCGAGACGATCATCCAGGCGGGCAAGCTGCTCGTGGCCACCGACCACGTCGCGATCGCAACCAACGAGCAGACACGCGAGTCGCGGCTGTTCCCCTCGATGTGGGCGTACGTCCGGCGCAACACGCTGTCGATCTTCCGCATCTACAGCCAGTACGAGCCGCTTCGCGTCTTCTGGACGCTCGCGGCGATCGTGCTGCTCATCGCCGTCGTCGTCTGGGGCCGCTACGCCTACTTCTACATCGATGGCTCGGGCAAGGGCCACGTCCAGTCGCTGATCCTCGGCGCGGTCCTCTTCAACGCCGCGATGCTGCTCGGCGCGCTCGGGATCATCGGCGACCTGCTCTACGCGCAGCGCGTGATGGCCCAGCGCACGTTCGAGCGCGTCCGCCGCATCGAGCTCCAGCTCGGCGTCGCGCCGTCGCACTACGAGCCGGGCGCGCGGCACACCGGCCAGGACGCCACGACCGGCGCGCAGGCGCCCGGGCGCACCGAGGAGCGCGAGGCCCTGCGCGTATGACGCCGGCCGTCACGGTCGACCGCGAGGGCACGGTCACCGGCAACACCTACGACAAGTACGGCTCGGCGAACCCGGTCGTCAAGCGGCTGATGGCCCGCTTCGAGGACACGCTCGACGCGCTGTTCGAGCAGGCCGGGGCCGCCTCGCTGCTCGACGTCGGCTGCGGCGAGGGCGTCCTGACCGAGCAGTGGGCCAAGCGCATCGGTGGCCGCGTGGTCGGCATCGACCTCGACGACCCGCAGCTTCACGCCGAGTGGGCCAGGCGCCAGGCGCCGAACCTGGACTACCGCGTCATGAAGGCGGAGAACCTGCCGTTCGACGACGGCGAGTTCGAGGTCGCCTCGGCGATCGAGGTGCTCGAGCACGTTCCGGATCCCGAGCACACCGTGGCCGAGATGGCGCGCGTCGCGACGTCGCACCTGCTCGTGTCGGTCCCGCGAGAGCCGCTGTGGCGCATGCTGAACATGGCGCGCGGCGCGTACTGGAAGGACCTGGGGAACACTCCCGGTCACCTGAACCACTGGTCGAAGCGGAGCTTCGTCGAGTTGCTGTCCAGGCATGGAGAGGTCGTCGAGAAGCGGTCTCCCTTCCCCTGGACCATGCTCCTTGTCCGGCTATAGCCGCGGCGCGCGAATCCTCTCGATCGGGATCGCGACCACCGGCCTCTTCACCTTCGCCTACTTCTCGGTCGCCTCCCACGTGCTGGGCGAGGTGGCGGCCAAGCGCCTGGACCTTCTGTGGTCGGTGATGTTCGTGATCATCTCGGTGATCTACCGGCCGATCGAGCAGCTGCTCTCGCGTACGATCGCCGACCGCCGCGCCCGCGGCCACGGCGACCACCCAATGCGGGTGCCGATGCTCATCCAGGCATCGTTCGCCGTCGTCTTCCTCGTCGTCGCGCTGGCCCTGCGCCACGAGCTGCGCGACCACGTCTTCGACGGCAGCTCGACGCTGTACTGGGTGCTGGTCGTCGGGATCATGTTCTACGCGGCCAGCTACTTCGCGCGCGGCTGGCTCGCGGGTCACCAGATGTTCGGGCTCTACGGCGGCCTCGTGCTCATGGAGTCGCTGTCGCGGTTCTGCTTCCCGCTGGCCGTGGCGGTCGGGCTCGCCGAGGGCCAGAACGCGGTCGCGCTGGGCATCGCCGCGGCGCCGTTCGTCTCGCTCATGGTCGTCCCGCTGGCGTTCGCCCGCCGCAACGAGCCGCACGAGGGTG
>DAINCW010000036.1:3355-6780 GCA_036732205.1 Solirubrobacteraceae bacterium | reverse complement strand
CCCGGAGCCCGAGCCGGGCGAAGAGCCGGGCGACCCGGGACTGTCGATGCGCGGCAGCACGGGGTTCGCCCTGTCGGTCGCCGGGATCATGCTGGCCGAGCAGGCGCTGCTGAACGCGGCGGTCCTCACCACGGATGCGACGTCCAAGGACGCGGCGCTGGCGGGCATCGTGTTCAACGTCCTGCTGATCGCCCGCGCGCCGCTCCAGCTCTTCCAGGCGATCCAGACCTCGCTGCTCCCCCACCTCGCGGGCCTGGAGGCCACGGAGGGCCACGAGGCGTTCGCCCGCGCGATTCGCACGACGGTGCTCGCGATCGCCGCCTTCGCGGGCGCGGTCGCACTCGGCCTGCTGGCGGTCGGCCCGTTCGCGATGACGCACCTCTTCGGCCAGCACTTCCACTACGGGCGCGTCGGGCTGGCGCTCGTGGGCATCGGGATGGGCCTCCACCTCAGCGCCGGGACGTTGAATCAGGCGGCGCTTGCCAGAGGCCAGGCGCAGCTGGCGTGCGCCGCGTGGATGGCCGCCGCGGTGGCCTTCATCGTCTGGACCGTGCTGCCCATCGTCGGCGACCAGCTTCTGCGCGTGGAGGTGGGCTACGCGCTGGGCGCCGGCCTGCTGTGCGCCCTGCTCGCCGGGGTCTACCGCCGCTCGCCCACGGCGTCCGCAAGCTCGCGGTAGGCCGCAGCGGGGTCGTCGGCCCCGAAGATCGCCGAGCCGGCGACGAAGATGCTGGCGCCGGCGTCTGCGCACTGCCCGACGGTCCTGGCGTCGAGGCCGCCGTCGATCTCGATGAGCGCCCGGTCGCCGACCAGCGCCCGCAGTCGCGCGATCTTGTCGAAGGAGCTGGGGATGAAGGCCTGACCGCCCCACCCCGGGTTCACCGTCATGCACAGCACGACGTCCACGTCGTCGACGACCTCGGCCACCGCCTTGACGGGCGTCGCGGGGTTGATGACGACACCGGCCTCGAGGTCGCGCTCGCGGATCGCGCTGATGGCGTAGTGGATGTTCGGGGTCGCCTCCACCTGGATGAGGATCCGGTCGGCCCCCGCCTCGGCGAACGCCACGACCTGGCGCTCGGGGCGCTCGATCATGAGGTGGACGTCGAGGATCGCGCCCGCACCGTGCACCCGCTCGCGCAGCGCCTCGACGACGATCGGCCCCATCGTGATCGGCGGGACGAAGTGGCCGTCCATCACGTCCACGTGGATCGTCTGCGCCCCGGCGTCCAGCACGGCCTGCACCTGCTCGCCCAGGCGCGAGAAGTCCGCGGAGAGGATCGAGGGAGCGACGCCGGCGCGGGCCATCAGATCGGGAGCAGCATGGAGTCGCCGCAGGCCTGGCAGGTCGTGGTGGCGGTTGAGGACATGCGCACGATCGTGGAGTGCTCACCACAGTTCGGGCAGACCGACCGCAGCTCGTAGCGGTGCAGGCAGTACACGCACCGGTAGCGCCCCGCGAGGTTCGTGGTCCGCAGCCACGGCTCGTGGCAGTTCGGGCACTTCGGACCGAGGTCGATGGGTTTGTCGGTGCTCACGCTTCAATGGTGGCGATGAAGAAGCCGTCCGTCCCGTCGCGGTGCGGCGTCGTCGTGCGCATCGTCGCAGCCCGACCGGCCACGACCTCCTCATTCTCGCGCTCCGACAGCGTGCACGTCGAGTAGACGATCCGCCCACCCGGCCTGACGGCCGCCGTCGCCGCGGCGAGGATCGCGCGCTGCTCGGCCAGCAGCTCGTCGCTGACGGAGGCGCGCCAGCGCAGGTCCGGCCGGCTGCGCAGCGTGCCCAGCCCGCTGCACGGCGGGTCGACAAGGACACGGTCGAAGGGCTCGCCGGCGACGAACGCGGTCGCGTCGGCCGTCACGACCTCGATGCACGTCGCGCGCATCCGCGCGGCGGTCGCCCGCAGCGCATCCGCCCGGCCGGGGTGGCGCTCGACGGCGACGACGCGGCCCTCGTCGCCCATCAGCGCAGCGAGGTGGGTGGTCTTGCCGCCGGGGGCTGCGCAGAGGTCCAGGACGCGCTCGCCCGGCTGCGGGTCCAGGGCGTGCGCGACGAGCATCGAGGCGCGCGACTGCGGCATCAGCGCGCCCGTCGCGAACAGCGGGCTGGCGTGAGCATCGAACGGGCCGTCAACGACCACCGCCTCGCCGGGCTCGGAGCCGCGGTGGGCGTCGACGGGCAGCGCGGCGATCAGGCCGTCCGGCGTCGTGACGAGCGCGTTGGCACGCAGCGCGTGCTCCGCGGGCTCGTTGACCGACCCCAGGAGCGCCCGCGCCTCGTCGGCGCCGAAGGCCTCGAACCACAGCTCGGCGAGCCAGCGCGGCACGGAGTGCATGGCCGCGGCCCCGGCGGGCGTCGCGTCGTCGAGGGCATCGAGGATCGCGCGCCCCTCGCCGGCCACCTTGCGCAGCACGGCGTTGACGAGGCCTGCCGCGCGCGGCGCATCCCGCTTGGCCAGCTCGACCGAGGCGTCGACCGCCGCGTGGTCCGGCACGCCGCCGAGGAACAGCAGCTGGAACGCGCCGAGACGCAGCGCCGCCCGGATCGCGGGCTCGATGCCGCCGCGGGCGAACCGAGACGTGACGTGGTCGAGCGTTCCCGCCCGCTGCACCGAGCCATAGGCGAGCTGCATGGCGAACGCCCGCTCGCGGTCGTCGACGGCGTCGCCCGCGCGCTCGAGCTCGCCGCGCAGCGCGCGGTCGGCGTACGCACCCTGTTCGAAGACCCTTCGCAGCACGGTATAGGCGACGAGCCGAGCAGGGCTGACGCGCCCGGGGGGCGGGCTCATGGCAGGGCGAGCGTCCCGCCGCGGCCGCGGGCGTACGCCTCGGCATCCATCGGCCGCCCACCCGGCGGCTGAACCTCGACCAGCTCCAGCGCCCCCGCGCCGCACGGCACCACGAGCGGCCCCGACGCCTCGGCCGCGCTCTCCACCGGCTGCGCGCGGCGCACACGCAGGAACGAGCCGTCGGCCAGCGCCAGCCGTGCGCCGATGTGCGGATGCAGGGCGCGCACGACGCGGTCGAGCTCGACGGCCGGGCGCGCGGGATCGAGCGTGCGGTCGCCGGCGGAGATCTTCTCCGCATAGGTGACCCCATCGTCGCCCTGCGCCCGGAACCGCGGCGACGAATCGAGCGCTTCGACGAGGAGCCGTGCGCCGATCTCCACCAGGCGGGCCGAAAGCGTCCCGAAGTCGTCGTCGCCATGAATTGGCTCGTCGTCGACGAGGCCCACCGGTCCCTCGTCGAACCCCTCTGTGATCCGCATGATCGCCACGCCGGTGCGCTCGTCACCGGCCATGATCGCCCGCTCGATCGGTGCCGCCCCGCGCCAGCGCGGCAGCAGCGACGGGTGGACGTTGAGCAGGTCTCGATCCAGCAGCGGCGGGCGGATGAGCGACCCGAACGCGCACACCGCGACCC
>DAINCW010000036.1:0-3345 GCA_036732205.1 Solirubrobacteraceae bacterium | reverse complement strand
GGTCGCGTGACGACGAGCCCCGGTGCGTGGCCGTCCGCGACCAGCCGCTCGAGGACGCCGGCCGCGAACTCCGACGTCCCGAGATAGGCGAGGCTCACGACGCGGCGTTCCCACGGCGTGCAACGTGGTCGGGTGAGGACCCGCGGGGTCTCACGGCGCGGCGTTCCTCACGCCGCGGAGGCTTCGCGCTCGCGCTCGCGCAGGGCGCGCACCGCTTCCTTGCGCTGCTCGCGCGAGGTGCGGTCGAGGATCAGCACCCCGTCGAGGTGGTCGACCTCGTGCTGGATCACGCGCGCCTCCAGGCCCGATGCCTCGACGCGGATCTCCTCGCCGTGCTCGTCCATGGCCCGGACGCGAACGTGGATCGCGCGGTCGACGTCGACGTGGACGCCGGGCAGCGACAGGCACCCCTCTTCCATCGACTCCTCCTCACGGCTGTGCCACTCGATCTCGGGGTTCACGAGGCCGACGACCGGCGACTCGTGCTGGACGCGGTACACGAGCACGCGGTGCTGCACGCCGAGCTGGGTCGCGGCCAGGCCGATGCCGATCGAGTCGCGCATCAGGTCCCCCATGCGGGCTATCTCCTGGTGCAGCTCCTCGTCGAAGCGCTCGACGGGCCGGGCGCGCGAGCGCAGGACCGGGTCGCCGAACACGCGGACGTGGCGAAGGGCCGCCTCGCGGCGCGCGGCGGCCTCGGGGTCGAGTGGGGGCGGCCCCTGCTCCTGCTCGTCGTCGGGCGCGACCTCGACGTCGTCCTGCTCGGCCATGGCGGCCAGATTACTGCGGGTCGACGTCCACGCTGATCGCCACGCCACGGCGGTGCTCGGCCCGCACCGCCTCGTCCACGGCACGTACCGCGGCGGGCCGGTCGGCCGCCTTGATGACGACCTGCGAGCGCTCCCGGCCGCGCAGGCGAAACAGCGGCGCCGGGCCCAGCGCCCCGGGCAGGCGGGCGCGGACCGCCGCCGCGACCTCAGCCGCCAGGCCGGCCTTCTCGGATGAGCAGACGACGCGGATCAGCGTGGAGAACGGCGGGTAGCGCAGCGCCTCGCGCCGGCGCAGCTCGCCGGCGAGGAAGCCCTCGGAGTCGTGGCGCGCGGCGGCAGCGATCGACGCCGCGTCGGGCGCCATCGCCTGGACGAGGACCTGGCCGCCGGCCGGTCCGCGCCCGGCGCGTCCGGCGAGCTGCGCGACGAGCGCGAACGTCCGCTCCTCGGCGCGGAAGTCCGGGAACCGCAAAGTGGCGTCCGCGTCGAGCACGACGCCGAGCGTCACGTCGGGGAAGTCGTGACCCTTGGCCACCATCTGCGTGCCGACGAGCACGCCGCGCTCCGCGCCCTCGAAGGCGCGCAGGACCTCGACCGCGTGCTTGACGTCGCCGTCGAGGCGGAACGTCGGCAGCCCGGCCCCAGCGAGCTCCGCCTCCAGCCGCTCCGTTCCGGCCCCGTGGCGCGCCACCGACACCGACCCGCAGTCGTCGCAGCGCTCGGGCACCGCCTGGCGCCACCCGCAGTGGTGACAGGCGAGAAAGCGGCTCGCCCGGTGGAGCACGAGCGTGACGTCGCACGACGGGCACCCCCACGCCCGGCCACAGGTCCGGCAGCTCAGGAAGTTCGACCAGCCGCGGCGGTTGAGCAGGACGATCGACTTGGGCGCGTCGAGCAGCGCCGCGTAGGTCCGCGGGTGCAGCGCCGTGGCGCAGTCGCGCATGTCGAGGACCTCGACCGGCGGCAGGCGCGCCCCGTCGACGCGCTCGGGCAAGACGACGCGACGCATCGCCCGAAACGACTCCGGGCGCGGGGTCGCCGTCCCGGCCACCACGAGGCAGCCGCGCCGCTCGGCGACGAGCCGCGCGTCGTAGCGCGGATCGCCCTCGTGCTTGTAGGACGGGTCGTGCTCCTCGTCGATCACGATCAGGCCCAGGCGCTCGATGGGCGCGAAGACCGCCGAGCGCGGGCCGACGCACACCCGGGCGTCGCCGCGGCGCAGGCGCAGCCACTCGTCGTGGCGCTCGCCGTCCGTCAGCCCCGAGTGCAGGACGGCGACGGTGTCCCCGAAGCGCTCGATGAAGCGCGTGACCGTCTGCGGGGTCAGGCCGATCTCGGGCACGAGCACGATCGCGCCCTCGCCACGGTCCAACGCCGCCCCCACGGCGCGCAGGTAGACCTCGGTCTTGCCGGAGCCCGTCACGCCGTGCAGGAGCAGGCGCTCGTCGGGCCCCGCGCCGGCGATCGCCTCCAGCGCCGCGGACTGGGCCGCCGTGAGCTCGGGGGGCTCGGGCCGGCGCGCGCCGACCGCGACGTGCTGGGGACGCCGGCCGCGGTCGCGGCGCACCCGCGCCGGGGGAAGCACGAGCTGCAGTGCCCGGGCGGGCGTCGAGCAGTACTCGGCCGCCATCCAGAAGGCGAGATCGACCAGATCGGCCGGCACGGAGGCCGGCAGGACCCTCCGCGGGGCCACGAGCCGGTCGTCGGCGACGTCCGACTCGTCGGCCAGTCCGGTCACCACCCCGGTCACGTCGCGGTGCCCGAACGGGACGACCACGATCGATCCGACCCCGATCGCCTCGTGCTCCGGGTGCAGGTAGTCGAATGGCCCTCGCAGGGCGCGCGCGGTGGTCAGGGGCTCGACTTGGGCGACGGCAGGCACGCCTCGAGGGTAGGCCGCGCCTCGGATCACACCGCAAGACCACGCGGGGACAAGCGTTATCGCTCTTGCATGGACGACCCGGAGGTGAAGCGCTCGGCCGGCAGCTGGTGGAGGCCCTGGTGGCGCTCATGATCGTCGCCGCGTACCTCCTCGTGCTCACGCGCGGCGCGGGAGTCCTGCGGGAGCTGTTCTAGGTGCGGCGCGCGGCGGAAGAGGCCCGAACTGTCACTCCGATATTCGGCTAGACCGTCTCGGCGGCCTTCTCGCCGAGCCCGGCGGCGGCGCGCAGGGCGGCCGCCTTGTCCGTCTTCTCCCAGGTGAAATCGTGGTCCTCGCGGCCGAAATGGCCGTAGGCCGCGGTCTTCTGGAAGATCGGGCGGTGGAGCCGCAGCTCCTCGCGGAACGCGCCCGGGCGCAGGTCGAAGTGCTCGTCGACGAGCTGGGCGATCTTCGCCCGGCCGATCTTCTCGGTGCCGAACGTCTCGACCATCACGCTGACCGGGTGCGCCACGCCGATGGCGTAGGCGACCTGGACCTCCGCGCGCTCGGCCAGCCCGGCCGCCACGACGTTCTTGGCGACATGGCGCGCGGCGTAGGCCGCCGAGCGGTCGACCTTGGACGGGTCCTTCCCTGAGAACGCGCCGCCGCCGTGGCGGGCCATGCCGCCGTAGGTGTCGACGATGATCTTGCGGC
>DAINCW010000035.1:0-15367 GCA_036732205.1 Solirubrobacteraceae bacterium | reverse complement strand
CAGCTCCTCCTGGAAGTGCAGCCTGCCCTCGCTTCCCACGGCTAGCCGAACTTCCCGGTGACGTAGTCCTCGGTGCGCTGGTCGTCGGGCCTGGTGAAGATCTTCTCGGTCGGCCCGACCTCGATCAGCTCGCCGTCGAGCATGAAGGCGGTGCGGTCCGCCACGCGGGCCGCCTGCTGCATGTTGTGGGTGACGATGACGATGGTCACGCGCTGCTTGAGCTGGGAGACGAGCTCCTCGATCTTCAGTGTGGCGATCGGGTCGAGCGCCGACGCCGGCTCGTCCATGAGGATGACCTCGGGCTCGACGGCCAGCGCACGAGCGATGCACAGGCGCTGCTGCTGGCCGCCCGAGAGGCCCATGCCGGGGGCGTGAAGGCGGTCCTTGACCTCGTCCCACAGCCCCGCGACGCGCAGGGCGCCCTCGACCTGCTCAGGGTGGACTCGCCGGTTGGTCAGGCGCAGCCCGGACGCGACGTTGTCGAAGATCGACATCGTCGGGAACGGGTTGGGCTTCTGGAACACCATCCCGATCGCCCGGCGCACGGCCACCACGTCGACGCCGTCGCCGTACAGGTCGAGGTCGTCGAGGAGCACGTTCCCGCGCGCCTGCGCGCCCGGGATCTCCTCGTGCATGCGGTTGATGCAGCGCACCATCGTCGACTTGCCGCAGCCGGACGGGCCGATGATCGCCGTCGCCTGGTTGGGCTCGAAGTCGAGGAAGACCCCCTTGACGGCGTGGGTGTCGCCGTACCACGCGTTCAGGTTCGCCAGACGCACGGCCCGCGCCTGACGAGCCACCGGCGAGGCGGCCGCGCGAGGCGCGGGAACGCTGGGGTCGCTGTGGGTCTGAGGCTCGGGCACGCGGGTCACACTAATCACGCGAGGCGGCTCCTTCGCTGCGCGAGGCGCGCGACGAGGTTGAGGACGAGGATCATGGAGACCAGGACGAGGGCAGCGCCCCAGGCGCGCTGCACGAGACGGTCCTGGGCCTGGCCGACGTTCTGGAAGATGTAGGCGGGCAGCGAGTTCATGCGGTTGCCCAGGTCGAACGACGTGCCGTTGACGATCGCCACCGTGAACAGCAGCGGCGCGGTCTCCCCCGCCGCGCGCGCGACCGCGAGCAGCGAGCCGGTGATCAGGCCCGGCAGCGCGGTCGGCAGGACGACGCGCAGCGTCACCTTCCACCGCGGCGCACCGAGGGCCAGCGCGGCCTCGCGCAGCGACGACGGGACGAGCAGCAGGACGACCTCGGCCGAGCGGATGACGACCGGCAGCATGAGCAGCGCGAGGGCGACCGAGCCCTTCCACGCGGCGAAGCCGCCGAACCCACTGGCGAGGATCAGCGTGATGTACACGAAGAGGCCGAAGACGACCGACGGCACGCCGGTCATGACGTCGACGAAGTAGCGCACGACGGCAGCGAACCGGCTCGTGCGGCCGTACTCGACCAGGTAGAGCGCGACGCCGACCCCGAGTGGCACGGCGATCGCCGTCGCGAGCGCGACGAGGACCAGCGTGCCGAGGATGGCGCTCTTGATGCCGCCCGGATCGCCGAGGAACGAGCCGGTGGGGTCGGTCGTGAAGAAGCCTGGGCTCCACGCGCCGATGCCCTTGCCGACGACGTAGTAGATGACGAAGATCAGCGGGATGAGCGCGAGGATGGTCCCCGCCGCGAACAGGCCGCGGGCGACGCGGTCCGCTCGCCGGCGGCGCGGGCTGACCGATGGCAGCGCGGCCGCGCTCATCCGGCGAACCTGCCCCGCTCGGCGCGCACGACGAAGGCCCTGGCGGCGGCGTTGACGACGAGCGTCAGGACGAAGAGGACGAGCCCGGCGGCGATCAGCGCCGAGCGGTGGATCGGGTCATTGGCGGCTTCGCCGAACTCGTTGGCGATGACGGCGGCGAGCGTGTAGCCCTGGTCGAAGATGTGGTGGCCGATCTGCGGCGCGTTGCCCACGACGAGCGTGACCGCGATCGTCTCGCCGATCGCGCGGCCGAGCCCGAGCATCGCCGCGCCCGTGATCCCAGCGCGCGAGTACGGCAGCACCGCGATGCGGATCATCTCCCAGCGCGTGGCGCCCAGCGCGAGCGCCGCCTCCTTGTGCTCGGACGGGACGGTCGCGATGACCTCTCGAGAGATCGCGGAGACGATCGGCAGGATCATGATCGCGAGGATCAGGCCGGCGATGAAGTAGTTGGGACCGGCCACCGTGCCGCCGCCGAGGAACGGGATGAACGAGAACGTGTCGGTGAACCACTGCTCGGCCGGCTTGAGCTTGGGGATCAGCACGAAGACGCCCCAGAGGCCGTAGACGACCGACGGGACCGCCGCCAGCAGCTCCACTCCGATCACGAGGACGCCGCGCGCGCGCCGGGGGGCCAGCTCGGTGAGGTAGACGGCGGTCGCGATCGCGACGGGGACGCCGATGAGCAGCGCTATCGCCGACGTGACGAGCGTCCCGACGAGCAGCGGGAGCGCACCGTAGATCTCCCGCGAGACGTCCCAGTCGTTGTCGAACGTGAAGCCGAGGATGCCGAAGCGCGACAGCGCGGGCTGCGCCTCGGAGATGAGCTTCCCGAAGAAGTACGCGATGAGGACGAGCACTCCGGCCGCAAGGACCGTGACTGCCCACCGGAACGCCGGGTCAGCCAGGCGCGCCGCGCCCGGCCGCTCGCCGAGCGAGCGACCGGGGCGCGGAGTGATCGCGCTGGCTTCCATGGACGGCTAGTGGTTCGGTGCCACTAAAGCGCCGCCCCGTTGCACGTCAGCTTCGCCGCCGCCGCCTTGTCCTTGGCCACCAGGGCCGCGGGGATCGGGGCGTAGGACAGCTGCTTGAGCACGTTTTGCCCGTCGCCGAGCAGGTAGTCGACGAACGTCTTCACGCCCGCCGCGTCGGCTTTGCTGAGGCCGCCCTTGCAGAGGTCGGAATGGAAGATCACGAACGTCTGCGAGGAGATCGGGTACTCGGCCGGGTTGGCGCCGTCGATGATGCCGATCCCGAGGTCGTTCGGGATCGTGATGCCCTCACCGGCGGCGGTCACGGCGGCCAGCGTCGGCGTCACGTACTTGCCGGCCTTGTTCTTCACGTCGGCGTAGGTGAAGTTGTTCTGGAGGGCGTAGGCCTGCTCGACGTACCCGACCGCGCCCGTGGTCTGCTTGACCGCGGCGGCGACGCCGTCGTTGCCCTTGGCGCCCGTGCCCGTCGGCCACTTGACCGTCTTGTCGACGCCGGGGCCGCTCTTCCAGGCCGGGCTGTAGTCGGCCAGGAACTGCGCGAAGCCCTTGGTCGTGCCCGACGAGTCGGAGCGGTGGACGATGGTCACCTTCGTGGACGGCAGCTTCACGCCCGGGTTCTGCTTGGCGATCGCCGGGTCGTTCCACGACGTGATCTTGCCGAGGTACAGGTTGGCGACGGTCTGTCCGTCGAGCTTGAGGCCCTTCTGGACGCCCGGCAGGTTGTAGGAGACGGTGATCGCGCCGAAGGCGAACGGGATCTGCACCGGCGGGCCGCCCTGCTTGGAGGCGGCCTGCGCCTCGGCGGGCTTGAGCGCCGGATCGGAGCCGGCGAAGTCGCTGGTCCCGGAGGTGAACTGCGAGACGCCGGCGCCGGAGCCGACGGGCTGGTAGTTGACGGTCACGCCCTGGCCCTTCAGGCGCGAGCCGACCTCCTGGTAGATCGGCGCGGCGAAGGTCGAGCCGGCGCCGTTCAGCGTGGCGCTCCCGCCACCGCCGCTGCTGCCACCGCTGCTGCTCGAGCTGGAGCTCGAGCTGCCGCATGCGGCGAGCCCGGTGGCGAGGGCGGCCGCGGCCAGGGCTGAGGTGATGCGATATTTGGTCACGTCGCGAGGGTGGCAGCGCATGGTGCGCAGCCTGTTACGCGCTTGTGGCCGAGTTGTGAAAAGAACGTGAAGGCTCGGCGGAGAAGCGGTAGCCGAAGCTCAGGCGTCGCCGATGACGAGCGCGGCCGTGGCCAGCCCGAGGACGATCCCCGCCGCGGTCATGATCGTCATCGGCCGCGTGTGCCGGGCCGCGATTCCGATGCAGGCCACGCCGTACAGCGCGTAGGCGGCGCCGAGAGCCGGATAGGGCCAGTGCGTGTGGGAGCCGAGCTCCGGCAGGACGCGCCCGACGCCGACGCCCACCGCGATGGCGGTGAGCCCGGTGCGCCACCAGGCGAGTTGCGTTCGCTCGCCCGCGAGGTCGGTGCGCTCACCCGCCAGCTCGGTGCGCCGGGCCGCACCGAGCGCGTCGCCTTCCTCGCGCGGGCTCGCGCCGCCTTGATCACCCAAATCTTCTGGCCGCATCGTCAGCAGTACAGCGCACCACGGGTACGCGCGCCGCAGACCGGCCACCAGGCGCATCGGTGAACGCTCGAAGGCCGCCGGTAGGCTCGACCGGGTGGATCCCGAGACGATGGTGCGCGAGGCGATGACGGCGTGGACGCGCGGCGGGGTCGACGAGCTGATGCCGTACCTGCATTCGCAGTTCCACGGCAGCGTGTCGCCGGCGACGTCGGCCGAGCCCGACGACTACGACGGCGAGGAGGGCATCCGCCGCTACTTGTCGTCGTTCGCCGAGGTGGTGGACGACCTGCTGTTCGAGGTGGCCGAGGTCGTCGCCGGAACCCCCGGCCGGCTGGCCGTGCTGCTGCACATCAAGGGCCGCGGGCGCGAGAGCGGGATCCCGGTGGAGATGAACGGCGCGGTCCTCATCACGATCCGCGACGAGCTCATCGCCGGCATGGAGAACTACCCCGACATGCCGGCCGCGATCGCGGCCGCGGGCGGCTGACCATGTGGCGTGGGTGAGCGCCCCTTCGGGCGCGACGAACGACCGGCTTTGAGGGGGCGAGCAGCGGGGTGCGGCTGCCGCGATGACGAGTGCTGGGCGCAATTGGTGCCTGGGGGTCGTATACCAACCCTTAGATACCAATCGCGCGGACTTCACCATGCGCCGGGCGCGCCCCACCAAGCGTCTCTCTCCCTCGAAGCTGCCGTTCATCGCGCCCGAAGGGGCGCTCACCCACGTCCCACGGCAGCCCGCCCAGCCCAACTAGCCCGCCACGCCCTCCCACTGCTCCAGCAGCTCGGCCACGCGCCGCTTGGCGTCCTCGTGGCGCTTGGTGCTGCGCTCCGCGCTTGAAGGCGACGCCCACGCGGAGGGGTCCGCGAGCTGGTCATCGACCGCACGCAGCTCGGCCTCGGCCCGCTCGATCTCGCGCTCCAGCTCCGCGGTGCGCCGCTGCGCGTTCTTCGAGCGCGCCGGCGCGGCCTGCTCGCGCGGTGCGGACTTCTGCTTCGCGGCCCGCGGCGCGCGCGCGAGCTCCGCGCGCGCCTCGCGCTCGCGGCGGTACTCGGCCCAGCCGCCGACGTACGAGCGCAGCGTGCCGTCCTCGACCGCCACGGTGCGCGTGCCCACGGCATCGAGCAGCGCGCGATCGTGCGAGACGAGCAGCAGCGCGCCCTGGAAGTCGCGCAGCGCGTCCTCCAGCGCCTCGCGCGACTCGAGGTCCAGGTGGTTGGTGGGCTCGTCGAGCACGAGCACGTTCGCCCCCGATGCCACCAGCACCGC
Source organism: Solirubrobacteraceae bacterium (assembly GCA_036732205.1). Classification (GTDB taxonomy): domain Bacteria; phylum Actinomycetota; class Thermoleophilia; order Solirubrobacterales; family Solirubrobacteraceae; genus VAWY01. The sequence continues at coordinate 9,793 of DAINCW010000035.1, read as the reverse complement.
GAGCGACAGGCGTCGCCGTTCGCCGCCCGACAGGTCAGCAACCGCCTTCTCCGCCTCGTCGCCGGAGAACAAAAAGCGGCCGAGCAGTGCGCGCGTCTTGTTCGGCGTGAGGCCGGTCGCGCGCTGCGCGGCCTCCAGGACCGTCGCGGCGTCGTCGAGCTCCTCGGCGTGCTGGCTGAGGTAGCCGAGGTTGACGTTGTGCCCTGTGCTGACCTTGCCCGCCGCCGGCTCCGCCGCCCCGGTCAGGACGCCGAGCAGGGTCGTCTTGCCGCTGCCGTTCGGCCCGACGAGCGAGACGTGCTCGCCGCGCTCGAGCCACAGCTCGGCGTCGTCGAGCAGCACGCGGCCGGGCACCTCCAGCCGCCCGCCCTCGAGCTCGAACACGACTCGTCCCGACCGCTCCGGCGCCTTGAACGCGAACCCGAGCTCCCGCGTTCGACCCACGGCCTCCGGCCGCGTGTGCCCGCGCGGATCCCGCGTCGACTGGCCGGCCTTGAGCTTGTCGATCGCCTTCACGCGCGACTGGGCCTGGCGCGCCTTCGTCGCCTTCGCACGGAAGCGCTCGACGAAGCGCTCCATGCGCGCGATCTCGGCCTCCTGGCGCTCGATCGAACGACCGAGAGCGAGCTCGCGCGCCGCCTGCTCGCGCCGCCACGCGTGCCACGGCCCGGCGAAGAACCGCGTCCGCCCGGCCTCGAGCTCGAGGACCGCCGTCCCGACGGCCTCGAGGAACCAGCGGTCGTGGGCGACGAGCACGATCGCCGCGTCCATCTCGACGAGCGCCTTCTCGAGCCATTCGAGGGACTCGACGTCGAGGTGGTTCGTCGGCTCGTCCAGGAGCAGCAGGTCGGGCCCGGCCGCAAGCGCGCGGGCGAGCGACGCGCGAGTCAACTCACCACCGGAGAACGTGCTCAGCGAGCGGTCGAGGTCGTCGTCGGTGAAGCCCAGGCCGTGCACGGTGCCCATCGCCCGCTCGCGCCAGGTGTAGCCGCCGCCGTGCTCCAGCCGCGCCTGCGCGCGCGCGTACGCGTCGAGCGTGCTCTGGTCGGTGGCGCCGTCGGCCATCGCGCCCTCCAGCCGCGAGAGCTCCTGCTCCAGCGCGACGAGGTCCCTGGCGCCGGACGTGACGTGGTCGCGCAGGCTGAGTCCCCGCTCCCGCGGCGGGCGCTGGTCGTGCAGCGCGACGCGCGCGCCCTTCTCGAGCACGAGCTCGCCACCGTCGATCCCCGTCTCCCCCATGAGCATCCGCAGCAGCGTCGTCTTGCCGGCGCCGTTGCGCCCGGCGACGGTCAGCCGGTCGCGGCGCTCGAGCTTGAGCGAGACCCCGCGCAGCAAGGGCTGCCCGGCGATGTCCTTGCCGAGATCGGAGGCGATGAGGACGGCCACGCCCTCACCGTAGCCGCAGCCCCAGGGCCCTCAGTCGCCGCTCGCCTCGGACGCCGCCGTGCCCGGCGGCAGCGACGGCTCCACGCGCAGGAGCCTCGCCGGCCCCGGCGGCAGCCACCAGTTCCAGCGCCCGAACAGCGAGACGACCGCCGGCACGAGCAGCGCCCGGATGACGGTGGCGTCGAGCAGGATCCCGGCGGCAAGGCCGGTCGCCATCACCTTGATGTCGGTCTCGGGCCCCGAGGCCAGTGCCGCGAACGCGAGGAACAGGATCAGCGCCGCGCTCGTGACCAGCCGGCCGGTGCGCCCGATCCCGCGGACGACCGCCTCGCGCGTGTCGCCGGTCTTGTCGTACTCCTCGCGCATGCGCGCGAGGATGAACACCTCGTAGTCCATCGAGAGGCCGAACAGGAACGCGAAGAGCATCAGCGGGATCCAGGACTCGATCGAGCCCGTGGCCGCGATGCCCCAGATCGTGTCCGAGCCATGGCCCTGCTGCCAGACGATGACGAGCACGCCCCATGCGGCCGTGACGCTGATGATGTTCAGCAGCACCGCCTTGAGCGGCAGCAGCAGGGAGCGGAACGCGCGAGCGAGCAGCAGGAAGGTGACTATCCCGATCAGCGCGATCATCAGCGGGAAGTTGCCGTAGACCGAGTCGACGAAGGCCAGGTTCTGCAGGACGGCGCCTCCGGCCTGGACCGGGGCCGCGGCCTGCGCCGCATCGCGGACCGCCTTCGCCGTGTCGCGGCCCTTGCCCGACGAGCCGTCGGCCACCGGGAAGACGTCGACGAGCGCCGTGCCGTCGCTTCGCCACTGCGCGTCGGCCGGCGCGATGGCCCCGTGGACGCCGGGCACGGCCGCCGTCGCCTTCGCGACCGCCGGGCCGTCACCGGGCCCCGTGAGGATCTCGACCGGCGAAATCACGCCGCCGCCGATGCCCGACCGCTGGAGCACCGCCAGCCCCGCCTTGGCGTCGCCCTGCTTCGCGAGGGTGTTCGGGTCCGACTGGCCGAAGTGCAGCCCGGTGGCGGCGATGACCAGCGCGGCGAGCACGGCCGCCGCGGCGAGCACGGCCGGCCAACGGCGGCGGACGACGAGCCCCGCCCAGCGGGTCCACGAGCGGCTGGCCTGGTCGTCGCTGCGCAGGCGCGGCCAGCTCAGCCGGTGGCCCCAGTTGTGAAGCACGATCGGCAGCAACGTGATCGCCACGAGCGTCGAGATCAGCGGGATCAGCATCCCGCCGTAGCCGACCGAACGCAGGAACGGCAGCGGGAGCGCGATCAGCGCGATCAGGCCGATCGCGACGGTCGTGCCGCTGAAGACCACGGCGCGCCCGGCGGTCCCCATCGCCTGCACGATGGCCTCGTCGCCCGCCGCACCGTGCGCGGATTCCTCGCGCCAGCGCACGACGATCAGCAACGAGTAGTCGATCGCCACCCCCAGCCCGATCAGCGCGACGAGGAACTGAACGATCGGCGACACGCCGGTCACCCGGGTCACGCCGTAGAGCACGAGGAAGGTGGTCATGATCGAGACGATCGCCATCAGGATCGGCACGAAGGCCAGCAGCGAGGCGAAGACGAACCCGAGCACGCAGAGCGCGCCGACGCCGCCGACGAGGGCCTCGAGGAACACGCCCGGCCCGTTGCCGCTGCTCGAGGTGGCGACGAGCGCGTCGTACCCCGTCAGGTGGACCGGCGCCCCGCCGACGGTCGCGCCCCGCAGGGCGCGTCGCGCGGCCTTCTCGGCGTCGGCGTTGTCGCCGAACGCGTTCTTGCTGCGGGGTGGGTACGCGAGCGCGAACGTCGTGCGGCCGTCGCGCGAGACGAACGTCCGGTCGCCCGTGGACGCGAACGACGCGATCCGCACGCCCGGCACCGCGCGTGCGAGCGTCGCGTCGATGCGGCGAAGGTCGGCGCGCACGGACGGCGACGTCACGGACGTGCCCTTCGGCAGGGCCACGACCGGCACGAGCGGCACCGTGTCGCCACCCCCGGTGGTGTGGTACAGGCGCTGGATCTTCTGGTTGGCCTCCCAGGCCTTCTGCCCGGGGACGGTGAAGCGCTGGTTCATCGCCTTGGTCGCGGCGGGCGCGGCGACGATGCCGGCGATGGTCAAAACGACCCAGAAGGCGACGACGAGCTTGCGGTGGGCGAGGACCCAGCGGGTGAGAGAAGCCATGCCCCTTTCTACACTCTCCGCATCCTCGGGCCAGTGAAGGTCCTTCCTGCGGCGCCTGCACTAAAGATCGCCTGACGCGATGTCGATTCCCCTGGTGCAGGGGTACCCGACGTGCGCAAGCTCTTTCTCATCGCCAGCCTGGCGGCGTGCCTGATCGGCGCGGCCCCGGCCCATGCCGCCGTCGAGCCCGGGCTGGTCCTCGGCGGCAACTTCTTCACGTCGCAGGCCAGCTACCAGGCCGTCGCGTCCACGGGCGCCAAGTGGGTCCGCGTCTTCCTCTACCGCGACCAGATGGAGACAAGCCGTGGCCATTACAACCTGGCGATCATCGCCGCCTACCGCTCGGCGCTCGCCCGCTTCGCGGGGATGGGCGTCAAGGTCGAGATGGTGGTCGTCGGCACGCCCTCGTGGGAGTCCGGCTCAAGCGACAACCTCGTGCCGCCGGACCCGGCGGGCTACGCGAGCTTCGCGCGGTGGCTCTCCGGGCAGCTCGGCGGCACGGTCAGCGCGTACGAGGTCTGGAACGAGCAGGACGCCCCGCTGTGGTGGCACGGCGACACGGCACCCGCCGGGTACGCGGCCCTGCTGAAGGCCGCCTATCCCGCGTTCAAGTCGGGCAGCTCCGACGCGGCGGTGCTCGTCGGCGGGCTCACGGGCAACGACAGCGACTATCTCGACAACCTGCTCGGCCAGGGCGTCGCCGGATCGTTCGACGGCGTCGCGGTGCACTCCGACACCGCCTGCAACCTCAACTCCCCCTACGACTTCCAGAAGGACAACAACGGCGTTCTGACCTTCTCGTCCTTCCTCGGCTACAAGGAGCTCGAGCGCGTCCTCGCCGCCCACGGCGTAGACGGGATCAAGATCTGGTTCACCGAGCTCGGGTGGTCGACCAGCCGCGCGACCTGCGACCAGGGCGTGTGGGCCGGCCAGAAGGACGGCGGCGTCCCCGAGGACCAACAGGCGCTGTTCCTCAAGCAGGCCTACCACTGCCTCTCGGTCGACGAAGCCGACGTCGGCCCCTCGTTCTGGTTCACCCTCGACGACCTCGGCTCGGCCGACACGCCGAACAACCGCTTCGGGCTCATCCGCCCCGACGGCTCCCACAAGCCGGCCTTCGATGCCTTCTCGGACTACGCCCACAACGGCGACCACCTGACCGACCCGTGCGGAGACTTCGCGGGCCCGTCGATCGCGATGCTCGAGCTCGGCGACGCAAAGGGCGCGAACAGGCTCACGTCGAGCTGGTCGAAGCAGTTGCACGTGAAGGTGCAGGCGACCGACGGCCATGTCGTGGGCCGCATCACGCTGTACCTCGACGGCAAGAAGATCCGCAACTTCACGGCCCAACAGGCGGGGGTCGTGACCGCCGAGATGAACATCGACCAGGCGAAGAGGCTCCCCGCGGGCGCGCATCGCCTGACGGTCTTCGCCAAGGACATGAAGGGCAACTCGTCCAGCCAGGACTTCACGGTGACAAAGCTCGGCGTCGCGGGCGCCGGCGACGCGAAGCGCGGCAGGGCCAGGCACCACAAGCCGAAGCACCGCCGGCGCCGGTAGGCGCGTTGGCGTCTGGACGAACGTTAGGTGGTCGCGATCCGCGGTCTGCAATACGGTGCGACGCAGAATCGCTCCCCCCCGGTCCAAGGAAGGACCCCCTGTTGCGCCGCATCCTCGGCCTGATCGCTCTTCTCGTCAGCTTCGCCCTGGCCGCGCCCGGCGCCCAGGCCGCCCCTGAGCTCGGGGTCAACCTGGCGGGGAACTGGTTCTCCTCGGACGCCCAGTTCAACGCGCTGGCACAGACGGGCTCGAAGTGGGCGCGGGTTTTCGTGTTCCGCGATCAGGTCGAGCAGAGCCCCGGCAGCCTCAACGGTCCGCTGATCACCGCCTACCGCGCAGGCTTCGCCCGCATGGCGAGCCTCGGCGTCAAGCCGCTGGTGGAGGTCGTGGGGACGCCGTCGTGGGAGTCGGGCTCCCCAGACAACCTGGTGCCGCCGAACCCGGCGGGCTACGCGAACTTCGCCCGCGCGCTGAGCGCCGCCTTCGGCGGCAGCGTGGGCGCATACGAGGTCTGGAACGAGGAGGACGCGCCGCTGTGGTGGCGTGGCGCGCCGGACGCGCCGGCGTACGCGGCGCTGCTGAAGGTGGCCTACCCCGCGTTCAAGTCCGGCAGCCCGAACGCGCCGGTGCTGCTCGGAGGGCTGACGGGCAACAACTCGCAGTTCCTGTCGGCGGTGCTCGACAACGGCGCCGCGGGGTCCTTCGATGGCGTCGCGGTCCACGCCGACACGGCCTGCAACCTCAACTCGCCCTACTACTACCAAAAGGACAACGGCGGGATCATCACGTTCTCGTCCTTCCTGGGCTACAAGGAGCTGCTGAAGGTCCTTGCGGCGCACGGCGTGAAGACCGCCTCCTCTCGCGACGTAGCCGGGCAGGTCAAAATCTGGTTCGACGAGATCGGCTGGGCCGTCGACCAGGCACTCAACGGCGTGGCTCCGGGATCCCACGTCGGCAACAACCGCGCGACCACCCGGGACCTCCCCTGCGACCAGGGCGTGTGGGCCAACCAGAAGGCCGGCGGCGTCAGCGAGGACCAGCAGGCGCTCTACCTGGCCCAGGCCTACCACTGCATCGCCAACGACCCGAACATCGCGGCGGCGCTGTGGTTCTCCTTCCAGGACCTCAGCCCCGACAACACGCCGAACAACCGCTTCGGGCTCATCACCTCCGACGGCACGCAGCGCAAGGCCTTCGCCACGTTCGCCGGCCTCACCCGCAACGGCGACCAGCTGACCAACGACCAGTGCGGCAACTTCGACGGGCCGAAGATCTCGGTCCTCGAGCTCGGCGACCCCCAGGGCAAGAACCTGACGTCGGGCAAGTACCACAAGAAGCTGCACGTCAAGGTCGAAGCCGACGACGCGGCCACGGTCGGACGCATCACCCTGCTCCTCGATGGCCACAAGGTCCGCAACTTCACCAAGCCCCAGGGCCCCTCGATGACAGGGACGATCGACATCAACAGCGCCAAGAACCTGGCCAACGGCCCGCACAAGCTGACCATCATCGCCAAGAACATGGCTGGCAACATCACGCAGGTCGACGTGACGGTGACGAAGGTCTGATCGCGCCTCAGCCCGACGGCAGCCCGCCGCCGTGGCGCTGGAAGTCCTCCAGCAGGGCGTTCTCCGCGGCGACGCGCCGGCCGGTCTGCTCGAAGTCACGGAACATGCGCTTGAGCGCGCGCATGCCCTCGGGCGGGTGCGCCGCGAGCTCGGAGGCGAGCTCCAGCGCCATCGCCTCGGCCTGCGCCGCGGGCGCCGTGCGCGCCAGCAGCCCGAGCGCGTCGGCCTCCGCCATGCCGACGACGCGGCCGGTGAGGATCAGCTCCTTCGCCTTCGCGAGGCCGACGAGCGGGACCAGCCGCGCCGGACCGACCGGGACGCCGAGGCGCGCCCCTGCCCACGCGAGCGTGAGGTTGTCGCCGCCCACCCGCAGGTCGCAGCCCGCAGCCAGCTCGGCCCCCGCGCCGACGCAGTTGCCCACGCAGACGGCGATCGTCGGGACGGGGAACGCCTCCACCGCCACATAGAGCCGCGAGAAAGCCTCCATGCGCGCGACGCCGCCCTCGTGGTCGAGCGGCTCGGACACGTCGGCGCCCGCCGACAGCGCCTGGTCGCTGGTGGTCGAGAACACCAGGACGCGCAGCTCGGGATCGCCGGCGAGCTCGCCCAAGGCGGCGCTGAGGTCCGCGAGCATCGCCGAGTCCATGGCGTTGCGGCGGTCCGGACGATCCAGCCGCAGCACCTCGATCCCGCCGCCGCGGCGCTCACGCTGGATCGTGCTCACCGGCGATATGCTCCCGCACCGATGCGGGTCGCCGCCGTCACCCTTCTCTGGATCCTGCTGCTCGCCCCCGTGGCCCTCGCCCACGACGGCGGCGAGGGCACCTACGGCCAGACCGACGACAAGGTCGTCACGAACGCCGGGTTCATCCTGATCGCGTTCTTCCCGCTGCTGATCTTCCTGCTCTCGCGGCTGCAGAACCGCCTCAACAAGCGCAAGGAGGCGCGCAAGAAGGCCGCGGCCGCGCTCAGCGGCGACTGGCGCGGCGGGTGGTAGCCGGCCCCGGCGGCGCCCAGGCCGACGAGGTCCGCTACGAGCGGACCGGCGCGGCCGCCGTCCTGACGATCGACCGGCCCGCGAAGCGCAACGCCGTCGACGGCCCGACGGCCGAGCGACTGGCGGAGGGCTACCGCGCGTTCGAGGCCGACGACGACGCGCGCGTCCTGATCCTCACCGGCGCCGGTGGGGTCGCGTTCTGCGCGGGGGCCGACCTCAAGGCGATCGACACGTTCGCGCCGCGCCTGATGGACCCCAACGGCCCGCTGGGCTTCACGCGCCTCACGGCGCCCAAGCCGACGATCGCCGCCATCGACGGCTGGTGTCTCGCGGGCGGGCTGGAGCTGGCGCTGTGGTGCGACCTGCGCATCGCGGGCGAGGGCTCGACCCTGGGCTTCCCCGAGCGCCGCTGGGGTGTGCCCCTCATCGACGGCGGCACCCAGCGCCTGCCCCGCATCGTCGGGATGAGCCGCGCGCTGGACATCATCCTCACCGGGCGCATGGTCGAGTCGCCGGAGGCACTCGCGATCGGGCTGCTCACGGAGGTCGTGCCCGCCGGGTCGGCGCTGGACCGCGCGCTGGAGTACGCGGAGGCGCTGGCCTCCTTCCCGCAGGCGACGATGCTCGCCGACCGCCGGGCTGCCATCGAGGGCTTCGGCCTGCCGCTCGCCGACGGCCTGGCGCTCGAGGCCCAGGCCGGGCCCGAGGTCTTCGCCGACGCACAGACAGGCGCCGCGCGCTTCGCCGGCGGCGAGGGCCGCAGCGGCGCGGGCGCGGGCGTCTAGGCCACGCGCTGCAAGACGCCGAGGCCGCAGCCGTCCTTGTAGGCGAGGACGTTGACGTCGGCGCCCTCGGGCACGAACCCGTTGAGGTTCGCGAAGGTCACCTCGGGGTGGCGCGGCACCCACTCCTCCAGCGCGCGAGCGACGCCGCCCTGCCCGGTCGCGTCGAACGACCGGGCGTACTCGCTGGTGTCGTGCAGGAGCACCAGCCCACCGACCGGCAGCTCCGCCACCCACAGGTCCAGCTCCGACAGCGTGTGCGCGTACTGGTGCGAGGAGTCGACGAAGACGAGCTCCGGCGGACCGCCCAGCGCCGCTCGCGCGCGCTCCGGCGCGTCAGGCGCGGCGGAGTCGCCCGTGTGCAGCACGACGCGGTCACTGACGCCCGCGCGGCGCAGCCACTTCCCGGCGAACGCGGTCGAGTCGGCGTCGATGTCGAACGACACGAGACCAGGCCGCCGGCCGCCCATCTGCTTGAGCATCGAGCCCAGCAGCAGCGCCGAGTACCCCTGGAAGTGGCCGAGCTGGACGATGCGCCGCAGGCCGCTGCCCACGATCAGCCCGTGCATGAGTCCCATGGCCGGGACGTTGACCTCGCCGATGCGCCCGTTGCGGTGCGTGTCGCGATACCACCCCAGCAGGGCGAGCCACTCGCGCGTGCTCAGGGCCGCGTAGACGGTGGGGGCATGATCGGTCGCCTCGAGGGTGTGCCACCAGAAGCGGTTATGACTGAAGCGGCGGAACGCGCGTGAGCGTTGCCGGCGAAGCGGGCCCATGCAGACGGAGCCTATGTTCCCGCGGGTAGTCTCCGCCCCCTGATTCCCGGGAGAGGAGAACGATGGCCTACTTCGTGACCGGCGCCACCGGCTTCATCGGCCGCCACCTGGTCGAGGAGCTGCTGCGCAAGCGCGACGGCGACGTCTACGTGCTGGTCCGCGCGGGGTCCACGGAGAAGCTCGACGGGCTCATCGACGGCTGGACGTCCGCAGGCGGCATCGCGCCCGGCGCGGAGGACCGGATCAAGGCGGTCATCGGCGACCTCGGCGAGAAGAACCTCGGCGTCGCCGACAAGCAGGTCGCCGAGCTCAAGAAAGCCGGCATCGACCACTTCTTCCACCTTGCGGCGATCTACGACATGACCGCCGACGACGAGGTCAACGAGCGGCTCAACGTCAGCGGCACGCGCAACGCGGTGTCGCTGGCCAACGCCGTCGAGGCCGGCGTGCTGCACCACACCAGCTCGATCGCCGCCGCTGGGCTGTACAAGGGCCTCTTCCGCGAGGACATGTTCGACGAGGGCCAGAAGCTCCCGTCCG
>DAINCW010000034.1:9972-15645 GCA_036732205.1 Solirubrobacteraceae bacterium | reverse complement strand
GTCGTAGTGCGACTCCTTCGCCGAGCCCGCGCCGTGGAGGATCACGATCGAGCCGAGCGGGGCGCTGTCGGGCAGGAAGCGCGCCCACGCGAGGCCGTCCGCGCGCCCCAGGTCGGGCGCGTCGACGGACACGGTCCTCGGCGCCCACGGGCGCCACGGGCGGCTGCGGCGCACGCGCATGAACTGCGATCCTCCCAGACGATGGCAGTCAGCCAACAGGTCTCCAGAGCCTTTCCCCTGGGCAGCCGCCTCAACGAGCGCGGCGTGCTCGAGGTGGGCGGCTGCGACGCGCTCGAGCTCGCTCGCGAGTTCGGCACCCCCTGCTACGTCGTGGCCGAGGACGACCTGCGGGCGCGCGCCCGAGCCTTCCGCGCCGCGTTCTCGGCGCGCACGAACGACTTCGACGTCCTCTTCGCGTCCAAGGCCTTTCCGTGCACCGCGGTGATGCGGGTCTTCGCGGAGGAGGACCTCGGCGCGGACGTGGCGTCCGCGGGCGAGCTGAGCCTTGCGCTCGCCGCCGGCTTCGAGCCCGAGCGCATCGTGTTCCACGGCAATGCGAAGTCCGAGGCCGAGCTGCGCCTGGCCCTCGACAGCGGCGTCGGACTGGTCGTCATCGACAACCTCGACGAGCTCGAGCGTCTCGAGCGCCTGGCCGACGGCCGCCGCCAGCGAGTCCTGTTGCGCGTCACGCCGGACGTGCGCGGCGACACCCACGCGGCGATCTCCACCGGCCAGGCGGACTCGAAGTTCGGCTTCGGGATGGACGCCGCGCGCGCTGCCATCGACCGCCTCGGCGGCTCGGACGCACTCGAGCTAGTCGGCCTGCACGCCCACATCGGGTCGCAGATCCTCGAGCTCGAGCCCTTCCGCCGCGCGGTCGCGGCGATCCGCACGCTCGGCGACTTCCCGATCCTCAACCTCGGTGGCGGCCTTGGAGTGACCTACACCGACGAGGAGCCGCCGCGCATCGAGGACTACGTCGCCGCCAAGGTCGACGCCGCCGGTGCGGGCGTGCGCGTGCTCGACGAGCCGGGGCGCGCGCTGACCGCCAACTCTGCGGTGACGCTGTACACCGTCGAGTCGGTCAAGCGCAACGTGTCGAGGTGGGTCGCCGTCGACGGCGGGATGTCCGACAACCTGCGGCCGATGCTCTATGGCTCGCGCTACGAGGCTCACGTCGTCGACCGCTTCGGTGGCGCCACGCTCTGCCACCTGACGGGCAAGCACTGCGAGTCCGGCGACGTGATCGTCCGCGACGCGATGCTCGACGACCCCCGCCAGGGCGACGTCGTCGTCACCCCGGCGACGGGCGCGTACGGCCACGCGATGGCCAACAACTACAACGGCGTGCCCCGGCCTCCGGTCGTCTTCGCCAAGGACGGCGAGGCGCGCGTGGTCGTGCGCCGCGAAACGCTCGAGGACCTGCGCGCGCGTGACGTCTAGACCCCGCGGGTCCTCACCAGCGCACGCAGCGAAGTGTCGAGAGGTCGCATCGTGAGACCCTGCGGGTCCTCACCAGCTCACGCTTCGGAGCGTCGAGAGGTCGCATCGTGAGCTTCAGGGTCGGCCTCCTCGGCCACGGGACGGTTGGCTCCGCGTTCGAGCGCCTGCTCGCCGAGCGGGCCGACGTGGTCGAGCACATCACCGGGCTGCGGCCCGAGCTCACCGGCGTCCTGACGCGGTCGCGCGGGAGCTTCGAGGACATCGTCGATCGCGCCGACCTGATCGTCGAGGTCATGGGGGGCGTGGACCCCGCGCGCGACTACGTGCTGCGCGCCATGGCCGCGGGCAAGCACGTCGTCACTGCGAACAAGCAGCTGCTGTCGCGCCACGGCGAGGAGCTGTGGGCCGCCGCCCGCGAGCACCGCGTCCAGCTGCGCTTCGAGGCGGCGGTGGGCGGCGTCGTGCCGGTGATCCGCGTGCTCGGCGAGTCGCTGGCGGCCGTGCACGTCGACCGCATTACCGGGATCGTCAACGGGACGACGAACTTCATCCTCAGCGAGATGGCGCGCACCGGGGCGAGCTACGGCGACGCGCTCGCCGCGGCCCAGAGGCTGGGCTACGCGGAGGCCGATCCGACGGAGGACGTGTCCGGCGCCGACGCCGCCGCGAAGATGGCGATCCTCGCGCGACTGGCGTTCGGGACGCCGGTCCGCCTCGACGAGGTCCGCTACGAGGGCATCGAGCACATCACGACCGACGACATCCAGTACGCCGACGAGCTCGGGCTCGGGCTCAAGCTCATCGGGACGGCCGAGCGCATCGGCGGCGGCATCAACGTCCGCGTGCACCCGGCCTTCCTGTACGGCGGCCATCCGCTCGCCTCGGTCAACGGCCCGTTCAACGCCGTGACCATCGAGTCGCCCGCGATCACGGAGATCACGATCAGTGGCCCGGGCGCCGGCGGGCCGCAGACGGCCAGCGCGGTCCTGGGCGACGTGGTCAGCGCGATGATCCCCCCGGCCTCCACGCCGGAGACCACCGCGGACCTCGAGTTCGTGGCCGACGTCGTCTCGGCCTTCTACCTGCACCTCGAGGTCGACGACCAGCCGGGCGTGCTGGCGCAGGTCGCCGAGGCGCTGGGGCGCAACGGCGTGTCGGTGAAGTCCGTGGTCCAGCACGGCATGGGCGACCAGGCGCGCCTGGTGATGGTCGCCCACCCGGTGCTCGAGTCGCAGTTCTTCGCCGCCGTCGACCAGATCGCGGGGCTGGGCTTCATGCGGGCACGGCCGCGCGCGATCCGGGTCATCGAAGCCGAGTTCAAATGAGGACCCGAGGGCTCATCGAGCGCTATCGCGACCGCCTCCCGTTCGCGGAGGGCGATCCGATCGTCTCGCTGGGCGAGGGCTCCACGCCGCTGGTCGCCGCGCCGGTGATCTCCGAGCGCGCCGGCTGCGAGGTGTGGCTCAAGCTCGAGGGGCTCAACCCGACCGGCTCGTTCAAGGACCGCGGCATGACGTGCGCCGTCTCGGCCGCCGTGCGCGAGGGGGCGCAGGCGGTGATCTGCGCCTCCACGGGCAACACCGCGGCGAGCGCGGCCGCCTACGCGGCGCGCGCGGGCCTGCGCGGCGTCGTGATCGTCCCGGAGGGCCGCATCGCCACCGGCAAGCTCGCCCAGGCGCTCGTGCACGGCGCGCGGGTCGTCGCGCTGCGCGGCAACTTCGACGAGGCGCTGCGCCTCGTGCGCGAGCTCGTCGAGCGCCAGCCGATCTCGCTGGTCAACTCGGTCAACGAGTTCCGCCTCCAGGGCCAGAAGACCGCTTCGTTCGAGCTGCTGGAGGACACCGGGGGAGACCTCGACGCGCTCTGCATCCCGGTCGGCAACGCGGGCAACGTCACCGCGTACTGGAAGGGCTTCGTCGAGATGGGGGCGTCGCCGCAGCTCTTCGGCTTCCAGGCCGAGGGGGCGGCGCCGCTGGTCCTCGGCCATCCGGTCGCCGAGCCGGAGACCGTCGCGAGCGCCATCCGCATCGGCAACCCGGCGCGCTGGGAGGAGGCGATGGATGCCTTCACCGCGTCGCGCGGGATGGTCCGCGCCGTGTCCGACGCCGAGATCCTCGACGCGTGGCGCCTGCTGGCGGCGAGCGAAGGCGTCTTCTGCGAGCCGGCCTCGGCCGCGTCGGTCGCGGGCCTGCTGAAGTACGGCGCCAACGGTGCGCAGCGCGTCGCGTGCGTGCTCACCGGCCACGGTCTGAAGGACCCCCAGACGGCGCTGGACCACGCGGGGAGCGTCATCGCGTGCGAGCCGGAGCTCGCGGCGGTCGAGGAGGCCGTGCTCGCCTAGATGCAGCGCCGCCGCCTCGTTCGTGTGCCCGCCTCCTCGGCCAACCTCGGGCCGGGCTTCGACTCGTTCGCCGCCGCGATCGCGCTGCACCTCGAGCTCGAGGTCGTCGAGACCGGCGAGTTCGCGGTGGAGACCGACCTCGACGTGGCGTGCGATCGCTCCAACCTCGTGGTCCGCGCCTTCGAGCGTCTCCACAGCGCGGATGACTTCGTCTTTCGGATCGCGTCGAAGATCCCGCTGTCGGGCGGGCTCGGATCGAGCGCGGCCGCCGTCGTCGGCGGGCTCATGGCCGCGGATCACCTCTTCGAGCTCGACGCCGACCTGCTCGCCCTCGCCACCGAGATCGAGGGCCATCCCGACAACGTGACCGCGGCGCTGCGTGGCGGGTTCGTCGTGTGCGCGGACGGCGAGGTCGCCCGGTTCGACCCGCCGGGGGGTCTGGAGGCGATCGCGGTCGTGCCCGAGGAGCCCGTGCGCACCGCGGATGCCCGCGCGGCGCTGCCGGAGTCCGTGCCGATGGCCGACGCCGTCTACAACGCGGCGCACGCGGCGCTGCTCATGCTCGGACTGGCCCAGGGCGACCTCGACCTCGTCTCGCGGGGGCTGCGGGACCGGTTGCACCAGCCGCACCGCGCGCACCTGTACCCGCGGTCGATGGAGCTGGTCGAGCAGGCGACCGAGATCGGCGCGCTCGGCGCGACGATCTCCGGCGCCGGCCCGACCGTGCTCGTGTGGTCGCACCTCGAGCAGACGGGCGGCGTGTTCGAAGCGCTGCGCCGCCGCGCGGAGGGCTGGGCGACCGTCCAGCGCGTCTCGTTCGAGCCGATGGGCGCGGACGTCCGCGAGCTGTAGGGCGCGTCTGCCGTGCGGCGTTTCGGCGGTCTACCGCGCGGCGCCGGGAGCGCCCCTTCGGGCGCGACGAACGGCAGCTTCGAGGGAGGGCGGGAAGAAACCCGGCCGGTTGTGCATGCGGGCGTGAACGTCCATTTGACCCCCCTGGAGGGGTGCGAAATGGACGTTCACGAGCTCCAGTCCCCTCGTCGCCGCCGTTCGTGGCGCGCGCAGGCGCGCTCACCAACGCAAGCGGCAGACCACCTTCAGCGCCGGATCCGCACCTCGGCGCCCAGCGTCGCGACGCGCAGCAGGCGGCGCAGGTCGGCGTCGTGGGCGCGCAGGCAGCCGTGGCTCACCGCCCGGCCGACGCTCGACTGGTCGACCGTGCCGTGGATGGCGATCCGGTCGCCGCCCGTCCAGCCCTGCGCGATGTGCGACTGGTGCGCCGACAGCGCGAGGATGCAGCAGCCGTACGCCCCGCCGTTGGTGTACAGCCCGTCGGTGACCTCGAAGCGGCCGGTCGGCGTCGGCGTTGCGGGACCGCCGACCGCGACGGGCATGCGCAGGATCTCCCGCCCGCCGCGCAGCACGGTCAGCCGGCGCTGGGACAGGTCGACGAGGAGGCGCACGCTCTCCCCGACGAGCTCGGCGCGGCGCGCGCTGATCCATCCGATGTGGTTGTTCGGGCGCTGCGCGCTGACGACGCCCAGCCATCCCGGCAGGCGCCGGCGAGCCGAACTCGGTGCGGCTGCGCAGCAACGCGAGCGCCTGGCCGCCGGGGGAGACGCGCAGTAGGACGGGCCCTCGCAGCCTCGCGCCGAGCTGCGCGCCCGAACCCGTGCGCAGGGCCAGCGGCGCGACCGCGCCGGTGGCGGCGACCCGCAGCGCCGGGGCCACCGGGAGCAGCGGCCGCCGCTGCCCGTGTTCCCGCGGAGTGCCAGGGCCCGCGTGCTGGTTCGCGCCCGAGCCGCAGCCGGTGACGGCGAGGGCGCCCAGGGCGGCGGCGCCGAGGCGCCGCGGGCTCACGACGCGGCGGCGGGCAGCAGCGGCTGGAG